>CAZOQQ010000051.1:0-11452 GCA_964582075.1 uncultured bacterium | reverse complement strand
AAAAATACGTCCATTCCTGTTCAATTTCGGGACGGTGAATTTCAACCGCAAGGGGCGTATCCATCGCTTCTTCAGCCTGTTTCTCCGTGATGAACCCTTCACTTGCCATCACCCCGAGGGCTACGTTCCGCTGGGCAAGACACCTCCCGGGATTCTGTAAAGGGTTGAAACCGCTGGGATTCTTAACCATTCTCACGAGCATCGCGGATTGAGCCAGTGAAAGTTCTGCCGCCGTTCTTCCGTTAAAATAGGTTCGAGCGGCTGATTCTATACCGTGCGCTCCGGAACCGAAGTAAATCTGATTAAGGTACATTTCGAGTATTTCGTCCTTATCGAACTGTCTTTCAATCTCCATCGCTATGAAAGCTTCCTGGATCTTTCTCTGGATGGTCTGGTCAGGAACAAGGAATAGTCCTCTGGCAAGCTGCTGGGTAATAGTACTCGCGCCCTGTCTTTCGCCGGTTCTGATATCATGCAGCGCAGCCCTGGCTATTCCTCTGAGGCTCACTCCGTGGTGTTCGTAAAAGGTTCTATCCTCGGTAGCTATAAATCCGTCGATTACCCAGGGGGAAACTTCTTCGAGGGTGACCGGATACCTGTTCTCAACACATGCTGTGGCCATGAGATTACCCTTGCTGTCGTATATCTCGGTTGCCGCTGCGGGTTCATGGCCCCTGAGACCGGCTACCAGCAGATTACCCCTCGCTTCAAGAAAAGACGAACTGCAGTCTCCATAAACCCTGTACGCAAATCCCCCGATAAAAAACAGTCCGGTTATACAGGCAAGGGAAACCCAGTAAAGAACGGCAGTGATCTTCTTCATTGAAGATTTTCTTCCGCACCGGAAGTATCCGAAAGTATGGTTCGCATTCTTCTGAACAGAGGTTTTCCAAGATCGGAATAACCCAGAAAATACTCGTATTCCCCACCTACTCCGGTAAAGGTTACTTCCCGGCAACCCGGTCTGCCTGAAGGTTGTGAAACAAAATCAGGATGAAAATCGCTTTCGTAATCTTCGTAAGTTCTCCAAACCAGTTTGTAACCTGAAGCCGTACCTTCAAACAGAAACAGGTTACCCGCCCAGTAAATTACTCTTTCCGGGTCGCTGTCGCCGTTAAGCTCCACCGCGAGGGCTCTCCAGACCACAACTCCCACATCGCTGTCCATTTTCTGTTCAAGCTGATGAGGATCAAGATCAATCGCGACCTGAGCCAGCGGCTCATTGGAACCGGAGGTCAGTATCACCGGGTACGTGCGGGAAAGTGAATCTCTTTTTTCCACAAGATCGCTTACGGAAAGGAAAAACTCACGGAATCCGGCCAGCCTCTCTTCATCTTCCAGCACGTCCGGCTCAACCCATATCCCTCCTGAGTACAACCTCTGCATTGCTTCATGCCTGTGGCTCAGAACAGATTTTGATATGTAAGCCATCTCCTTCCAGATGTTTATAAGAGAAACCAGGTCAGCGGGCAGGTCGGAGAATCCGATATCCGCTCTATCTTTAATAATCTGGTATTTGCCAGCTCTTCTGATATTGCTCTCCGCCAGAACGGCGTAACTCTCCGGTTGAAGGTCCTGTAGAAAATCGCGGAAATCGGTACCCGATTCAACCGCGGCGTTAAGGGAAGCGTAACTTCGAATCGAGTCTATAATACAATCATCGTAAAGGGTTCTTACGATGTGCATTTCACTTCTGACTCTCGGGTACATAAGAACGAGATCGGCAAGCTGCTCTATCGTAAGTGAATCTTCGGTTTCCCTGGGAAGCTCAAGCCCGAATCCATCGATTAACCATGCATCGTCGGCAAGTAAAAAATCAATACGAACGATTGCCGGCAGCTCCATTCTTCTGATTGTACAATAATAGGAGGTTCTTCGACCATCCGAACTCTCCTCTATCGCCGTAAGACGCCCGCCCGCGTCGAAAGCCCTCCATCTTCCAAAAACCTGCTGAGGGGAAAGTGTGTCCACAGAAAGTGAATCAACGAATTTATCCGAAATGAGTTCGAAACAGCCGGGATCATTCATTCCAAGCCTGTTAGAAAAATCGAGAGCGACTTCCATCGGACCCGCCGGCAATACTATAACCGAATCACCGGTATCTGAAGCTGTGGTATCGACAGTATTCAGATTCTCACGTGGAGATTCGTTCCCACAGGCCATGATCAAAATAACGACTGCCAGTATTGATTTTTTCATTCGACTCCCATTGTAACTTTCAGCATTTCTTCCGGAGTTGTAATTCCCTGTCGAACCTTGGAAAGGGCATTTGAACGCAGAGTTGTCATTCCCTGACTGACGGCAATACTGCGAATTTTATCAATAGACGCTCTTTCCATTATCGCAGTTCGTATCTCTTCGGTCATTTCGAGTACTTCGAACACGGCAATCCGTCCCTTATAACCGGTTCCCCTGCAACTTCTGCAGCCCTTGCCCCTCTTCAGTACAATCCCTTCCTGAAGGCCTATGGACTCATACAATGAACGCGTTGGAGTGTACTCCTCACTGCACTTGTCACATACTTTTCTTACGAGTCTCTGCGCCACAACTGCTACAAGGGTCGTGGAAAGAAGATACGGCTGCACTCCCATGTCGATCAACCTGATGGCAACGGAAGCGGAGTCGTTGGTGTGCAGTGTGCTGAGAACCAGATGACCTGTCAGGGCAGATCTCATTGCGCTCTGCGCTGTTTCCCTGTCACGAATTTCC
Source organism: uncultured bacterium (assembly GCA_964582075.1). Lineage (GTDB taxonomy): Bacteria > Fermentibacterota > Fermentibacteria > Fermentibacterales > JCC-6 > Aegiribacteria. The sequence goes on along the minus strand of CAZOQQ010000051.1, from coordinate 8,743 downwards.
CCAACCATGATAATATCCGGATCCTGTCTGAGAATATATTTCAGTGATGTTGCGAAAGTCAGATCAATCGCCCTTTGAACGGAGATCTGGTTAAACTCGTTTGTTATGAATTCGATTGGATCCTCTATTGTTGTAATGTTCTTCTCTTTAGTGGCCAGAGTAGTGAGTGATGAATACAGGGTTGTTGTTTTACCGCTGCCGGTAGGACCGGTAACAAGAACTATTCCGCTGGGCTTCCCTATAGCTGCCTTGTACCTGAGCAAATCCTCATGATCAAAACCAAGTGTGCCAAGGTCCTGCATCAGCAATGCCGGATCCAGTATTCTCAAAACCACTTTCTCACCGAAAGCCACGGGAATGGTGGAAGCCCTCATCTCTACAGGCTTCCCCTCGAAATAGGTTCTGATCCTGCCATCCTGAGGTCTTCTTTTCTCGGCTATATTCATCCCGGCTATCATCTTGATCCTTGACATTATAGGCAGGTGAAGCTTTTGGGGAATCTTGTAGATATCGTGAAGGACTCCGTCTATTCTAAGCCTGACGACCGTTCCTTTTCTATGAGGCTCCAGATGTATGTCACTTGCTCTTTCCTCGAAGGCGTAGTGAAGAAGGTGATTAACAGCGTTGATAATAGGACGGTCGGTAGGCTCGACTTTCTGATCTGTTTCGCTGGAAACGTACCTCTCCAGATTACCGAGGTCAACTCCGTTTTTCGAGTCCATTTCTTTAACAGCGGCAACAATTGACCCGTGAAGCCCGTAGAACTGTCTGATGACCCTGGCGATTTCGGAAGGTCTTCCCACGTACAGCTCAATATCCCTGCCAAGCATATGAACCAGATCATCAAGAGATCCTGTATTCTCCAGATCGCTCGTGGCAACCTTAAGGAAAGATTCAGACTCATCAAAGATCACGATATGATGTTTCTGCGCGAACGCTCCGGGAAGAAGGTCTGTGACAACCTCGTAATCAAGCTCGAGTGGATCCAGCACCTTGTAGGGCAGCGAGGCAAGTTCGGCAATGAACCTGAAAAGACTCTCCTCGGAAACCAACCCGCGGGCCACCAGTATGTTCAGCAAATTATCATCTGTAACGTCATCGTACCTCAACAGTCTTTCCAGTCCGTTATCCGACAGGATTCCTCTGTCGTGCAATTTATCCGGCAGCGTACTCATATCTATGCGGGAAAAAGATTTCATATTACTTTCCTGATAAGAGGATTCGATGGCTGATCCCATTCAGCCGCGCCCGCGATTCTCTCCGACGCGGTTTTCGCGTCCTCCATGGATACGGCATGAACAAGTCCAAGTATATCATTTTCGTTTACACGAGTACCACCCGGAACAATCTGTTCCCAGCCAACTTCCGGCCTGATTTTCTGATCAACAGAGTATCTCCCTCCTCCGAGTGCCCTGACAGCTTCACCAACCTCGTAGGCGTTCACCCCATTCCAGTACCCCGAACGCAACGCTTTAACTTCCGTTTTCACCGATGCTGAAGGTAGAGAAGCGAAAGCATCAAGATCACCTCCCTGGGATTGAACCATGGTTACGAATTTGTTCATCGCTGAACCGTTCTCCAGAAGCTCTTCGCATAGACTGATCGCTGAAGCTGTATCGGGAAAACGAACTGGATCGGCCTGGTACAGCATCGAAGCTGTAAGCTTTACGGACAGTTCCCTCACATCATCCGGACCTCCACCGGCAAGAACATCGAGCGATTCCCGTACTTCAAGGGCATTGCCTGTCTTCATGCCAAGCGGGTAATCCATGGAAGTAATAAAAGCTTCCGCTTTTACGCCTGCGCCCCTGGCTATGGCTGAAAGCTCCCCGGCGAGTTTCTCCGCCAGGGAAAATTCCTTCATGAAAGCACCTTCGCCAACCTTGACATCGAATACAAGAACATCGGGATTCTCAGCCAGTTTCTTACTCAATATACTGGCACAGATAAGGGGAATCGACATCACAGTGGAAGTAGCGTCCCGCAAAGCGTACAATCTCCTGTCAGCGGGAGCCAGTTCATCTGTCTGACCGCTCATTGCCACTCCATTTTTCTCCACCAGATCAACGAATTCGTTCATGGATATCTGAACGTTCATTCCGGGAATGGATTCCAGTTTATCAAGGGTACCTCCCGTATGTCCAAGGCTTCTTCCGCTGATCATGGGTACCCTGATACCTGCGGCTGCAGCCAGCGGGGCGAGAATAAGTGAAATCTTATCCCCGACACCGCCGGTACTGTGCTTATCGGCAAGGGGAGAACCATCACTCCACTTTATTACCCTCCCGCTGTCTCTCATAGCAAGAGCCAGGGCAACGGTTTCATCCTTTCGCAGACCCTTCATATACGCGGCCATCAACCATGCGGCAACCTGATAATCGGGGATATCTCCCGAAGCGATGGATGCAGCGAACTCGTACATATTTTCTTCAGATATCTTCGCGCCGTCTCTTGTGGCAGAAATAAAATCGGTAATCCTCATCCTACCTCTTCCAGATTATCCGGATTATAAGTATCAGGGCTATTACCAGGGAAACGATTCCCCCGGGGAGCATCCACTCCGCGTTCTGCTGCTGAAACACTATTGCAGCGACACCCGCAGATCCGAAAAGGACGGCGAGTATCATCAGAATGATGGATAGTTTCCTGTCAGGCATATACTTTTTAATATATTCACTGACGAACATTGAGCCCTCTTGAAGGTTCGGGTGTTCTATCTCATCGAAGCCGTGAATTCTTTTCCTTTTCAGGAGAGAACGTATTTCCTCCGGGTCATTGAAAGTGTATTCCTCACCGTAAGTTGTAACAATCCTGAACATCTTCTTCTTATCAATGTCAGAATGGCCTCCATCCGTTTCCGACCCATTGACCGATGCGGCTGAAACATCCCTGGAAGGGCTGCCGGTTTGGGGAGGATCCGATGTATCATCACTTTTCGGTGGTTCGGTACTAACTTCAGGCTCAGACTGTTTCCGTTCAGTAACAATGGATGCCTCGGTTGGCCAGAGATCCTTTTTGAAAGCTCCGCATTCCGTTACGGGCTGCCATTCTTCTCCCTGTATGGAAACCTCAGCATCCATGGGAACCCTTGATTCCTGAATCCATATGCCAAGGGTATCCAGATCCCCCGGTATGAACGTTCTGCCATCGAAGCGGAGCCTGACGGGTTTTCTGTCGGGGTCATCGGGAATCCATTCTCTGAGATACGGTGAAAGTTCCGGAGACGCTTTACCGAGTATTCCTCCCGGGGGGGTCTTTGGGCCTTCAATCTGGACGTCAGCAGAGAGTCTTCCATCCTTCGCCCATTGAACTATTGAATCCCAGTCAGGCGCGACGTAAGTCTTTCCACCCATTTTAATCTTCCACCAGTTTTCCGGATCAAGAAGAATATTAAGCTCATTGTTGGCGGATACAGGTATCCATTTTTCCGTTCCCGCTATTCTGTAGCTGTCATCTATCGATATCCTGTGCTCCCTTGCCCATCTGAAAAATATCTCTCTGCTTGCTGCCCTGTATGTATTTCCATCGTGTCTCAGTTCAACGGCTTCATTCTCGCCCACGTCAACCCCCTGTTATCGAGTTGTATACCTGTTCAAACTTGTACTTATAATACATCCAAGCGGTATTTCTAACCAGAGTTAAGCAGGATCAGGCTGCATTTCCATTCCGGATAAACCCTCCCGATTACGCTTATTCAGTAACCGATGGCGTTGCCGGCCAGTGGTCATCGGATAAGCCGGACTTGCGCGGGCCGAATGAAATGGATTCCTCCCCGGCCCCGGAGGCTGAATCCGGATCTATCCATCCACTGCTTTCTGAAATATTTATAAGTCTGTCCAGGTAGTTCTCCCAGTATCCAGGTACGTTCATGTTTCTGTAAAACCTGTGATAAAGGCGCGGACCCGGTAATATTGATACCAGGTAAGCCACCTGTCTCGTAGAAATATCCTGGAAATCTCTGCCGAAATAATACCGGGCGGCTTCCTGGAAACCAAACACATCAGGTCCCAGTTCAACAATGTTCGCGTAAATCTCTATTATTCTGTCTTTAGAAAGGTAAACTTCCAGTCTCCATGTCAGAAATACTTCCTGTACCTTCCTTGCAAGTGTCTTCTCCCTTCCCAGAAACAGGTTCCTCGCAAGCTGCATTGTAATGGTTGAACCGCCCCTTGTGAAACGACCGCTCTCCAGATCGGCCCTGATGGAATTCCTGATATGGTAGAGGCAGAAACCGTTATGGCTGCGGAATGTAGCATCTTCAGCACATCGGAGCAATCCTTCAAAGGAAGGCTGCAATGAATCAAACATCACGAATACCGGGTTCTCGTCCGGATCAAGGTATATCCTCCTCCGGTTACCCCAGCTGTCACGCATAAGGCAGGATCCTCCGTTCCTGTACTGACCTACGGATATGGGACTGACCCGAACGCCGAGATCCGACACATCAACCTCTGCCTGAAAATCTGAACTGTCGGGAGTCTCCCAGTCAAGCACGACGAGAATATCGAAAGAAGCCTTTCCCACAAGTTCAAGACCTTCAAGGCTTCCGAGAAGTCCGGATGGAACCGATGATGAAATATCCTCGCCGGACAGTGAATCGTTCCAGAACCGAAAAGATAGCCTGGGATATTCATCGAACCTTCCACTGAGATCAAAAAATACGGGAGCATTTCCGATGAATACTGTACCGGAATCAACACTTACTTCCCTTGAGCTGAGGATTACCAGCCCGTCGAATTCAAATGTCAGAGAAGCAGTAACGGTATCGTCGGCCAGACCGGGAGAGTATATTCTTAACGAATCAAGCCCGGCATCAACGGATACCCCCAGGGTATCGGCATTAATGAGTTTCACTGCAAGTGAACCTGTTGGATTGAAATCGGTGAACGCGTCGCCCGGAAGAGTTTCAAATCTTGAAATCAGTACTTCTTTTACATTTTTCAGATCCGTCGAAAGTTCTATCTCCGGTGAACCGGAAGAATCATCAAGCTCGAAACAAACCTCCGCTGATTCCCCGTCAATTCCGGTAATCATCCCTTCCGCGAAGATGTGATCACCTATTTGCGCGGACAATCTGCCCTCAAGAACAAAACCCCGGATTATTTCCGGCATGGTAACGATACCCCCGGGAAGCCTGCTGCATCGAAACCAGTCTACGATTACGGTGTCCGGGCCGGAACCGATGTGTACCGTCCCCCTGCCCGACAGCCAGGAACTTTCCACTACCAGTTTCAGTGAATCCCCGGGAAACCGCCCCGAGAGCATTCCAGAAACGGTAACGGTATCGGAACCTTTCACCACGCTTAATCTTTCGAACCTTACAGGAGGAAATCTTCTTTCGATTCGGGGTTCATTTTCACTGTCACCGCCATTACTTGCCGGTTCCCATGCCCCCCCGCAGATAAGGACACTGTCCAGACGAGGATCGAACGGACTGCCGCTCCAGTATGCCACGGTCTTCCGCAGGAACAGGTCTTTTTCGGGAAACCGGATATTTTCCAGCAGAAGCAGACCGGGCGCAACATGGATACTTCCTACGGATGCAGACGGATCGATTTTTCTGAGGGTTGAACGAACCGAAATCAGAACAACCGGGTCAATTCCGAAAAGTATGAAAAGGCTGAGTGTAGTTACCACAACGGCCAGTATTCTGATTGTTCCGTTCAGGTGCTTCAACTTTTACCGCTGGCGCAAAGCCCGCGTAATTTCGTCAAGAATTGATTCAGCCGCTTCTCCTGGATTCTCAGCAAGTGTAACCGGCCTGCCCACAACAAGGGCAGTCGCACCGGCAAGGATGGCATCGAAAGGGGTCGCGATGCGTTTCTGATCGTCCCCTGATTCTCCCGCCGGTCTTACTCCCGGGGTCACTATAAGAAAGTCGGAACCGGCTGTCTCCCTGACCATTGCGGCTTCCAGGGGAGAACACACAACACCGTGAATACCGGCATTCTTCGCCATTACGGTCATTCTCCCGACAAGATCGGCGGGAGTTCCATCGAATCCCAGGGATTTAAGTTCCGGAACGGACAGACTCGTCAGAACCGTTACCGCCAGTATCTTTGTCTCCCCGAAAACAGCATCCGAAGCCGCTTTCATCATTTCAAATCCGCCGGAAGCATGAACATTGATAAGGTCAGGTTCGTAGTTACACGCGGCTTTTACAGCACCGGCAACCGTGAAAGGAATATCATGAAATTTAAGATCCAGAAAGAGTGGAAAACCTGCTTCTCTGATTTCATAAAGGAGAGAAGGTCCTTCTTTCACAAACAGCTCGAGTCCTACTTTAATTCCGACCGGAAGACCGGCGAGCTTCCGGTAGAAATCTTTCAGGCCGGACACTTCTCGACTGGTTACAGCTACGTACAATCTTGTTTCACACATTTTACAAACCGCCTTGATAACCGAGTGAATATAACAGCGAAGAAACTTCGGCAGACTTAATTGATTACTTTCAGCAGCACATTCGCGGTTCCTGCCTCAAGCATACCCAGGTTCTCCGCGGCTCCCTTTGACAGGTCTATTATTCTTCCACCAACGTATGGCCCCCGATCGTTAACCCTGACGGTAACTTCCCTGTCGTTGTCCAGATTGGTTACCCGGATAATCGTATTAAAAGGAAGTGTAAGGTGTGCGCAGGTAAGCGCGTTCATATCGAAGATTTCTCCATTGGCAGTCATTCTGCCATCGAAACTCTCACCGTAATACGAAGCGATCCCCCGCTGCCGGAATCCCGCCGGGTTTCCCGCCGCGGAGATTCCCCCGGATCTATACACCGGATTTGATTCAAGGTAACAGCCGGACAGGATAAGAACGAACGAAACAGACAGAAGGAGTACAGACTTCACGAAGAACGGCTTTCAAGAAGGCCGATAACACCCTCTCTCAGTTCTTTCGCGGCATCCGGTCTTCTCATCAGCATGGTACCGACCTGCACCATCGATGCTCCAGCGGACAGCAGTTCCAGTATATCCTCGGGGCAGCTTACCCCGCCGGAAGCAATTATCGGGATATCCACCTTTTCCCGGGTTTTATAAACTCTTGCCACGGTCAAAGGAAGGAGAGCGGGAGAAGAGTAACCGCCCACTTTACGCTTCAGAGGAGCTTCTCCGGTTCTCCAGTCCACCTTCATTCCCAGGAAAGTATTGCAGACGGTCACGCCGTCAGCCCCACCGGCCTGAGCGGCCAGCGCGGCTTCAGTAATGCTTCCCTCGTTGGGAGTGAGTTTTACACTGAAAGGTCTGGATGCAACAGATCTTACGAGCCTCGATATCTCCTCGACAGCAGATGGAGAGGCACCGAAGGTCATACCCCCCGCGGCAACATTGGGGCAGGAAACATTCACTTCGTACCCGAAAGGAACCGAAGAAAGTTCAAGCTTCTCAATCACCGCCGGGAATTCATCCACCGTTTCACCGGCAACGTTAACTATCAGAGGAACCGGAAGTCCTGCGGCTTCCGGAAGTACTTTCAGGAGGATCTCATCAACACCGGGATTAGCGAGTCCGATTGAGTTCAGAAGACCGAATCTTGTTTCGACAATTCTTGGTGGAGGGTTCCCGGGGGTGGGCTTCAGGGTTGTTGCCTTTGACACTACAGCCGCAACTCCGACCAGGTTATTCTGCTCCATCAGTTCAAGACCGAAACCAGCTGTTCCGGAAGCAAGAATCACCGGAGAATCAAATCTTCGCCCCCAGAATTCCCAGTAACGGTTCACGGGTGAATCCCTTCCAGTAAATCCCAGTCAAGAGCTTCAGCGGGCAGAACCGGCCCGTCGGTACAGCATTTCAGGTAACCTCCATCGAACGCGGGAATAGAACATCCTTCGCAGACTCCCCATCCACAACCCATCCTGGCCTCGGTGGAAACCTGGGTAATCATCCTCGATTCCGCGGGCATCAGTTCAATTACGGCTTTCATCATGGATACGGGTCCGCACAGGGCAATATTGCTGAAAGTATCCCATGATATCATTTCAAGAAGCTCCGTTACAAGACCCTTTCTCCCGGAGGAACCGTCATCTGTGATTGTTCTTGTTTCGATACCGGGTATTACCAGCAGCTTGCCGCTTGTTGCGGCTCCAAGAATCATCAGTCCACAATCGATTCTCGCCGTAAGTCCGGGAAAACCAGCTGCTCCGAGACCGCCTCCGATAAGCAGCCATTTCCCTGAATTCAACCTGTAACCATTTCCAAGCGGACCCAGAATTCTTAACGATTGTCCCTCGGCAGCACCAGCAAGTATTCCCGTTCCTCTGCCGGTAACCTCGAATACGATTGATACAGTATTTTCAGAAACGCTGCTGATTGTAAATGGCCTGCGGGTAACCGGAAAAGGTCCCCGGGATACTTCAACCTGAAGGAATCTGCCCGGTTCGGCTTCCCTGCGGAAATCATCCGGTACTTCAAATTCAAATTTGAATATACCGGGGAGTATTTCTTCCTTTCGAATTACGGGAACCTCAGAGTCAATTACTATTCTCAACCACTCCCTTCCTCGCCGCCCAGCCTGTTCCTGGCAGATCTTCCGTAATCGGTATCGGGATAATCATCAACCAGTTCGGTAAGGTAGCCTTCAAGAATACTGTCATCAACCCTGGCAGCCTCTGAGGCTACGTACAAAGCCCACAATATCTCCGGTCTCAGCATTCTGCTCCAAGTTGATGACAGAAGCGGCCGAAGCATATCAACCGCTTCGCTGAACCTCATTTCCTCCGTGAGTTCCCAGGCTTTTTCAAGAACTACCG
>CAZOQQ010000050.1:0-11544 GCA_964582075.1 uncultured bacterium | reverse complement strand
GCGAGCTGCTGATTAAGACGGTTAATCTCCTGTTCCGTTATTGCCATATCCGAAGCTGTTCCTGACTGAAGTGAACTCAGTTCCGCGTTCTTCATGCTCAGGTTCTGTTCAGCCTGCTCAATCCTTTCGGTTATCCCGGAAGAGAACTGTCTGGGATACAGGTACAGCAGCGCAACAACAAGAAGAACACCGACAAGCATGATGTAGAATCTGGGGTCTCTGAGATAGGCATTCATACCTTAACACCCCCATATTTCTTTATTTCCATTAACGTTAAATACTTCATCATTAAAATCCGCCCAGTCCGCCCTGCGAGGCGGTGAACATATCAAGATCTACATCGTACACCGTCAGTGTATCTCCACCGAATACTGTAAATTTTCCTGTAGTACCTCCATACGAATAGGTAAGCTTTCCACTGAACGCCTTCAAGCCGAATTTAACACTCCCGGGATTGCTGCCTGAAGAATCAGGATACATCTGAATTTCTATCCAGAATCTTCCGTCGGCTCCGGTGCTTGTAATGTATGATTCCGGTGTATCCAGTGTCATAATACCTACATTTTGCGCGTAGGCTGTATGGGTCGAGTCCGTATAGATCAACCCTCGAACGTATACCCTTGTGTTATCCATACCGACGGGATTACAGCCCGCACCTACCAAGATAACAAGTACAGTCAATACTAAAATTAAACAGTATCTCATGATTCCTCCCCCGTATTATCAGGCTGATCCTCTGTGGTGCCGGATTCCTGAGTAGCTTCCGTCAAAGCACTGACATCACTGGCAAACTCCCCTACCAGGGATGACAATGCAGAGGAATTTACTCCAATAATCATATCAAAATTATACCTTCTGCTACCGGTTCTACTTGCTTCAGACGCAAGTGTATACGTTTGTCCGTAGTCTTCCAGAGTAAACAGTGGGGTCCTGCCGTCAGGCATGATTTCAACTACGTTACGCTGAAATTCAATTATATCTCCCCAGGTTTTGGCGACACCTGAAATACGGATCTCCGATGGACCGAGTATTAGGCTGGAAAGATAGATACTTTTTTCAGCCTGAGTTCCCGGAACAATTTCAATTGGATATATAGCCCTGCAGAGGTACTCGAGAACGTAAACTGAATATTTCTGATTCAGTGACAAACTAAGTATCTGCTGACGCTTTCTGTCTACCGCCGTGCGCAATCTGTCGGCTTCAGCCTGCTGGTTCAGCTGAATACCCAGCTGCGAAATCTGTTCCTGAACCTGCTGAATCTCTTCATTAACCTCTATCTCTCGCTGCTTCAGATCCTGATAATCCATATAGGAGATAATACCAACGGTGATTAGAACGATGAACGGTAATACTGCCAGGATTGTGAGCAAAGTTGAGTTGACTTCTTTTTCAGCGGCAGCTCCCGATGGTTTTCTTTTCTTGCCTTCAGGTTCTTCAAGAATGTTGATGTCAACCATGCTGGGTTCAAATCCCCTCAGCGCGAGACCCACGCACACGGCAAGCACCGCACCAACGGAATCAAGTTCACTGTCGCTTATTACAGTTTCAGGAATTGTTATGTTTCTGAACGGCTGAAGATGTTCTACCGGAAGCCCATGCTGTTCGCTGAGTATCGAAGCAAGCCCGGGCATCAGTGAGCATCCTCCACTGATATACATTCTATCTATTCGTGAATTTTCGCCTGATGCCTGATAAGTTATAAACGAACGTCTGATACTTGTTGACAGTTCTTCTATAACTCTTCCTATAGCCGTATGCACTTCATCGGATGAGATACCGTCGGGCACGTTACCTTTTAGTACGCCCAGAGCTACTTCGTATTCGAGCCCGAGAGACCGCTGAAGCGCCTCGATGAAACGTGAACCTCCGATGGAAAGATCACGGTTGAAACTTGGAAGACCATTTTTAACGACAATCATGTTTGTGACTTCAGCACCTATGTTCAGAATTGTCACACATTCATCGCCGGAAGGTTTGTAGGCATTCTGATAAGCTCTCTGAAGAGAGAACTGCTCCAGCTCAACTGTAGCAGGTTTCAGACCCGCACCCTGAAGGATTCCCCTGTGAAGGTCGACGACTTCCTTCTTCGCAGCCACAAGAAGAACTTCCATCTGTCCAGGAGATATTTCAGGATTTATGATCTTGAAATCAAGACTTACCTCGTCAATTCTGAATGGAATGTGCTGCTCGGCTTCCCACTGAATTGCCTGTCGGGCATCCTGCTCAGACATTTTTTCCATCGGGATTCTTCGAACAATTACGCTTCTTCCTGACACAGCACTATGGATATTCTTACTACCAGGTTTTATACCTGCCTGTCGAATGACATCATGAACCGTATCAATCAGGTGTTCACGGTTGACGACTTCTCCATCCACTATAGTGCCCGGAGATAACTCCTGTATGGCATAGCTTGACAGTGAAAGAGCTTTGCTTGTTCCCACCAACTGGACTACTTTGATTGAATGGCTGCCGATATCAAGACCAACAGTCCCCCCGCCTGATCTTCCGAAGATTAACATTATCTTCCTTTCTTCAGGTAGCCGTTCGCCTGCATTAAATATTACCTCACCGATTCTGCAACATTAGAAAACAATAACAATGTACTAACAACTTTGCCATCTGTACAATCCTCAACAATCTATATCAATTTTTCCATTGTATGAACTTTACAATGTTTCTGACCCTGCGTCAATACCCTAAATTCATAACTATGGAACTATGGAATTTCATACTTCACTTGACTCCGAATGTCAAAGGGAATATCTTTGCGTCCGGAGGTTGATATGAAAACTGATACAGAGAAGTCATCGGGTCTCATCTCAAGGATTTCTGACATACAGAATTATTCCCTCCCTACCGTCAGGTTAACGGTCCCGGTAAGACCGGACCAGGAGGAACTTCTAACAAGAATAGCACGTACCATTACACAGAACAGAGACAGGCAGAACAGATCCCAGCGAATAACAAAAGCAACCATCATCCGAGCGTATATCGATGCTCTGTCAACACTTCCACTGGACATTGAGAATATAACAGATGAGAAAGTCCTCCTGAGAAGAGTTCTCGATTCACTGGAAAACTAACGAATTTCACATGGAAGTACGGAGGCTGTCCTTCACCTCACAACGTACTTCAGGTAATGTAAAATACACGTTATGTAAACTCGAATATTCCCGGGTGATCAAAGTATAGGAACATTAACCGCATTTGTTCTGAATCTATATCCCGAAGCCTGAAATTAAGTGCGGCCGGCAGGAATTAACGGTACGGGGTCTGAAGTACTAAAATCTTTTCGTTCCCGGTTTCAGTCCCGGACTTCCCTTTTTTAGTGATGTGATTTCCTGCGAATCCGTTATTTCTTCCTGATTTCACTTCCGCCTCCGGGAAGGTCCTGCGTAATGTAACCTGTTTCGTCCAGAGATACCCGCATCCGGTCAGCGGCTTCAAAAAGTCTGTTCTCCCGCAGTATTTCCCTGGTCCTGGCAAGAATACCGCACAGTTCCGCCGTATCCCCGGCGGAAGAATCGGAAACAGACATATCAATGCCAAGAATATCACCCGCGAGTTCTTCGAAGATCACCGAAAGAGCCGCCCTGTTTCCGGGGGAATCATTCCGGTCAAGGATGCCGTTGCCGTCACGGACCAGGTCGAACAGGGAGGCAAGTGCTCCGGGGGTGTTCAGATCATCATCCATGTATTTAAGGAAAGATATCTTTACTTTATCTATGAGAGCCGATGTTTCGACGGATGGATCTTCAGTGGTTTCCGGGTTCGCACGGCCAAGCCGCGATCCGAAAACCTTCAGCCTCTCCATCGCGCTTCTCGCTGAGTCAAGACCTTTATCCGAAAAATCAAGAGGACTCCTGTAATGGCTTCTCAATATGTAAAGTCTTACAACCATAGGGTGGTACCTTTTGAATATATCTTTAAGAAGTGTGAAATTCCCCAGGCTTTTGCCCATCTTCTGCCCGTCAACGGTAACCATATTGTTGTGAAGCCAGAATTTTGAGAACAGTTTTCCGGTAGCCCCCTCACTTTGAGCTATTTCAGATTCATGATGCGGAAAGATGTTTTCAAGCCCGCCTCCGTGAATATCAAGAGTATCACCTATATACCTCATTGACATCGCGGAGCATTCCAGGTGCCATCCCGGGTAGCCCCATCCCCACGGTGAATTCCATTTCATTATGTGGTCATCTCCCGCTTTCTTCCAGAGGGCGAAATCCTTAGGATCCCTTTTCCCCTCATCAATGGAAACCCGCGCGCCGGATATGAGATCTTCGAGCTTCCTCCCTGAAAGCTTCCCGTATTCAGGAAAACTGGAAACTGAATAGTAAACGTAACCGTCGACTTCGTACGCGTGTCCGTTGAGAATCAGTTTCTTAATCAGCTCTATCTGTTCCGGAATATGACCGGACGCTCTTGGAGATACGTCAGGCCGCAGAATACCCAGAGCGTCCATGTCGTCAAAATAGGATTTCGTGTATTTCTCGGCTATCTGCATGGGCTCCGTTTTTTCAAGGCGTGCCTGTTTTTCTATCTTATCCTCTCCCGCATCGGCATCGTCAGTAAGATGCCCCACATCCGTTATGTTCTGTATGTACCGGACATTGTACCCAAGATAACGAAGGTAACGAACGAGCACATCGAATGAAACGTAACTTTTCCCATGACCCAGATGACTGTGCCCGTATACGGTGGGTCCGCAAACGTACACTCCCACATAGGGTGGATTCAAAGGAATGAATTCCTCCTTCCGGCGGGTCAGGCTGTTATAAAGTCTCATGGTTGTTTCCTTCATTAAAATAATCCGTATGCATCGCTTCACGAACGAGTTCCATTGTTCTTTTTCCCTCGGAACGGGCTGCTGCTGTGCCCTTCCTCAAAATTTCATCGATGAGACCGGGTTTCTCGAACTGAATCCTCCGCTCCCTGATCGGTTCCAGGATTTTCTCAATAACCTGGAAAATCCTATTCTTACACGCAACGCAACCTATAGTACCCGCCCGGCATCGCTGCCCTATATCCGGTGATTCATCCCTGTTGAAAGCCTGATGATAGGAAAAAATCGTACAGATTTCCGGATGTCCGGGGTCGTCCTTGTGAATCCTTGCCGGGTCGGTTACGGCGGACATCAGCTTCTTTCTGACTTCCTGCGAACTATCACTGAGGTATATGCAGTTGCCAAGGGATTTGGACATCTTTGCCTGACCGTCCAGCCCTATCAGTCTTGCCGTTGTACCTTTCAAACCCTCAGGTTCCGTAAATACGCTGCCGTAAAGCTCATTGAATCTTCTTGCCGTAAAACGCGATACTTCAACTACCGGGAGCTGATCTGCGCCGACAGGAACCAGGTCTGCTCTGCAGAAAAGAATGTCTGCCGCCTGACTTACCGGGTAGCCCAGGAATCCGTAGGTCATATTCTCTTCAAAACCATGCTGGCTGGCTTCAGTTTTAATGGTAGGATTATGTCTCAGGCGGTTTACCGTAACGAACATAGAGAAGATAACTGTAAGCTCCGCAATCTGTGGAACCATGCTTTGAACAAAAATACTCACCGTGTCAGGATCAAGACCCGCTGCAAGATTGTCCAGGGTAACCTGTCTTACATCAGCGGAAAGGTGTTCCGGATGGTCGAAATTTGTGGAGAGAGTCTGTACATCGGCCACAATAATAAAAGTATCGAACTCCTTCTGAAGTTTCACTCTGTTCTGAAGTGAACCAACGAAATGTCCGAGATGAAGAGGACCGGTCGGCCTGTCTCCTGTTAGAATGCGTTTTTTCATGTTGCTTCAACGCTCCCGTACTTCGGGAAAGTTCGAGTATCTGAAATTCCTGAGATCCAACTCACCCGAACAACTATCCAGGATGTTGTACGTTTTCTCGACAAGGGTATCAATCTGAGGACAGATCCTGGAATAGTCCGCAAGATACCTGAATGTTCTGGGAATGTAACCAAGGAATCGAATATCACCGGTTTTCCTGTACTGAAGACTGAACGTACCGATAGCTTTCAGGCTGCGCTGGGCCGCCGCGAGGGCAATCTGAAACATGTTCATGTCACCCTTCGCATGAACGAATTTTCTGGCCCTGTCCTCCCATGACATCCCCGCATCCCGGTAGCTGTCACGCAATAAGCTGACTATATCGTACGCTGGGGGCCCGAACCTCGCATCCTGCCAGTCCACTATGGTCAGTTGATCTTTGTGAACCATGAGATTCGCGCTGTGAAAATCTCTGTGAACAAAAACAGTTGATTCTGATAACAGCCCGCACAGCTTACGCATCTCATCCTGAAGATCCAGGAGTTTCGTCATTGGAACTTCAAGGAGTCGGAAAAAGAGCGTTTCCAGAGTATTCTCCAGTTCGGCCATGAAGAAGGCCGGGGTAAAACTCCTTCTGCCGGCAATTGAACCGGAACAGGCTTTACTGTCGAGGATTCTTTGCATGTCGATAATCATATCAACGGCTTCATCAAGATAATCCATGTACAGGTGATCATCAACATCAAGGAGCCTCAGGTCTCCCAGGTCTTCCTGAAGAACCCATCCTCGCTTCGTATCGCATTCCAGAATCTCGGGAACACTGAAATTATTCTCCGAAAGAAGTGCGTGAACATCCAGCCATGGCCATATCGGTATATTTCCACTGTCCATCAGAATAAGAGTTTCACCAGCGGAAAATACCCTCCAGAACAATCTTTGTGACACATCACCCGCAAGTCTCTCCGCGGTTACGCTGTTGTCCGTTCTGTTTCGCAGCCAGGCGGTAAGCTCAGGAGACATCTCTCTCATGCAAATTCACCATCCCTACTGCTGCAGAACCAGGGGAGAATGGATTTATCCAGGGTACCACTCTCAAAAGAGGCTCCCTCAAGCATAACGCTGTCCCTCAGTACCGTGCCACTTCCCAGGATACAGTTTCTTCCGATGTTCCATGATCCCTCAAGAACGGTATCACTCGATACGCATGCCGAAGGATGAACAAACGAGCCTCCGGACAGTATGTTATCCCGAAGTAATCCCGCGTTCCCCATATCCTTCCATCGACCATCACATCGAAAGGCTGTAAGCCTGCCTCCGGCTGCCGCAACTTCGGGAGCAAGTTCCGAAAACAGTCCTCCCGAGGCCTGCATCATCGCGGCAGTAGTGGAAACAAGCGGTTCCATCAGACTTACTCCCCAGTAATGCGTCTTTTCTGTACCACCCGGGCCAAACTTCAGATTATCGTCTATCATCAAAGGAGAATAATCACCGTCTGAAGGAAAATCTCCCGTAAGGACAGTCCAGTCCGATGCCGAGTTTCTGTGATACTCCAGCATTTCCAGCGGATCAAATTCCTCGATGATCATATCAGTATTAACGATCATCCAGGTTCCCCCGTTCATCTCATCCTTATGCCTGGCTAACGTTGCCGAAGCACCCAGTGGTCTTTCCTCGAAATATAGTTCACATATCTCTTCCGGCCAGACTGCTGATATCTCACTCATAAGCGCGATGGGGCATCTTGAAGCGTTAATTCTCACTGATCCCGGATGAACGGAACTTACCTGTGCGGCCAGCCTTCCAAGAATCGTCTCCGCCCCGAAAGGCAGGAGTGCTTTCGGAAATATAAGAGAAAGGGGTTCGTCCCTTGTGCCGAAACCAGCGGCAAGGAAAAGAACCCCTTCAATCTTCATGCGGGGCTTTTTACCCGTAAATTTCTTTCCTGTTGCAGTCACAGAGCTTAACCCTGCGTCTCTGTGGGCGCCAGTTCCCCTCTTCGCTGTAAATGGCGGCATAGAGTACTACAGGTACCCTTTCCTTTCCGCAAACGGGGCACTCATCTTTATGAAGCGTTCTGGCTTCGTGTGCCAGCTTGGCTGCAAAGGTTCTTTCCTTCTTAGGCATTCGTAGCATCCTCTCCGGTTATTACCGGTATGCTGCAGGCGGATGTCATAACTCTGTCCATCATTTCACGATCACCGATTTCGGCGAAAATCGCCTGAGCTGTCTCAATAATAGCAAGCAAACCACGGCGGACCTGCACGGCATTGAACCTGCCTTCGGAAGCCCACCAAAACGGGCACGAGTATAACATTTTATCTGCAAGTGAGGCAACCCTGCTGGATTTGCAGGTTCCGGCAACATCACGAACATCGTAAAGCAGCTTCCTCAGATTAACATGAATCCGATTATCACGATCATCCCACAGGGGCCATGGTTTACCCGCATCCAGATCTCCAGTAGTTGTTGACCAGCTGCCGGATGGAACATCTGCGGGCTGCGGGGGAAATATCTCCGTAAGTTCGTTCGGCGTGACCATGACAGCCTCTTCTCGGTTCTGTAATGTATCTATGAAGGGAGCAAGGAACTTTTCGATGGTTCCCTTTCTATGGTGACCATACGTTTCACCATCCATTGCTATCAGAATATAGGAATCCTTATCCCCGGTCCACTTATGCATACCGTTCATTATCTCTTCAACCATTTCAGAACCATCTTCTCCATGAAAGGATATTCTGTTGCTCCAGAAATTGCTCCTCAGAAAAACGAATACGTTATCGACCATGGGAATCACATTGTACGGTACTTCTCTGCCAGTCCATATCCAAGGAATATCATCGGTTACCGTCCATATGCAGCCCAGGCTTCCAAGAATCGTCGGGAGTGAAGGAGAGTAAGCCATCTCGGGGGGAAATACCCCGGCTGGATCGAAATTATCTCCAATATACTGTCGATTTCCATCTACATTCAACTGCAGCTGTCTCCTGATGTCATCCTCATCGATCAAAGGGAATATGGGATGGTAAGCTCCCGAATTTGTAAATTCAATATCGGACGCGGCAGCAAGATGGTTAAGTGTTTCCGAATCGATATTTTTCAGCTGTTCAGTAAGAGAAAGGTTGATATTGACGGCAACTTTTGCTCCGGAACGTTGAAGGAGTTTCGAAAGGGGTGCGTAGCATTCATTATCTATCTTTGCAACCAGCGCGGTATCCTGAGTTGGAGGCTGGTACAGATGCAGAAGAAGACTTACGTATTTCAAGTGTTACCATCCTTAAGATAAATTCTGTCACCGATTTCAAGCCCGAGAAGCTCTGAAGCTCTTCCGCGGCTGACGGCGATTTCCATCAAACCCTGGCTGCCCCGGAGGTAAAGAATACCGGGGTTATCAGCGTATGCGGTGACTTCAGATATCGATATGATCCTGCCGTCCGGAAGCATCAGCTCAAGAGGATGAAAATCCTTTTCCGGGGACGAAGGCAACCATAGGATTACATTTCCGAAACCGTCTATATGCGCGACGGATACTTTCAGACCGTCCTTCTCCTTAACCGGCATAACCACGGGAGATGGAACCAGCTCTTCAACTTTCAATGGTACAAGATAATCCCGCCAGCCGGGATCTATCACCAGTCTCGCGGCTGCCGGGGCAAAAATATCCCTTCCATGAAAAGTGCTGTCCGTTCCGGCTGCAGGTTCCGGAAGCACCCATGCTTTATCTACCGGAAGAAGCCCGAAGAGGCCGTTATCAGGTCCCACGTAACAGGTACCTTCAACTTCGCAGATCACTCCTCTGCGATCCGTACCCACACCGGGATCGACTACGGCCACAACCACCGAACCGGCAGGAATTACTCTGCGCGACACGTAGAGATGGAAAGCGCCTTCGAGTGCCGAGCCCGCTTTTATGTCATGAGTCAGATCAATGATATGTACGTTGTCCGGCAACTCCGATACTATCACGGTTTTCATCTGTGCGACGTAAGTATCCGATGTCCCGAAGTCGGTCAGCAGAAAAACTGTCATCATTATTTGTACTTCAGAACCACAAGGGTTTGATCATCACCCTGTGGCGAACCTTTTGAATGCGCATTTACTGCTTCCAGTATTCCGCCTACAATCTGATGGGCCGAAAGATCACGGTTATCCATGACAATACTGCAAAGCCTCTCTGTACCGAATTCTGAATCTGAAAAATCCATAGCTTCGGTCAGTCCGTCCGTATAGAGTACCAGAACATCCCCGGATTCCAGCTCCACCATTCCGTGTTCGTACTCGGCATTCGAAGTAAGCCCGAGTATCAATCCGCCCCTGTCAAGCCAGAGGGCTTCTCCCTCCCGTTTCACGATCAGTGGCGGATTATGCCCGGCGTTAACGTACGTCAGGTTTCCCGAATCAAGATCCAGCACACCGTAGAAGAGACCGGTCATTATAGGATCACCCTCCCCCAGAACGGATGATTCGTTAACCTTCCCGATTATTTCACTGATGGAGTAGATACTCTGCACGTAAGCCTCAAGGTTACCCTTGAGACCAGCCATTGTAAGCGCTGCAGGAATACCTTTTCCGGCTACATCTGCAACCGCCAGACCCAGGTTGCGATCCGGCAGAAGAAAAAAATCGTAGTAATCACCGCCAACTTCCCTTGCTGGTCTGTAGAACACTTCGATATCGTAAAGTTCGGGATTGGGAGGGTTATCCGGAAGCAGATCGAGCTGTATCCTTCTTGCCATGTTCAGTTCTTCCGATATCGCGTGCCCGGCGGTAAATCTGTTCAGAAGAATGTCCGGCATCCTGTTCCTTATGGCATCCGATGCAAGTAATCCGGGAGTTTCCGTAATCAATCTTATCACTTCCATTCGAACATTTCTGTCACGATCTGAAAATCTGTCGGCAATTCTTGCGTAAACCTGCTGTGTTGAACAGAGTTCAGGGTGTTTTCGAAGACCGCTGACAGCTTCGAGCCTGACTTCAGGCTCCCGATCATCAAAAGCTCTCATCAATACGGGCAGCAGTTTCTCCGATGAGATGAAAACATTGACCAGCAAACCGGAAAGAGCGCTCAAACGAACATAGGAATCTTCATCATCAAGCAGCTTTTTCAGTGTAGAACCAATACATTCGGATTCGTTTCCCTCGAATTCGCCAAGCGTCAACGCTACCGCAGCTCTGACTGCCCGTTTCGAGTCACCGGCAAGCTGTTCAAGAACAGCCATGGTTGAATCGTTAATAATTCCCAGCCTGCGGATGTCATTCACAAGTGATTTTCTGACGTACGGCGATGAATCCCGCATGAATTTCTCAACTAAACCGGTGACGGATTCTCCAAGATCGCTGCCGTTCCAGAGTACGAAGAACGGTAAAGCTGCTCTTTTTTTGAATTCACTGTCTCCGATAATGTGTTCAATCAGTTCAAGAGATGCCCGGACAAGGTCGGTCCGGCCAAGGCAAATGAGCTGGCTGAGAGCTTCTCTGCCCTCGTAATGATTCGAGATCAGAACCTCTTTCAGAAGGTTTTTCCTGATATCTTCACTCATAATGGTGTAGTACCTCAGAACCATGCTGGTAAATGCTCTGCTGAAAGCTATCCGTTCGTGAATAAGTTCCCACAGATTCTCCTTCTCCTCATCATCCAGTGAAGAAAAGTTCATCAGCATACAGCGTGTTACTGGAAGAATGTCCTCTTCCGAGAGATCGGTTCGGAGCGCTTTCCTAACTTCAGCGCTGAAAAATCTCAGTCTGGCACCGATTCTCCAGGCGAGCTTCCCTTTCCCTC
>CAZOQQ010000049.1:0-11608 GCA_964582075.1 uncultured bacterium | reverse complement strand
GCAGTACGGGATCAGGACAACACGCCGGCATCCAGGGATCTTGTCCGGAGGTTCGTAAATTCGGAAGCTTTTCAACCAGCGGGAGTATGTCATTCACTGGACGAAACGGAGAAGATAATCCAGTCCGGCGAGGCAACAGCGGTTCTGGTAATATCAAAGGACTTCACTGAACTGCTGCAGAGAGGCGCACAGGCAAGTGTGCAGCTTCTTGTGGACGGAAGCGACTCCAATATGGCAAGACTTTCGATAATGTTCGCTGAGAGCATAATAAGCAGTGCCGGGAAAGCATCATCCATCAGCGTTATTACCGCGTACAATCCCGCTATGGACACGAAATGGTCCATCATTCCCGGGCTTATCGCGATAATAGTGAATGTTATTGCCGCCATGCTCACTTCATTGTGCGTTGCGCGGGAGTGGGAGAATGGCACGATGGAACAGTTAATTTCCACCCCTATGCGTAAGGCGGAGTTCGTACTGGGCAAGCTTGTTCCCTATTACGTGATTGGTGTTATAGATATCGTGGTGGCCGTGCTGATGGCTCTGTTCCTGTTCGGAGTTCCTCTGAACGGAAGTATACTAGCGCTTGCGTGCGTCAGCGGGATATTTCTTCTTATTACACTATCGGTCGGCATCCTGATAAGTACGGCGACAAGGTCACAGATTCTCGCAAGCCAGCTTTCTCTGCTTGTCACATTCCTTCCGGGGTTTATTCTCTCAGGATTCGTTTACGATATAAAGACGATGCCGGCAGTCGTGACTGCAATCACAAAACTTATTCCAGCCACATACTTTGTTTCACTGCTTCGGACGATATTCCTGAAGGGAACGTGGGGGAAGGTTCCCACTATGGAAGTTGTTTTCCTTACCCTGTTCGCAGTGATTATTCTTGTTGCCACCATGAAAAAGCTCAGACTGAATCTGGATGGAAAATGATGTCCGGAAGACTTAAATCCATGCTTAAGAAAGAACTCCTCCAGACTCTCAGAGACCGGAGAATGAGAATGGTTATTCTTGTCATGCCGATTTTTCAAACGTTGATATTCGGCTACGCGGTTACCACCGATGTGAACAAAGTTGATACGGCCATAGTAGACATGGCCAACACCCGGCAATCGAGGGAGACAGCGCGGCAGTTTGTGTCTTCGGGTATCTTCCTTCCCGTTTACATGGAGAGTTACGCGGAGGCCTGGGAAGCGATGGATCAAAGCAAAATTCAGGCTATGATTCTGGTGAACAATCAGGGGAAGGTTCAGTTCGTGACCGATGGTTCGCGAGGGATATCTTCCGGTGTTACGGCGGGATACGCTGCATCCATACTCAGCCGGAATCAGCGTCCGCCCGTGAGAATAGAATCGAGAGCCTGGTACAATCCTTTTCTTAAAAGCCGGAACTTTTATATACCCGGAGTAATCGCCATGATGGTAATGGTAATAACCCTGATACTCAGCAGCATGGCGGTTGTGAGAGAAAAGGAAATAGGCACAATGGAGCAGATCATGGTCACACCGATGAAAAAATGGGAATTCATCGCGG
Organism: uncultured bacterium; assembly: GCA_964582075.1. Lineage (GTDB taxonomy): Bacteria > Fermentibacterota > Fermentibacteria > Fermentibacterales > JCC-6 > Aegiribacteria. The sequence goes on along the minus strand of CAZOQQ010000049.1, from coordinate 10,072 downwards.
GTAAGCTCCTTCCCTTTGGCGCCATAGGGGTTGTAAACGTTCTGGTGGTAACAGCCGTATCGGTATTCTGGTTCAACATACCCCTGGCGGGAAGTATTCCGCTCCTTCTGTTCGCGGCGGTACTTTACCTTATGAACACTCTTGGGATGGGTCTTCTGATCTCAACTATAAGCCGTACCCAGCAGCAGGCCATGCTGAGTGCGTTCTTCGTTATTTTTCCGGCATCGCTTCTTTCCGGATTCGCTTTCCCCATAGCCAACATGCCGCCGCTGATAAGAGCCCTCACTATTTTCAATCCAATGCGTTACATGATGACAGTTCTCAGGGAGATATTTCTGAAGGGAAATGGATTGAACGTTCTCTGGCCCGGTTTTCTGGCCATGTTCCTTCTTGGAACAGCACTTCTTACAGCGGCAACCATGAGATTCAAAAAAACCAGGTAACGAATTTGACTGTAAATTGAACCGAAGAATACGGGCCGGTTTGAATTTATGCCGATGTTTGATCGTGATGATTGCCGGGAAGGTTCAATCAGGGTATTTATTCCATTACACAGGAACGGGGTGAATATTTGACCGGACAACAGATTTTCGTTGCCGCAATTCTGGTTGTGGTAGTTATACTTCTGTATTCCCGGCGGTTTTCAGCACCCGTGATATTCATTACGGCCGCTGCGGCACTTACCGCCGCCGGTATCATCACACCCGCCCAGGCTATCGCGGGATTTGCCAACGACGCAATCGCGGTAATGCTGATGCTCATTATCCTGAGTGAAATCATGCGGAAAACCGGTTTCCTGGAGTGGATATTCGAAAGCAGGATAAAAGTTTCCGGAAGGTACAGGGGTTTTCTCGGACAGGTGATGCCTTTCGTAGCGGGAAGTTCAGCTTTTATGAACAATACACCTGTTGTGGCGATGATGATTCCATTCGTTGGTGACTGGGGCAGGAAGCATGGAGTTCCGCTGTCCAAACTTCTTATACCTCTTTCGTGGGCCGCTATTCTTGGGGGCATGGTAACGCTTATTGGAACATCAACTAACATGATAGTGAACAGTCTTGTTGTTGGAAGCGGACACGACGAATTGTCCATTCTGGAATTCGCTCCGGTAGGTCTGATGATTCTTGCCGGAGGTATGGTGTACATCCTGTTCTTTGCCTGGAAGCTTCTTCCCGACAGAAAGAATCCTTCCGAAAGTTTCGCGGAGAGTCCCAGAGAATACGTGACCAATCTTGTTATCCAGCCGGGATCGTTTTTCGTGAACAAGACCGTTGAGGAAGCTCAGCTGAGAAATCTCAAAGGGCTTTTTCTGGTGGAAATAGTAAGATCTGAAAAGGTTATAGCTCCGGTTTCCCCTAAGGAAGAGCTTCACGCGGGTGATGAACTTGTACTTGCTGGCGTTACCACGGCGGTAGTGGATCTGTTGAGTAAATACAGGGGACTTAAGCCCGCGCCGGATAACGATCTGCCCGATCATGAGAAACTCGAAGTCATAGAAGTTGTTGTATCGTCCAGGTCCTCGCTTGAAGGAATTATGGTGCGGGATACGGATTTCCGGGGAAGGTACAATGCCGCCATACTTGCGGTACACCGTCAGGGTGAAAAGCTGGGAGGGAAGATTGGACAGATCAAGCTTCACGCAGGCGACCTGCTTCTGCTTGTGGCCGGAGCGGATTTCGGGAAAAGGGCGGCCAGGTCTGACGATCTGTTCATAATTTCAATGATCAGGGAAATTCACAACATAAATCTGAGAAAATCAGTTTTCATACTGGCAGCAAGCTTTTCCAGTATCGTCCTCTCCGTAACGGGTTTGGTTCCGTTATTCAAATCCCTGATGGCACTGCTCGCCGTTTTTCTGATGTTGGGGATAATTTCGCTTCCCGAACTTAAGCGAAGTCTTAAAATGAACCTTCTCGTTATCGCGGCATTTGCTCTCGCTATGGGCAGAGCTGTGGATGTTACCGGTCTTGGAAAGCTTATCGCAGATACCGTTGTCAGTGTTTTCCAGCCACTCGGCCCCGTGGGTATTCTTGCTGCCGTTTACCTTACGACGAACCTTCTTGCTGATTTTATAACAACGGCAGCTGCGGCTTCAATTGTATTCCCCTTCGCCGCCTCGGCGGCGGCTACCCTTGGAGGGGACGCTACTCCATTCTACCTTGCGGTAGCTTACGGAGCCGCCGGGAATTTCATCACACCCATAGGTTATCAGACCAACCTGATGGTTTACGGCCCGGGAGGGTACAGATTCAGCGATTATCTGAAAGCGGGTTTCCCTCTCAAGATACTCTGTGCGGTAATTGCGATTGGCGGACTGGCAGCGGTATACTCGGTATGAACATCTTGGAACAGCATGAATCCCGATTGAGGGAATCAGCCGGGCAGGATATCAGCTGGGGAACGGGTAGCACGGTGTTCGAAGTGTTTCAGCAGGAAAAGGGTTCAGCTTTCAGTACCTTCTTTTTCCAGCAGAGTTGACAATGAGAACGTTACCTTCTATGAAATATGCTGGAGTGTGTCCCTGTGATGCTTTTCCTGGGCAGCTTCAAAGGAGGTATTTATGGTTCTTCTATTATTGATGATTGTACGGGTATACGTGCCGATCGATGGAGGTTACCTGTCATCGAGCAGCGTTGTGCTGAACGAGTTCATGTCACATCCGCAAAATTCATGCACGGAAACCGATGGAGAATGGATAGAACTCTTCAACGATACCAATGACTGGATTAACCTTTCAGGGTGGACGGTCGAGAATAACCACGGACAGAAGATTAATCTGTCCACATACCTGCTTCCTCCGGGCGGTTACTATGTACTGGGGTCATGTGGAAACGAATCACTTAATGGAGGCTACTCGCCTGACTATGTCTACGGCGGTTTTACCATCTGGGATTCCGGTTCACTTACCCTCTTCAGCAAATCCAGGGTAATTGTTGATGAAATTGTTTACGATAGCAACTGGTCAATTCAGGCAGGTGCGTCCTGCGAAAGAATTAACCCGGGATGGATCTCAAATCTTGCCTCATCATGGGATTTTTCGAACAACTCGTTTGGAAACGGAGATCTTGGCACTCCGGGTACCCAGAACAGCGTATTTGAAAACTCCTTCGCGCAGAACAGCTGGGCTTTCATAAAGGCATTTGTTAAGTAATTTCACCGGGAAGAAATACTTGAAAACATTTCTTGTTCTGTCATTCGTCAACCTGGCGGGATCTCTATTTGCTTCGGATCCGCTTGTTGTATTTTTCATAGATCCAACTTTTGCGCAGTACTCCGGAGACGCCATACTCGTATGTACTCCCGGCGGCAGGCATTATGTAATTGACGCTGGAATGTACAGTAAATACGACCCCCCCTGGGATTGCGGAGAGGAAAGAGTTCTGCCGTTGATGGACAGCCTGGGTATAACTTCCCTTGACGGAGCTGTGGGAACGCATCTCCACGCCGATCATGTAGGCGGATTGATATCGGTGTACGGGAGTGTCCCTGTTTTAACGGCTTACGATTCCGGCTGGCCCTACGGAGGAACCTGGATCTATGAAACCTATCTGGAGGCTGTTCAGAATAACGGGTCCGATTTCGTAATCCCCCGAAGGGGAGATTATCTTGACTGGGGATCTGAGCTTACCGTCGAGGTTATTCACCCCGTCGAACCGCTGTCACCTTCCAATATAAATAATTCATCCATCGTTATAAGACTGACCTACGGAGAAGTTTCGTTTCTGTTTACCGGAGACCTGGAAACGAACGGCGGTGAGGATGTTATCCTCGCCGCGCTGTCCGGTGGGATAATTGATGATATCTCGGCGGATGTGCTGAAAGTCGGCCATCACGGTTCGGGAACCTCAACCTGCAGCCAGTGGCTTGCGGAGGTAGACCCTTCGATAGCGGCCATATGTGTGGGAGCGGGGAATCCATACGGCCATCCTCACGGCGAAGTTATCAACAGACTGAACGGCAGGAATATTGCTGTTTACAGAACCGATCTTGACGGAACCTTCTATGTTTCCTCGGATGGCAGTGACGTGTTTGTAAATGCCATGCCTCCCGATACGGAGGAAAGCGGCCCGGTTAACGAGTTCGCCGTTTATCCCAGTCCCGTGACGACACAGGCAACTTTCGCCTGGAGTGTTGAAGATGGCCAGAGCTGCAGTATAGCAGTGTACAATCTTAACGGTGAAAAGGTTTACGATGTTCTCGCCACTGGCGGAGTCTGCACCTGGAATCTCGGCACCGGCGCTGGTATGGTTTCTCCGGGGCTGTACGCGGCGGTCTTCCGAACGTCGGGAGGTGAGACATTTACAGAATACTTTTCTGTCTTGCGCTGATTCTGAAAGCGTCTGCCGCGAGTGATACCGGAACCGCTGACATGCTGGTGATATCGGCCCCCGGATTTCCCTCTGTGATGATGATGGGGCCTGCGGGCAAGGTTCTTGCGTCCGGTCCGGAATCCGTTACCGGAAATCCTGCAGCAATTGTATCCGGATTCACGGCTTCCGGCGGGAGATGGAACCTCCGGACAACGGGAATTTCCGTCGCGGGAGCCTTTTCAGCAAATTCGAAGATGAACTTTTCAGGTGGCATAACGTACCTGGGAAGAACCGGGATAATCCGCAGGGATGAAACAGGAACTGTTACCGGGCAGTACTCCTTCGGAGCGGGAACAGCTCTCGTCGGAATGTCGTATTCGCTTGCCCCGTGGCTCAGCGGGGGAGTGTCAGCCGGACTTTCCTGGGAAAATATAGCGGAACAGGGGGGAACAGGATTTACCTGCAGCGCTGGAATCAAAGCCGATTTTCCCGAGGGGATGAAAGCGGGAATCGTCCTGTCCGGTATCGGTCAGGCCCCGTCATGGAACGGTACCAGGAAAGGTATGCCCACCGAGATTTCCGCCGGTGTAAGTTACGCTCTTGGTTCGATGCTTACCTCTTTCGCGGGAGGCAGATTGGGATTCTCTGCTTCCGACGCGTTAGGCGGTGGACTTGAAGTGAACTGTTGCGATATGACAGTATCCGGAGGCTACCGGTACGTGCCCGGAGAAGATGAGATAAGCGGTTTCTTCGCGGGATTTCAGTACAGCTATACCTCGGGGGGAATCTACAGGATTGAAGCAGCGGTCTCGCAGAGGCGGGAACTTGAATGGCCTGTTTTCGCGGGAATTTCAATATCTCTGTGATATTCGAATAAAATTCCGGCAGTCAGTATTCGGGAATTGCTGCCTGTTAATCGTCTGCGATGTCGGTTTCCTCGAATCTTTTCGCGGAGGAGTAACTGTCCAGGTCGTAATTTATCTCACGGACAGGCATTGGAAGCCTGTCAAGAGGTACGCCGGACTCCGAGAGGAATTTTTCGGCGAGTGAACCACGGTAGTCGGAGAAGATTACAATTCTTTTAATACCGGCAGCCAGCAGGGCTTTCGCGCATGTTGTGCAGGGCATATTGGTAACGTATGCTGTTGCTCCGTCGATTGAAATACCATGTCTCGCGGCCTGTGCAATAGCGTTCATTTCGGCGTGATTTGTTCTTACGCAGTGGTTGTCCACTATGAGACATCCAACGTCTTCACAGTGGTCAAGCCCCGGTAGAGAACCATTGTAGCCTGTTGAAAGAACGTACTTGTCTTTAACCAGAACGCATCCGCAATGCATTCTCGGACAGGTTGCCCGCTCGGAAGCGATCATGGCGAGTTTCAGAAAATATTCATCCCAGGAAGGTCTCACTGTAAACCCCTTTCGTAAGGAGATAATTATTGAGGGGAATGATTGTACTATTGAAAGGTGTAGTCAAGCTGGACAGCCAGCTTCGTCCTGGAATTGCCCGCGGTCTCTTCCCAGCCGGACCCCAGAGCTTCGGTATCTTCAAAAGTTTTCCTTTCAAAGGCTCCTCTGAGGAAGAAACCTTCTGAAATTTCGGCGGAAGCCCGGCAGAACAGGAAGTAACTTCTATCGAACAGAGCAATTGAGCTGAAACACCCCGGGAACGCCGATCCGGTCGCGTATATTCTTGAATTGTAACCGTCTGTTGAACAGGCTGAACCTCCGAAGTCAACGGTCAGCCAGGATTTTGGAACGTACCTGAATTTAAGTTCCAGTCCCGCCCCGGTTTCAGAGGAATCGGGATCGTTCCATCCGGAAAGCTGTAATCTTGTTTTGATACTCAACATGTCATGTGGCCGCCAGGTGTTTCCAAGCCAGCCTCTGTAACTGAATTCATCTTCCTCCGCCCTGGTTCTGATACCTGTGCTTGCCACCATCTTCCAGGGAAATCGATACTCGATTTCGAAGGACGTGATAAGAAGATTGCCGCTTTCCCGAAAGTAGGCCCCGGTTCCCGATTTTACAACCATGCCGGGGAATGCCTTCCATCTGAATCCGTAGCATACACCTGTATCACAAACCCTGGATATCGGGGGAGAAGTTCGTGTGGTCGGATAATTGTCAGGATTACGCAGCACCATAAGCATGTGTCGGAAAAGCGGAAAACTCCGGGAGAACGAACCCCATGCCGCAATCGAAGAGCCGGAGGAATCGACTCCGACCGATGATTCTCCGGAAAAGTTTATCGATCCGATATCAACATTCCAGTCGGCTCCGCATCTGAACCATCTGTAACCGCCGGGTGTGTTTCTGGATGCGACTGCCGTAGTGATTCCCCATCGGCTGAAGGCTATACGGGCTGCTGCGAGTTTTTCTGTAAATGAATTCTTTCCGAGCAGTTCGGATGGAGTGCGATGGTATCCACCGGATAGAGAATCCAAAGGTGAGAGTGCGGCAAGCATGGAAATATCGGTCCCGCCCACGGAAATAATGGCGCCGATTCCCGTTACGGGTTCCCCGCGGCAGCTCCAGGGAGAGGTTGAAGGTTCGATGCGGTTCCTTGAATTCGGAGGTTTGTACATGGAGAGTTCGCTTAAACTGGAAAACCTTCCTGGAAATGCCATTACCAGGCCCGTGCCAAGATCCGCTTTCAGCCAACCGGCGGAAATCGAATTGATCGGGCCGGTCTGAGGTGTCAGGGAAATCCCTCCGGCAACAATATCAACCCATTCTTCTCCTTTGGCCTTATCCATAAGGATGTTGAATCTCAGCAGAGCCGTTCTGTACCTGAGCCTGCTGTAATAATCGAATTCATCGCCTGCGTAGTGACTCTCAAGGGTTCCTCTGCATGCTGGAAACTGTCTTTGAAGGCGAAACCGCAGATCTCCTCCGCCCCGTGCTGTCCCGACAATCATGAAGCATGCAAGAAAAATGAGACACGTTTTCATTCCGCAAAGAGATATTCGTTCAGGACACTCAGAATTGAGGGGCCCACACCGGGTATTTTATCAAGTTCGCTGACAGACGAAACCGGACCGTTCCGGCGAAGCCACGCGGCTATCGCGGAAGCCTTTGATGGCCCTATCCCGGGGATAAGCTGCAGTTCCTCCTCTGTTGCCGTGTTGATATTAATTGGAAAGTGAACCTCAACCTGTTCCTCCCGATCGCCGGATGCAGCCAGGTTAAGGGGAGAAGGTCGGCTTGCGCAGTTTCCCCAGCAGATCGCAACGGAATGAGTTCCGGGAAGAGATGCGTGCTCTCCGTATCCGTATTCCATTCCGATTGATGACAGTGAGAATTCCACAGCCGCCCAGAACCTCGCGGGACCTGTTCTGAGACCTGTTGCGATACTTACAACAGGTACGGGTGAGAAAGCGGTCTGGAAAGTGTATTCGACATCGAGGTGTTCCTGTCTTCCGGCACCCGCGGCGCAGACTATATTCTCGACCGGGACAACCCCGAACGCGATTTCAAGGGAGCGGGGAGCAGAAGGATCATCAGAGGAGCCCAGATCGGTCCGGAGTACACTTTTCAGCACGGCCGTACTGTAAACGCCGTCTACCGGAGACCATACTGCAGATATATCAGCTGAAACGCCTGTTGCCCTGCTGTACCCGCTTATCTGAAGCCTTCTGAGTGAAACTCCGGCACCGAGGACAACCCCGTTTATCAGTTTCCAGGCTGCAGCCGTTTCGATACTGGCCTCGGAATACAGTTCATCACCTGACAGGGAAAAGGCCGCTCCTAAAGCGTACCTGCTGAATATGCAGATTCCGGCTATGGCGGTTCGGTCGAGCCGTTTCAGACCAAAAGGCCTTGATGCTGAAACTGCTATACCATAACCTTCAAGAAGCCCCATACATGCGGGATCAGACGTAAGTACCAGTGGTGTTCTTGGAAACAGCGAGGACGCGATGCCGCCCTGCAGCCAGGGGGACTCGAATACCGGTTCGAATGCTGCCCTTGCATGGGTACAGCTTACAAACAGTACTGCAAACAGAACAGTGAAGGTTCTCATAATATGAGTTTACACATCGGTAGAAACAGTTTCAAGGGTTGTCGGGAACCATGCTTGACAATCATGCATTAAAACTTATTACTATCCTGTTGTTAAATGCCTGGTCGGAACCCCGACTTATATCTGCATTTTTAGGAGAAATCAGTTGCGTTCTGAGAAAGAAATCCCCGCAAGGGGGAGGTGCAGGCTTACACCTATGGCCCGCAAGGTTCTGGAGAACAGGTTTCCGAACGCAGAAGATCCTGTTGAAGAGTGGCTTCCACACAAACCGGACTGGTTAAGTGTACTTCCCGATATTGAAATTCTGAAGCGTGAACTTACGGAACTCAAAGATCGCGGCGGGAAAATCGTTCTTTACGGGCACGATGATATGGACGGTATTACGGGGGTATACATAGGTCAGCGGATACTTGAGGGTGAAGGATATTCGGTAGTTCCAATCCTGCCCAGCAGGGCAACCGATGATTACGGTCTTCTTCCGGGAAGAATGAAAGAAGTCCTGTTGCCCGGAGACCTCCTGCTTACCGTAGATTACGGGTGCTCTTCCGTGCGGGGTGTTGAATGGGCTCTTGATCTAGGAGCGAGGATAGTAATTACAGACCATCATAAACTTAACTTTCCTCTGCCTCCTGCCCACGGGATGATAAACCCGCAGAAAGTCGGTCCCCCCGCAACATACATGGCAGGCTGCTCGGTACTGTACGCTGCCCTTGTGTCGATATTTCCTTCATGGGAGAACCGGGCAGACCTTCTTACGGCCATCGCGCTTGGAACTGTATCTGACCGGGTTCCTCTTCTGAGCTGGAACAGGTACCTGCTTGATGAATTCAGAAAAATGGATATCGGCGAACTGGATGGAGGGATGGCCCTGCTTGCTGAAACCTGGCCCGCGAGAGAAAAAGCCTGGACAGGTTCCATGGTACGCCATGCCATAACTTCGGTTGTAGGAAAGGGCGAAGGTTCCGGAATTGAGATTCTCCTTGATTTTATGAAGGACGGTAACTACAAAAGATGTCGCAGAGTCTGGAAGCGGCTGAAAAAAAACAGCAGACGAAGGGCCCATGTACTTTCGGAATTATTCTCGGTTGCCATCAAGAGCAGGGATGATCAGGCTTCAGCCTACGGGATGAACCTGATATATCTTGACCATGTTCCCGATGGTATGGGGGGAACTCTTGCAAACAAGATAACCAGGATCTCTCATAGAGGAACGATAATAGTATCTGCAAGGGAAGGCGGCAGACTTTCGGGAGAAGCGCGTTCGTACGGCGACTGGGATATGGCGGATTTTCTGGTAAGTATGGGGGATGTTTTTACGAGTGCCGGTGGCCATAGAATGGCGGCCGGATTTTGCAGTGAAGAGATTTCCTGGAGCCGCCTTCGCGAGCTTCTGCTTTCAAGAATGATGGACTATCCCGTTGACCCTGTACCCCGTCCGCATATTGACCTGGTGGTGGATGAGCTTCCGGATCCTGAAGAATTTCTTTGTCTCGCTCCTTTCGGAGGCGGGTTTCTGCCTCCCGCGATTAAAAAAGATACAATGCGGTACCTGCTGAATGTCTGTGAAAATTCCGCGAGCTGGTTCATCACGGAGGAGAGTGGAGATTAACGGAACAGTAAGGCTGATATCGCTGATTTATTAAAGATTCCTTCTTTCAAGCTTTTTGAAAAGGATCTGTTCGCAAAAGAAACCGGCAGAAATTTCCGCCGGTTTCATAATTTGAATGTATTTTCTAGT
>CAZOQQ010000048.1:0-11622 GCA_964582075.1 uncultured bacterium | reverse complement strand
AAACTGTATGGAAGTACTCAAAGGGTAACAGAAAGCTGCAGAACCTGCTGCGACCCTGGAGAAAACTGCTTCAGGCTTACGCGGAACAGCCGTGGCCCCACAGGGAAGACACCGTTCTTCTGCCTGATGAAACAGAGCTGCCGGAAATAAGCAGAAGAAGGTGGAAAAGGCTTCTCGGGAGCGATATGGAGGCTCCACATGAAGCGTATCTGCTTGGCAGAGCTGTTAATGTGTTCGCCAGAGTTGCCGAGAGAATGGATGAACGCTTTCATCTGCTGGCCAGGAAAGAAGGAGACGACACACTGGTTCAGTGGTACTGCACCGATCCTTCGGTGTTTATTGCAGAGGAACACTCCAGATGTTCCAGTATCGCCTGTTTTTCCGCCACACTGGAACCAATGAGTCATTTTGCTCTGGAGCTTGGGCTTGGGAAGAATGACAATCTCGTTTCAAAGAGAGTTGGCTGGCCTTTTCCCAGGGAGAACCTTGCTGTGTGGGTTGATACCGGCGTTAACACCCGCTGGAGGTACAGAGATGAACAGACTGATACGATTGTCAGTCGGCTTCAGGGAGCCAGGACAAAGAAGCCAGGAACCTGGATGGCGTTTTTTCCGTCGTTCTCGTGGATGGAAAAGATAGCTCTCGCTGCCGGTGATTCCGGTCTGGGCTTTATTGCCCAGAAAAGAAACATGACCGAAGAGGAAAGATCGAATTTTGTTGACATGATAAACAGCGGAGATCATCTGGTTCTAGCCGTTGCGGGAGGGCTTTTTGCAGAAGGTGTTGACCTGCGTATACCTGACCTTCGCGGGTGCTTTATTGCGGGGCCGTCTCTGCCGTCTGTTTCACTGAGACAGAAGCTCCTTCGGGAAAGATACGGAAGCACGGGAAGAAACGGCTTTCTTCACGCTTTTGCAATTCCCGGAATAAACAGGGTTATACAAGCAGCCGGAAGACTTATACGGAACAGTGAGCAGAAGGCAGACCTTATTCTGCTGGGCATAAGATTCATTCATACTCCATATTTCGATCATCTTCCCGAACACTGGTTTCCGCTCAAAGTGATAAGAAACGGGAAAATAACACTAAAAAAGAGAGATATGCAGTAGTATCTGTTGACTCCCGGTTCATGTGCAGATCGTATCAACCTGTGTTCGTTACGTACTGTCTTTCACCGGGTATTTTCAGGGCATCTGTTCCTCTTTTAATCTTATGGTAACCATGGCTCTTTCCAAAGAGACGTTCCTGCTTGAAAATACAAGTTCTGTCGGACTGTCTGTCATGATAACCGAAGTTTCGGAAGATGCAAGCCACAGGGGTACCGCTGCCAGATCGTAAAGGGATTCTCCATTTCCATGCTCCGGTACTATGGTAACGACTGAATCGGGATAGATCGAAGACACCAGGTACAGGGTACCGGATTCATCAGCTCCCCGGCAGGATGGATACCGGATCAGGTTGCCCAACGGAATACTGCCGGATAGCAGCAAGGCTGTGTCAGAGAGTTCAGGGTACATATCAACAGAAACAGGTACGGAAGTGTAGTGAACAGCGTCAAGAAATACCAGGAAACCGGAATCACCTTCTCCGGTCAGATTTTCCCAGATCCTGTCCGTTCCGGTAACAAACCGATCCGGACGAATCCCCAGGCATTCCAGGGGAATCATGTACTCACCGGCCCAGAAAGTGCCGTAAACTCCAATTTCATTATCAATACCATCCACAAATATCGGTTCGCTTCCCGGCAATTCATCAGCTATCTCTGCCAGTCGTTCAGTTGTTTTATCAACATAGTCGGATGCCGCTGCCATAATTTTGATCTCGTCCCTGGAGAAGAGGATGATACCTGCGAAGAAAACTGCAAGTGCCGGATACAGGAATTTTCTGCCATGAAATCTTTGAACGAGATTGCCCAGGAACAGAGCTGCTCCCGGCAAAGCAGCTACAGACAGATCGGGTCTGAGGGTAAGATTACTTACCGGCAGCACGAGAAAGATAGCCATTGAGAAAACGAAAATGCGATTCTTCCATTTTGGAATACCGAAGTAAAGTGCTAAGGGAAAGAGAAGGAACAGCAATCTTGCAGAAGCGCCGGAAAGCCAGGGCCGCCATACCATTGAATTCTGCAGGATAAGATTCTTCACCATGAATGGTCCGAAGGAGATACTATCGGCATAGTTCACACCGAACCCCATCGCTCTGAATCTTAACACTCCATAAATGATAAGTGGTATACCGGCAATGATAATTGTCCGGATTGTTTTTCTCCATTTCGATTCGTTTGCAGCCGAACAGTATGCCACCATTGCCATTACTGGAAGTGCCGCAAGGGCTGTTTCCTTCAGCAGTAATGAGATCAGATAAAGAAGAGAGGCGCAAACAGGCATACACTTTTTCTTCGAGCCTTCACTCCACATGGAGATAAGAATGAGAGAAGCAAGTAATGGAATCAGAGCAATAATGGTTGTCCGCCAGGATACCTTTGCCACTGCAACAGCCATGGGATAAGAAAACATGAAAAGTGCTGTTCCTGAAAATACAGCTTCAGGTTTTTTGAGAAACCGGCCAAGAAGAAAGTACACAAGCAAGGATGAAACAAGCAGCATGACCAGGTTGGTAAAATGCCATCCGGCCTGATTCTCCACACTCCATACCCTGTTATCGAATGCCCAGATGAGGATCATAAGAGGTCTGTAACCGCCTCCGCACTGCGATGAGAAGGCAGCGGGAACTTCGTGGAGTGTATGGTTACAGTCCAGGAAATCGTCGGTAAGAAACCCGGTGCTGATAGTGGGGTAATACAGCAAAGCGAAGATGACTATCAGTACCGGCGGAAATAAAAATCTGCTGTCGGAATATTTCATACAGATCGAAACTCACCTTCTTCCGGATATGACGTGGTTCATTTGCTGGCAGGGTGTGATCCACACCGCCTGTATCAGTTTGTAAATATATAATTATTTTCGATGTTTTTCACTTCAGCATTAATTAATTGATTCTCACACTGATTTTCGGATCGATAATTCCGGGCATAACTCGAAAAATGAAAAAATCCGGGAATATCACTGTTTTGAAAAGGACGTTGGCATGAATATTCTGCATAAATGAGTAAAATTCAGCTTTTACGGCCTGATGACAGACTATCCGTTAATATGGATACCTTTTGATTTTATACTTTGTTACAACGCCATCGTTTGTCATATCGATGTTGTGTGATTCAAAAATGATCCGCTGACCAAAGTTAGCTGTTCCGGATGCGTCCGGCTTGACATTCGCCGGGCGGGGTATTAATAATGCACACTTATAAATGTTAAATTATGTTACTAAATCATATGGGGGGGTAATGAGCAAGTTATCTATAATATCTATGCTGTTTATAGTACTGAATATGGCATATGCAGACATAGTTTTCGAGCCATCCTGCGCAACAAGTGATGTTACCATCAATGAAGTTGAAGTGCAGGGGATAACATACCAGACAGTTTCAGTGATGGATTTCCCGCTGCAGATGAGTGGTGAATACGAAGCAGGCCTCCCATCACTTCCATATACAGCGCAGACATTCCTTCTCCCACCCGATATTGCGATTGATACAATTATCATTGAAGCAGCCACCTGGGACACACTTCCAGGAAAATACTATCTTTATCCGGCGCAGTCAGGTTCAATGGAAGACACAACATTTACTCTTCCTGACCCTGAAGTTTACACTTCAGAAGAACCCTTTCCAGCACAACCCGTAGTAGTAACAAGACAGGGAAGCGCTATGGGATATTCCGTCGCTTCTCTTTCGGGAACACCCGTAAGGTACATTCCGGCGGACAGCCTGCTGATGGTTCTGACTTCTGTAAATCTTAGAATCCAAACCCGCGCTTCCGAATATGAACGGATAGTACCTCTCCGTGAAACCGAATGGAGTTCATCCACAAGGAACAGAGATATTCTGGCACTTGTTGCCAATCCTCCGGAGATGGATTTCTATCGGCGGCCTCAGGTATCGTCGTACGCGGAAACAGCATTACCTCTTGATATTCTGGATTCTCCATCACTTGAGGGTGACGGGGTGGACATGGTGATAATAACATCGGGTCCGAATGGTTCAGGACCTGATCTGACTGCGGCCTTCGGGAAACTTGCCGATTACCGGACAGCCCAGGGAATTATAACGGTTATACGTACGGTTGACTGGATAGATAATCTCTACAGCGGCTGCGATATTCAGGAGAAGATAAGGAACTTCATAAGAGACGCTCATGAGCAGTGGGGAGTACAGGCAGTACTTCTTGGCGGTGATGACTGGATCGTACCGGTAAGAGAATGCGGAAACTCAAGTTATTATCCTTCGGACGATTACTATGCTGATATAGATGGAGATTGGAGGTATTACAACGGGGATTACTGGACTGCACCTGTAACGGATTATTATGTAGATATTATTCTTGGCCGCTGGCCTGTTGATAACAGTGATGATGTTGATTTGCTGTTCTCGAAGCTCAAGCTTTACGAATGTCCCGATAACTTCCCGGGAAATTTCGCCAGGAAAGCTCTTTTCATTGGCGGTTCGTCCGGTTATGCTGCGGAAGGCTTTGGTGCTGCATATCTGGATTACCTGAAGAGTTTACTGAACGATGCAGGCATCTCTGGACCAGGAGGAAGTAATCTGGATGCAATCACTGAACTATATTATCCACAGTCAGGAACAGCTAACAATAGTTGGTCATTTTTACCGGATGATTATTTCTTCTCTTCGGATGAAGAAGAACTCTGCAGATCCACAGCTATTTCAGAACTCAACGCAGGTTACAACCTGATTGTTCACATGGATCATTCCGGAACCCATTTAATAGGAACCGCTTCAAGAGCTATACCCGGAGAATTTATGTACGAGTATGATTTCCAGTCTTTAACCAATACCGGAAGACCATCCATTCTGTGGACGGGGGGCTGCTGGCCCGGTCACTTCGAAGGCGCCGATTGCTTCGCTGAAGCAGGGCTTCTTGCATCGGATGAAACCGGTCTGGTCGCTGCAATCGCGAACGCCAGATCTGGTTATTGGGCGGATTGGCGAGTGTATTATCCGTTCATGGATGCCCTTTATCCGTTCGGATGGATAGATGAACCGGGAATATCGAATGTCTATGGGGTATCAAATCTTGGTGAAGCTGTAAGATACTCAAAGAATTATGAGTACTCGTTATTTAGCATGCCTAATTCACACAGGAGCTTTCAGCATCTTTTCGGTGACCCCACGATGTTTGTCTGGCGTGATGACCCGCATCAGCTTGCAGTTGAGACAGCCCCTTCGATTATAAATGCTGGAACCTCAACTGATATAACAGTATCCGTTACCGATTCCGACAATTCCAACGAACCGGTTGCCGCTAAAGTGTGTCTTTACAAAAGTGGGGATCTCTTCGCGGTGAAATATACGGATGCTGTGAATGGAACTGTAACATTTGATGACGTGGAAGTAGCACATTGTGGTTATATAACTGTTACAGCTGTTAAAAGGCGTGACAATTCAAGCATGGATTCGAGATTATGCAATTTTATTCCAGGTGAAGCAGATATTCGTGTATATCTTGCATCCGGTGTTCTGATAAATCTGAAAGATTTTACGATTGACGATGATAATTCAGGTCAGTCCGAAGGCAACGGAGACGGAGTCGCGAATCCCGGAGAGACTGTCGAGCTTGACCTTGTTGTTGATAATCTCGGTATCACTGCCGCCACTAACCTGAGGGCTCATCTTTCACTTGTTTCCGGGGATGTTCAGATCATAGATGATCATGAGGATATTGAATTTATCGCGGGAGGTGCCAGCTTGGAACTCCAGGATGCTTTTATTGTCAGCATTCCTGCATCCCTTGATATGACCGAACCTGTGCAGATGAAAGTGAACTTCATCTCCTCCCAGGGCTCATGGGAATCACCATGTGATTTTACAGTGCTTGTCGATGATATTGAACTGCCACTGCATTCAATTGATGTTGATTACGTTGATGATTTTACGACACTTGAGGTTTCGAATATACTTGCAGTGAATACAGGAATCGGAGCTGCTGAAGGTGTTGAGATAACACTGGATAATTTCAGTTATGGAGCCGTATTTACCACAGCCGTCTCATCCGTCGGTGATATTGCACCAGGTACTTCAGTGGAAGCACCATCACTTACAGTTACATGTAATCATCCACCGGAGGAATGGAAGGATCCATACAACAGCGGTATCTTCCCCGGGTGTACTTTCGAAATAGTAGCAAAAGACGCGTTCGACAGGGAAGTCTACTCGGAAGTTATTACCGTTCCGGATTACGTACCGCTGCACAGACCAGTTGAACCGCGAAACCTTGAAGCAGTTGAAGCCGGGCAGGATTACATCAATGTTGAATGGGATGGTACTGCAGACTTCAAGGGGAATTACTATCTATACAGGAGAGAAAATAACGCTTCAGAATGGATTCGCTCCAACCTTCTTCCGACACCAGTAGAACAGTACACCTACCCGGAGCTTGAATCAGCGACGGTTTACGATCTGGCTGTTGCCGCAGTGGATGCACACGGGCAGGAAAGTCCGAAATGCGAATTGGAAACTCCCGTTTCAACAGTTTGCACGGTTGTGGATGGCTGGCCAATTCAGCTCCAGGGCAATTCCGGTTCCGGTCCCGTTGCGATTAACATGGATGAAGATAAAGATAAGGAAATAGTAGCGGTATCATCTTTCGGTTACGTGTATATCATTGACCGCGATGGTAGTACGGAGACAATCCCGCCACCGGTATCTCTTGATTATGACAGATACGCGACCTGTGCTGTGGGCGATGTTGACAACGATAACGAAAATGAAATCATCGTTCCATACCAGGTTGACATAAGCAATGGAACATCTGGGCTGCTAATTTACGACAGGAATTCGTCTGGTAATTGGGACGTAATGGTTGTGGATGATAATATCGGTCCGGGAGAATCAGTATCAGGATCGGAAACATCACCAGCACCTGTACTGTTACAGGCTGATAATTCTCCCAGGCCCGAGATAGCACTCAGGACAGCAGGGAACAATTCACTGTATCTCTGGAAATGGGATAATATTATCCGAAGCTGGGTGAGGTACAGTGGTTTTCCAATTGATCTCCATACATTCTTCACTCCTCCGGTTGCTGTGGATTTCGATAATGACGGATACGATGAATTGTTCGTAACAGATATGGTCGGCGGTGAATCGAAAATTCATGTCATTGACTTTGCACGTTCCGGTTTCACTGAATCCGAGATTGATTTGAGTGAGAAACTCGGATCTGACGCGAGAGTATTCAGTTCTCTTGCCGCGGTTGAATGGAACGGTGATTTCTATATTACCGGCGTGGCAAATAGGAGGGCTAACAGTTCAACTCGTATTGATACTTTAAAAAAGAAAGTATTCGTTTACGATCTTACAGATAACCGGATGGAATGGTGGCATCATACCTGGGTGACTGGCTGGGATTATTACGCTGTCATGGGTTGTCCCGGTATTGGACAGCTTGACGCGGATAACGAACCCGAAATAGCGTACACCCTTGAAGGCATGTGCGGATGGAATCTTCGATCGCTCAGCGGATATCCGGAACCTGTCTGGCCGGAGAATGCAGGAGAGATGAATTTCAATCAGCATGCTGAATACGGAGGAGCAGGTGCCACTTATAGAATCAGATCCGCAACTGTTATAGGTGGTACAACAGTTCAGGGTTCAGAGATACAGGTACCTTTTACAGGATATTCGACACTTAATTACGGTCATGATCCGCAGGATGATATGAACGTTCTTCCCGGCTTTCCAACATGGTCCGAGGATGCATTCTTTGCGGCACCGCTTATTGTTGACCTTGATAACGATGGACATATGGAATGCCTTACGTCAGATATGTCCGGTATGATGACTCTGTATGAATGGGGTGGGTATTCCACGCTGTCGGGTGGATGGCCCATGTACCAGCATGACCCCTGGAGAACAGGTTACTACAATAACCAGAGTATCGATGGAGGGAAGCTGGATTTTAATCTGCTGAGCGTTGAAGAAATCACTCCTGAAAGGTGCAGTAGAGTTGATGATGCTTCAATAACTCTTCTGGCCGAACTGGAAGTAACAGGTTCAGGTATGTCAGCTCCTGTTACAGCGGGTGTTGAGGTATCTTCGGTTCCCGGCATACCTCGGGATGTTCGGACTGACAACAGCCCATCGGTAGAATCGGTGAGAACAACCGAAGTTGAGATTCAGCGGATCGGACAGCTTTCAACAGATATTATCGGAAACGATTACGACGATGTTAAAATAGCACTTTTCAGCGGAAACAGAGAACTCTGTTCTTCCGAATTTCCAGTATACGATGGTATGCATTTGATAGAACTTGTGGTTCCTTCCGGAGAAGAATTGAATTCAGGTGATCTTGTTGTAAGAATCGATCCTGAGAATGAATACATTGAAGTAACAGAAGACAACAATACAAGAGCAACAGGTGATCTCGCTGTTAATTCACTCTCTGCTACAAGAATCTACTTTCAGAGCCCGTGTAACGGCATAGTGTTGAACCTTGACCTTATGGAACCTGCTAACGGCAATATTTCAATCAAAGCATTTTCCATCGACGGAAGACTTGTTGCGAAGGAAGAACTGACGAATCTTGATTCTGGGTTTCATATTCTTGAAATGTCCGGACAAAGCATTTTCCCGGCGGGATTGTATACGGTAGTAATAGAAGGTATTAACGAAGATGAACTGATCCGCAGGGTTGTAGTTCTTCCATAGAGACATGAAGGAAGGTTGCTGAAGCGAAAGCAATATCCTGCAACAGAATCGGATAATAATCAGCTTTTACGGGCTGGAGTCTCTTGCGTCCTTCTACGGCTGATTGCCCGTCGAGAAGATTGTGTCGAAGGTTTCTCCGTTCTTTCTCTTCTGTACCAGGGAATAGATATCACCGAATGACTGATGCAGTTCATCCGGTATTTCTGATAAACTGACAGCGTTTACTATCACAGGCTGATATTCTGTATTTTTCGCGATTTTAACAAAATTGGGACTCTTTTTCCTTGCGACCAGGATATCAGCGTCCTTCACAACAGCTATGATAGTTTTCATTTTGCCGGTATTCGCGTGATCCATATCCTGCACGGTGTTTCGTCTTTTTTCTATGAATGTGCTTTCGGAGTTCTCGAAAAGATCGAAGATATGGAAGTACTTGGTATCGCCCATGTGGGTGTCCGCGATATTCTCACCATCGTTCGTGCCAACACAGAACCTGATTTTTTTCATTGCATCTCCAGCTGATTAGTTGTTTCAAGACATGCGGGAATAACCTGTAGTGGTAAAGGACATGTTTTGAAATTCATTGAGAAAGGAATATGTTCAAATAATGGAGAGATAGCGATACCTGTTTATTGAATCTTTATCAGGGAAAATGCATCTTCGGTTGTACCGGGATTATTCACCCGGTTTCATTGCCGGAGAAACCAGCACTCTAGTATGCATTATATCTGTCTGAAAGGGGAATGTGATGTCACTCAGGAAGCGCACGATAATATCAGCTGATGTTCTTTTCGATGGCCATAGGAAAATCGGGAATTGCTCTGTTGTTGTTGAGGGAACGAAAATAGTCGATGTTGTCAGGAAAAAAATGAAATCCGATTTTCATGGTTTCGTGACACCGGGTTTCATAGACGCTCATTCTCACATCGGTATGGACAGGGAGGGAGAACCCTGGACCGAATCCGAGACCAACGATACATTCGGGCAGATACTGCCGGTGAACGATCCCGTTAACAGTATTTACTTCGATGACAGAGCGTTCAAGGATGCCGTGGATTTCGGTGTGCTTTACAGTTGCGTAGTACCGGGGAGCGGGAATATTCTGGGAGGAAAGGCGAAAATCATAAGGAATTTTGAGCCTAACAGAAAGAACGCGGTTATTAAAGAGTACGGTTACAAGATGGCTCTCGGTTTCAATCCCAGGTCAACGACGGACTGGAAAGGTGATAGACCCAACACCAGGATGGGAGTATATGCCCTTCTCGAACAGAGATTTGACGAGGTTCTGAACAAACGGGATAAAGCCGAACTCGAAAAAGAGAGAAGCCTCCACAAGTTGCAGCAGGATATCAAAGAGAAAAAACTCTCAAAGAAGGAACAGGAATTTCAGAAAAAGGCTATAGAGAGGGAATATCGTCTGGAATTCAATCCAACCGACAATGCTGTTATCGAGTTGCTTTCCGGAAAGAAGATAGCGAAAGTTCATGTTCACAAGGAGGATGATGTTTTGTACCTTATCGATCTTGTGAAGAAATACGGAATCAGGGCTACCGCCGATCACACGGGAGACGTTTTCCACAGGAGTATATTCGATGAGCTCGGGAAAGCCGGTATTCCCGTTGTATTCGGGCCGTTGGGATCGGTTGGGTACAAGGTTGAACTCAAGCATGCTTTCTACCAGAATGCCGGACTGCTTATGAAATCAAGAGCGTTTTACGGTCTGATGACGGACCATCCGGTAATATGGACACCTCTGCTGAGGGACAGCCTTAAATTCTTCCTGATCGCGGGAATGAGTCCGGAAGAGGCTGTTTCCCTGATCACTTTCAAGAACGCGAAGATTCTGGGTATTGATGACCGGCTTGGTTCGATTGAGACAGGCATGACCGCAAGCCTTATCGTATGGGATCGCCATCCTCTTGATCTCGCGGCTTACCCGAAAATGGTTATGGCCGAAGGAAAAATCATCAGGAAGTAGTTATTTGCCGCTGTCGTCCTACTGTTGAAGATTCCTTTCAGATGACCAGGTGAAACTGTAGAATCATCGTGTCTTTCGTTGTGTAATAAAATGATGGGCGAGATACCCTATTACGAATCCGACAAGGGCAACGAAAAATATAAGGACAATCATGGACATGCTGACTTTCCAGAACAGCAGGTGCAGATCAGCCACATCCGAATTCTGAACGATAATTATAACAAGAAGCAATGCCAGGATCATGATCGCCGTTATTCCAGGTTTCATATTAAATCCTTCATCTACTGGATGCAGATCATCCAGATTGCAGTTCCCGCTGATTCATCAGGATCCGTATCTGCGGATTCAAATGCTATTTTAGTGCCATCGGGAGATATTGATGGAGCGCCATCGTACCCTGAATAAGTTGTAATACGTGAAGCCGTGCCACCACCGGATGGAATTCTGTAGATATTGGCCATTTCCACGCTGGAGTTTTCGGAGCTGTAAATAATCCACTGCCCATCGAACGAAAATACGGCATCCGTACTGTTTTCATCAGGATTCGTTACCATTACGTTATTTCCGCCGTCTGTGTCCATTGTCCATACAGCCCAGAGTCCGTTTGTCGCCTTCTGGTACAGTATACTGTTTCCGGCTGGTGACCAGTTCGGCTGTTTGCAGTTGTTGTTTGCTGATGTTAAATTGATGTAACCGGAACTTCCATCGATTTTATACTTCGTTACAACACCATCGTTTGCAACATCGATATTGTGTGATTCAAAAACGATCCACTGACCATCGGGAGAGAAAGACGGTTCAAAAGACTGTTTGTTCTGCCTGCCGGTAAGTTGAATTTCATCACCGGTGTTTCCGGTGT
>CAZOQQ010000047.1:7265-11718 GCA_964582075.1 uncultured bacterium | reverse complement strand
ATGGCAGATACAGCCTGCTCTTCTCAAGCGGGAGAAGGGCAATTGCGGTTCCCGCTGGAAAAAGCGGTATTTCTTTCGATCTGATGGCAAAGGCCAGGTGTGAATATCTGATGACTGTCGAGATGGAAACTGTTTCCTGCGGTTACGTAAACGGGTATTTTTTACTGTTCGATATCCGTAAACCCGGAAACATCGGATGGAAACCTGACCTTGAAGTGCTGGATCTCCGCAGTATGAAAACTTTCCCGGAAGATAAACCGGACCACTTCCGCCTCAGTTACTTTTTGAACAGTCTGAGAATCCTCCTTGTGAATGACCTGAAAGTACCCCCTCCCATGAACACCCCTATCCACCATTCCGGAAGTCAGGGTTTTTAACGGTACTTATATCAAAAAGCTGAATTAACCTCTATCCCTCCTCACCAACTATTCCGGTGCTGACTACAGAACCGATGCTTCAACGAAGAAAAATCACTTTGGAAACAATGTTATAGACAACTTGTTCAGCTATAAACACAATCTTAAACGATTTAGTGAGACCGCTTTCCGTTTGGTTTTACAACGACTGAATTGTATACTTAGGCAGTAAACGAATATTAAAATAGAATCCTGCAATGAAAGGCGGAATGTAAATGAAGAATACACTGTTTGCAATATTCGCAACTTTTCTGATTGCCATGCTGTTTTCAGGGTGCATGGGAACTTTTGAAACGGCAAGGGTTGTACCCTTCAAAGCGGGCGTAACTTATTTTACAACTTTTAATGCAGAGGAAGGTGATTCGTCCGCTACGGCAGATGATAATTCCTTCAGCATACCCGGTATAATTCTGGAAGCGGGATGGCCCGCAGGGCCTTCGAGATTCGGTATAGGGTTACATTTAAAGACCGGGGCTTTACTAAAGGACAATGACAGCGGCATAGTATTGGTCTGGGGAGGCAAGCTGCAGATACCGGAAAACAGTCTTGCCGATTTTGCCATCGGTATTGATATATGGAGCTACGTTCCGGGTGAGATCAAGCTTTTTGTCTCCAGAAGATTCGGCATTGTAGAACCTTACGTTATTGTGGGTGTGGCGGATTTTCTTTCAATCTTCGATGATGATAACGATAACTCCATTAATATTTTCAGGGACAATGGTCTGGTGAGTTACACCATTGGAACGATGGTTGAATTTGGAAAAGGATCCGGTTGGATGTTCACGGCTGAGGTTGAAGCGGGGGATGTATGGGTTTCTCCGGGCCTCGGACTTGCTCTTATCAGGGAATTCTGATTCTGTTACCGCAATATGTACACTGAACCGTTTTTAACGCTGCTGAATATTGACGATAAAACTGCGGAATGGCTCTCGCGAATCAGCAGGCTTACCCATCCGAGGCCGCATCTTGTACTCGAACCTGATAAATGCGTGATGATCGTTGTGGATATGCTGCATTACTTCGCAGATCCCGCCGGAAGGGTTTTTCTGCCATCGACAGAAGCAATTGTTCCGCGAATAGGTATGCTCCTTGAGGCGTGGAGAAACTTCGCTGGAACCGTTGTCTATACACGGCACTGTCACAGTGGTTCAGATGATACGGGAATGCTGGGCAGATTCTTCAGTGATTATATCCGGTGCGGAGAGAAAGAATCCGAAATTATCCCCCGATTATCCCCTCTTCCGGATGAAAAGGTATTCCTGAAAAATACCTACGATGCGTTCTACGATACGGGACTGGATGAATATCTGAGAAACAAATCGATTGAACAGGTTCTTATCACCGGAGTACTTACGCAGTTGTGCTGCGAAACAACCGCAAGGTCAGCATTCGTCAGAGGATACGAAGTGTACATTCCCGCGGATGCTCTTTCGACGAGTTCGGAGGAGCTGCACATCGGAAGTCTCATGAATCTTGCAAGCGGATTTGCTTCAATTACCGATTCTGCTGCTGTATGCAAAAGGATGAAGCCATAACTGTCCATGACGTTGCGGTCATAGGAGCGGGACCGGCAGGCTGCGCGGCAGCCGTTCAGTGCGAAAGGCTCGGACTGGATATCGTCCTGCTTGATACCCTTGGGAAAGCCGGGGGGCTTGTCCGCGAAGCAAGACTGCTGGAGAACTACCCCGGACTGGAAAAACCTGTTACCGGCCCGGAATTTGCGCTCAGGCTCGCTTCAATCATTTCTGCGAACGATCTGGAAGTGCAGCGGTTTCATGCTCACTCAATAGAGATAACAGGCAATACTTTCCTGTTGTCCGGAGATGATGAATTCGTAAGATCGCGTGCTGTAATAATAGCCGTTGGAACGGTTCCGAAGAAGTTCGGCATAAGGGTTGATGGAATTACCAGAATACACCGGTCGGTTATTGAACTCATGCACAATCCCCCCGAGAGAGCCGTTATCATAGGAAGCGGCGAAGCCGCCGTTGATTACGCGCTGAACCTTTCGGACTCCGGAGTATCCGTAACCATACTCGCACGAGGCTCCCGACTGAAAGTCACTGGCGTTCTCCTCGAGAAAATCGGGACATCCGGTTCGGTGAAAATTCTTTATAATACCGTTCCCGTATCGGCATTTCAGGCGAATGGAGTTGTTAATCTTGAAGTTGAATCATCCGGAGGAAAGGTAGTTCTTCAGACCGATTCGGTACTTGCGGCCGTCGGCAGGGAACCACTCCTGCCGTACATATCGAATGATTTCGTTCATGACGCAGGGTGTGTGAGAACTTCGATTCCCGGACTGTACCTTGCGGGCGACGCTTCACTCGGTAGCCTCGGTCAGACCGCCATAGCGTCCGGCCAGGGTGTACAGGCTGCTGTATACGTGTTCGGGCTTATCAAAGCTGAAAGAGGGAAATTGTGATAATCGTGGGGCATCAGGGAGAATCCGATCTTGCAACCGTCTATATTGGTGAGTTGAAAGACAGCACACGGATAGAATTCGTGGAATCGATTCAGCCTCCGGTTCCGCGGACGGAAAAATGGGTACTCATAGTATCCACGTTGAAGGGGTGTCCCGTCAGATGCCCCATATGTGATGCCGGTATTTCTTACGCGGGAAAACTCTCGTTCACTGAAATAATGGATCAGATCGATTACATGGTTTTAAAACGGTACGATAACCGCAAGGTACCCGTATTGAAATTCAAAATCCAGTTCGCCAGGATGGGGGACCCGGCGTTCAATCCCGCTGTTCCTGATGTTCTGCGGGAATTGCTTTCCGTCTACGAAGCTCCCGGACTGATTCCAAGCATTTCCACGGTTGCTCCCCGGGGATGCGAGGGTTTCTGGGAAGCACTGCCGGAAATAAAGAACAGCCTGTATTCAGACGGCAGGTTCCAGATGCAGTTTTCCATTCATACTTCTTCGGAAGCCTCAAGAAGAGAACTGATACCATGCGATACATTGAGATTCGCTGAGATGAGCAGATGGGGGGAAGACTTCTTCAGGCCCGGTGACAGGAAGATCACACTCAATTTCGCCGCGGTAAAAGGCTATCCTGTTAACCCTGTCGTTATCGCTGACCGGTTCTCACCCGACTGTTTTATCATCAAGCTGACGCCCGTTAACCCGACGATTTCTTCCCGGAGAAACGGACTTGTCGGGGTTATAGATCCCGATTATCCGGAAACAGCGGTTGAACTTGTTGACGGTTTCAGAAACGCGGGTTTTGAAACTATCCTGAGTATCGGTGAAACTCGGGAAAACCGCATAGGTTCGAATTGCGGAATGTACGTTGGGCGTTTATCCCGTAACCAGGAGGAGAAAGCTCGGTAAATACACACTGTTAAAACTTCCCGGACTCCTGGCAGCACAGGGAAGTAATCACGTTTGAGCTGGAAGACGGGTTAACGGGAATTATTGTTCGCGGCGTACTGAAGAAGGTAAAGATTGTAATATATACCTCTTCTGGCCAGCAGTTCCTGATGATTACCCCTCTCCAGTATTCTCCCGTCATCAATAACCAGTATCCGATCCGCCTTCTGAATGGTGCTGAGTCTGTGCGCGACTACAATACTGGTGCGATTCTTCATAAGCACATCGATTGCATTCTGTATAAGCTGCTCCGTGGCGGGATCAACGTTACTGGTAGCCTCATCAAGCACAAGAATTCTGGGATTGTGGGCGAGGGCTCTGGCGAAGCAGATAAGCTGTTTCTGACCGGTCGAGAGAGTGGCTCCTCTTTCAGCCATGACCGTGTCGAATTTATCGGGCAGTTTCTCAATAAATGAAGTAGCCTGAACCATATCGGAGGCTCTTCGGATATCCTCTTCGGTCAGGTCCGCCCCCAGACTGATATTGTCCGCTATGCTCCTGCTGAAAACGAAAGCATCCTGCAGCACTATGGAAATGTTTTTCCTCAGAGTCTGTACGGGCATATCCCGGATATCGACTCCGTCAAGCAGTATCCTGCCTGAATCCACATCGTAGAACCTGCATAGAAGGCTGATTATGGATGTTTTCCCCGCCCCTGT
>CAZOQQ010000047.1:0-7165 GCA_964582075.1 uncultured bacterium | reverse complement strand
GCGCCGCTTAAAACACTCCCTCCACCGTAAATCAATACGAGAGCAACTCCTACCGATGCTGTTATCTCTATAAGAGGCCGGAAAACACCGAAGATAACAAGCTGCTTCATGTTAGCCTTGAAATAGTTCGTATTGGTTTCCTGATATTCCTTTCTCCTTCTTTTTTCCTGTCTGAAAACCTGCACTATTTTGATTCCACTGATATCTTCAGCGAGCCTTGAATTAAGTTTCGCGAGGTATTTTCTGACGGCTCTGTATGCTCCTCTCGCTTTTACGCGGAAAATCACGGTTACCAGGATGAAAACAGGAGTAACCGCAAGAGATACCAGAGCCAGCTTCCAGTTCAGCAGAAACAGGATTACCGCTGTGCCCACGATCAGGATAACATCTTTGACAAGGTTTACAAGAACCGCGGTGAACATCTCGTTCAGAGCTTCAATATCGTTGGTTACTCTTGTAACAAGCCTTCCAATGGGATTCTGTGAATAGAATTTCAGCGAAAGGTACTGTATATGCCTGAAAAGCTCGGTTCTTATATCGAACATTGATCTCTGTCCGGCAATCACCAGTGTCATGACATGACCGTATCCCGCGGCCAGACTTATTGCTATAAGTATACCGAGGAACCACGCCAGCCTTTTCACTCCCGCTATATCACTACCTCTGACATCAAGAATCACGGAAAGAGGCACGCTCGACAGTTCTCTCTCGGGTACAAGCCAGTATCCGCCTGTTACTTCACCCGTGTGACCATCGTATGTATCCCCGGGGAAGAGGTAGTACGTTTCTTTTGAAAGTGTACCATCCACTTCCATTTCAGCTCTCCGGGCACGATCCATTCTGTCAAGCGCCGCTTTACGGACAAGCAGCATTGTGTCCGCTGAAACCGGAATAAAGTCGGTTGTATCATCGGCTGATTCAATAAATTCCGTACATATTGCTTTCGGCGCCGAATATATCTGATACAGTTTCGCCAGGTATTTATCTATTCCTTCTTTGGTCACGTAAGGGATGAGAAGCTCTACGCAGGCGGTCACTATCATAAAAAACATTGCGAGGAAGATCAGGCGTCGATGAGGCCTGACGTAATGAAGCAGTCTTTTTATGAGGGTGCTGTCGTATAGTTTTCCTCCGGCTGCATCTTCTACGAACGGGCTGTTGTGCATCAGCTTTCACCCCCGGTCTCTTCCTTCTTTGCCTCTTCCTCCAGCTGCTGCATTCTGAAAAGTTCGGCGTAGAAACCGTCATTCTTCAGGAGTTCATTGTGGGTCCCGTTCTCCACTATTCTGCCATCATCAATTACTATGATACTGTCAGCGTTCTGAATCGTGCTTATCCTGTGAGCTATGATAATACTGGTGAGATCGCTTATATCCTTTTTCAGACGCGCCAGTATGGTAGCCTCGGTCTCTGTATCAACACTTGAAAGCGCGTCATCCAGAACCAGTATTCTGGGTTTTGCAGCAAGCGCCCTTGCGATCGCAACCCTCTGCTTCTGACCTCCTGAAAGGGTAACTCCCCTCTCTCCCACCATCGTATCGTAGCCTTCGGTGAAGTTGCTTATTTCTTTATCAATATCGACAACGGAGGCCAATTCCTCGATACCCTCGCGGGATATATCGGTGTAACCGAAGGCAATGTTGTCGGCAATGGACATGGCAAAGAGAAATGTCTCCTGAGGAACGTAACCGAACATTCCACGCATGCGGGACAGCTTCATATCATGAACATCCACCCCTCCAAGATAGATCGAACCTTCGGGAGGATCGTACAATCTCATAAGCAGCTCAATGAGTGTTGTCTTTCCGCATCCGGTTCTGCCGACGATACCAAGGGTTCCACCGGCAGGCAGCTGGAAGGAAACGTCTTTGAGAACTTCCATATCGGTACCCGGATAGGTAAACGATAGATTCTTCACAAGTATAGCGGATCCGGGTTCCTTGTCTTTTGGGCCGTCAACGATATCCGGCACGGTTGTGAAAATTTTCTGCAGTCTGTCCATACTCGCGGCACCCCGCTGAAGCAGATTGACCACCCATCCAATTGCAATCATCGGCCAGATGAGCATCATCAGGTAACTTGAGAAAGCCACGAATTCACCCAGCGATATAACTCCCTTAATGACCATGGTACCTCCGGCACCCAGAAGTATGGCCATGCTGACCATCGCCAGGGCACCGATCATCGGCTGGAACATTCCCCATATTCTAGCGAGTCTTACATTCTGAAGAACGCAGTTATCCGCCTTTTCTGAGAAGTAGTTATCCTCGGATTTTTCGTCTCCGTAAGCTTTAATTACTCTTACACCTGAAAGAGATTCCTGCGCTTTTTCCGTAAGAGTGGAAAAAGCCTTCTGTACCGCCTCGAACCTGGTGTGGATAAGCGCTCCGAACTTCAACATCATGAAGGCGATAAAGGGCAGCGGTATCATAGTGAGCAGAGTAAGCTTCCAGTTCATCACTATCATTATCGTAACACTGGACAGGGAAAGGAAAATCGCATCAAATGACGCTATAGTCGCAATACCGGTAGCCATTCGCACCGCACTGATATCGTTCGTCGCGTGGGCCATGATATCGCCCACCTTTGTCTGATCGTAATACTGCGGTGAAAGGGTCTGAAGATGATCGTAAAGCTCCTGCCTGATATTCCTGTCAATCCTGTGACTGGAACCTATAACAAGGTATCTCCAGAAGAATCTGAAAATACCCATAATTACATAGAGTCCCAGTATTATCAGCCCCAGTTTCAGAAGAAGAGAATTGGTCGCAGTTCCACTTGCGAGGCTGTCTATGACTTTTTCGAAAATCTGTGGGACCACGAGCTGCAATGCATCAACTACTATAAGCGTGATCAGCCCGAGGCCGATAGCTTTTTTGTGATTAAGAATCCTCTTCAGCAGAAGCTTCAGACTGGATTTACTGAGATGCTTTTTATGTGAAACCGGCTTCAAGTGTTCCCTTTCAGCTTTGAGCTTTCAGAACTTGCAATATAACAAACCGCATCTGACGATCATTCCTGAATATCCTCCATTGATCCTGTCAGTACAACGTACTCTATCAGTTCAAGCTTCTTCAGGTCATGGTCAACCGACCAGCCAACTTCTGTAGGCACGGCTGTAATGGCTACAGGCAACCCGTACTGCGGCACAAGCTCCTGAGCGAGTTCACCCACTAGAGCATACCTCTCTCCCGTTTCAACATCTTCAAAAACCACTGTCTCCGAACGGGTTCCCACTGCCAGCACCTGAATTGAGCCGGTGAAGTGAAGATAATCATCAGTTAAATTTTGCGTTGTACCACACGCAGAGATAATAATAATGATTGCAGCGAAAAAATACTTCATGGCAGATCCTCCCTAAGAGGCCAGGAATGCAGTTGTTCAACAGGGACGAGCGTTGTATCAGCGATTATTCCCCAGGCCCCGTATCCTACCCACCTGCTCAGTACCGCGCTGAGGTCCGTTGCCGATAATCCTGACAGGTTATCGAATACCGTGTAGGCGTTCCGCCAGTCCCCGGTGCAGATTTCGTAGTTTCCCATCATCCAGCACTGGGTATCCTTGCTTGCCGCTCTGAGATTCTCAGCCGTTCTGTTTTTTTCTATTGTTCCCCGTACGATCTCTTCGTCAACAGGATTCACGATTACGTCAGCAAGTACTCCAGCCATCAGAGAACAGGCCATCACGGGTTCCGGAGTACTGACGTACATGTAACCCCAGTTCTCCCTGTAATTGGTCGCTCCTGAATATGTTGCGTATGTCAGCGCATTGTCCGTTCTCAGAACCTGCCAGAGAATATCGTTAACTACTGAAAGGGCCGCTGAGAAAATCTGAAGATCTTCATCACCCTGAGGCGGCGCGTTGAATTTGACAACAACGTACGCGGTAGGAACTTCTCTGTGTTGCACAACAACGGTATCACAGTTTAACTCGAAAGGTTCAATTTGCTGTATTTCCTGTCCTCCCGATGGAATTTCACCGAAAGCCTCTTCAAGTATGTTCCTAAGATCTTCAGGTCCTGTGGGACCCGCATGTGTGATGAGAAGATTCCCGGAACGAATTCTCTCCTCAAGCATATCATGTACATCCTGTTCCGTGAAACCGGAAACAGTCTCAACGGTACCATCCGGAAGACGCCTGTAGGTATGTCCGGGCATGAACGCATCGTTAGCCACAAGCCAAACCCAGCTGTCGGGATTGTTGTTCTTCTCCTGCAGGTCCTGAATAGTGCCTGCGCGAACCTGTTCAAATGCCTGTGGTGAAAGTTCCGGATTCAGCAGGCAATCACCGAACGCGTCAAGAAGAAGCGGCATATCCTCGCTTATACATTTAAGATGATATCTGCTGTAATCGTAGTTGAAACTGCTTGTCCATTCTGCCTGGGTTCTATCCATAAGTTCCCGCCATTCCGGACCGGGGTAATTCGCAGACCCCATCATGGCACATTCAAGCGAGAATCGTTCGAGTCCCTGTGTCTCTTCAGTAAGAGCACTTGATCCGCCAATGATAAAAAATGAGAGCCCCTCTATCTCGTTGTTGTCTATGGTTCTGGTTATTACAGGAATACCACAGGAAAGAGTGAACTCCTCGACATCTCCAGGAACTGATGCGCGTATCATCACAACAAGAAATACAATCGCAAGACAGGCAATTTTCATTATCTTGTCTCCTCTCCGTCAAGAGGCGTCAGCACGAACGCGGCACGTGGTTTTCCCGCGATCCATGTTTCCAGGAACCGGTCAATATCTTCCCGGCCCACAGCCTCAAGACTATCCTGGTAAGTCGCATAATAGTCCAGGCTGCCTGCAACCACCCACCAGAAAGGCATCGATTCCACTGCCACATCCCTTGAAGTCTCTTCCGACATAATTCTATTCCTGCGAAGTTCCTCTTTAGCCAGTTCGATACCTTCGTCATCGTAATAGTCAGGGGATTGAAGCTGCTGTATCTCATCCAGAAGGAGGGAAAGAGCCTCCTGTGTTCTTTCCGGCGGTACCATCCCGCCAAAGGTTATTGAAGGTGAAAAGCGCTGCGTGTAATAGGAACCTGAGATATTTATGAACGGACCATTGGTAACCAGATCGGTGTAGAATTCTCTGCTCATCAGGGAAAGGTATGAACCCCATACGTCGGCAGGGTAGCTGTCTCCGGGATCGGTAGATATTGAAGGTCCTTCGAAAACAACCGAAATGTACCCGAATCCCGACGGACTGTCCACAAACACGACAGTATCTTTTCTTATACTGATCAGCTCCGGGAGACTGTCGTAGTTGCTCCTGCCCCCATACTCCCAGCCGGAAAACTGCTCTTCGGCAAGACTGAAAGCTTCTTCATACTCAACATCTCCGGTAATTATCAATGCGGAATTATCAGGGGTGTAATAGTGCTCCTGAAAAGCGTGCATCGCCGGAGGTGCGGCTGCCTGTATAACTTCGGGAACACCGATCGCGCTCTGCCTCCATGGAGCGTTCGCGTAAATAACTTCCTCCTGCGCAAGAGTAAGATTATGAAAAGGGCTGGTAATTCCCCTGTCGTACTCGTTCATAATAACTTCCCGTTCCCTCTCCATCTCTTCCATGTCAAAGAGGGGTGAAGTTATGGCATCGTACATGAACTCCAGTCCTTCCTGGAAGTTCTCACTTCCAAGCGTGATGAAGTACTGCACTTTCTCGGCGGAAGTGTTTCCGTTCTGGATTATACCCAGCTCTCCCATTCGCTGGTTGTAAGCTGTCTGAGATGGCAAAGCTTCGTTTCCTTTGAAAAACATATGCTCGTAAAAATGCGCCAGTCCGTTCGTTTCAGGGGTCTCACAGGTCGCTCCGGTTTTAACCGCGATACAGATTGTAACAACGGGAGATATGTCATCGGGACTGACAATTACCGTTAAACCGTTCTCGAGTTGTCTTGATTGAAAATCGGCCGCAAATAATGTAAAAACAAATGGAACAAATATCATAATGAAGGATTTCATGAAACTCCCTTCAGAAAAAGACCTTGAAATGTGATATAAATCATCGCACAATTGAGTTAATCTAATAAGAATTTATGAAAGTGTCCTTAAATATGCGTCTGCGCTTTTCAACAAGTATCAAAATGTCACATACTATGTACATGGAAAAAGTAATTGACGTGGCCGGAATTATTGCTGAAGACAAATTCATCAAGGGCGGTTTTTCCATCAAACTGGAAAACGCTTGTATAGATTCAATCGTCAGGCGGAACGCAACGGGACGATGGAAGAAATGCATCGCTGTGCCGGGTTTGATTCAGACACACATTCACCTGGGACAGACTCTGTTCCGCGGCATGGCCGAGGGGAGAACACTTCTTCCATGGCTCCAGAACAGGATATGGCCTTTAGAGGCGTCCCATACCCCCGATACACTTGCCGTTTCGGTAATCGGATCACTCAAGGAGTTATTTTCCTCCGGTTGCACAGGTCTGCTTGATATGGGAACAGTCAAAAATTCCGAAGTCACCGTGGATATCTTAAGGAGGTCAGGGGTAAGAGCTCTGGTCGGAAATTCTCTTATGGACAGAGGACCGGACTGGATAACAGAGGAATTATCCTGGTTGAAGGAGGAAACCCGAAGAGTAATGAAGTCCTGCGGTAATCTTGTCGGATACGCTTTCGCACCCAGATTTGCCCTTTCATGCTCGGATAGCCTCTGGAAATGGCTGGCAGATATTCCTTCCGGTACTAAAAGAACAACACATGCTTCCGAATCGAACGATGAAATGACATTACCTGCTATCAGTCAAAGTGGCGGTAACATACATTACCTTGAAGAACGAGGATTTACAGGCCCCGATACGCTTCTGGCACATTGCATTCACCTGCAGAAAGGAGAAATGGATATTCTTCGAAGGTCCGGTACGACCGTTGTTCATTGCCCCTGGGCAAATCTCAAACTTGGAAGCGGCATTGCCGACATTCCCGCAATGAACACTTCAGACGTAAGGGTAACCGTTGCAAGCGATGGCGCATCCTGCAACAACCGGCTTGATCTTGCGGGGGATTTGCGCCTCGCCATGGGTCTGGCATCGATAAAAAAATCTCCTTCTGCCGCAGGTTCCGGGTTCTGGCTTAACAGTGTCACCCGATCCGCTGCCAGGGCACTTGGATGGATGAACACCGGAAAGCTCGCGAAAGGTTACGCGGCTG
>CAZOQQ010000046.1:0-11884 GCA_964582075.1 uncultured bacterium | reverse complement strand
CAGGCAAACCCAGGAAGATAATTCAAATAGAGAAACCAATTACCGTGGAAGCGTTCGGAGCCAGCCTTACAGCTGTGCCGTACGATGGTTTGAAGATAAGTTTTACGATCGATTACGATAATCCTGTGCTTGGAACGCAGTATCTTTCCATTGACATAAGTCCGGAAACCTTCAGAAAAGACATTGCGCCGGCCAGAACATTCTGCCTCTACAAAGATGTTAAACACCTTCAGGAGAAAAATCTGATTAAAGGAGGAACGCTTGAGAACGCCGTTGTCGTAGGAGACGATGGAATTCTCAACGATGAACCGCTTAGATTTCCCGATGAATTCGTGCGCCATAAGATACTTGATTTCGTTGGAGACCTGTCACTGCTGGGAGCGAGAATTCAGGGACATATCATCTCGTTCAAATCCGGTCATGCGTCCAACGTGAAATTCGTCAGGAAGATAGGTGAAGTACATAACATAACCAGAGATTCTCCCCCGCTTTCAGATAAGAAATGGGATATTAACGATATTATGAACCTCCTTCCCCACAGATATCCTTTCCTTCTTGTGGACAGAGTGCTGGAAGTTGAGCCGGATAAAAGAATTGTCGGTCTTAAGAATGTTTCAATAAACGAATCCTATTTTCAGGGTCATTTTCCGGGTAAACCAATCATGCCTGGAGTATTGATAATTGAAGCAATGGGACAGGTAGGAGGGCTGATGCTGTTCAACTCGGTTGATAAACCCGCCAACTGGCTTGTATACTTTACCGGACTGGACAAGGTAAGATTCAGGAACCCCGTACAGCCGGGGGACCAGGTTATTTTTGAACTTGAGATGATTCAGAGAAGAGGCCCCATGTGTCGTATGAAAGGTGTTGCGAAGGTTGATGGTAAGGTAGTTGTGGAAGCGATGCTCATGGCAATGCTGATGGAGAAATAATGATTCACCCTACAGCTATTGCTGATTCAAAGCTGCCGGATGATGTGGAGATAGGACCCTATGCGGTTGTCGGTCATGATGTGCAACTTGGAAAAGCTGTGCGGATTGGTCCCCATGCCTTCGTAACCGGTCCGGCTTCTATTGGTGACCATGTATCCATTGGTCCTTCAGCAGTCATTGGTACCGATCCGCAGGATTTGAAGTATGCCGGTGAGAGGACCGAGGTTGTAATAGGTTCGGGAACGGTTATCCGGGAATTCGCCAACATCAACAGGGGAACAGCTGAAACCGGAAAGACAACCATAGGAACGGATTCCCTGATAATGGCCTACGTGCACATTGCTCATGACTGCGTAATAGGTGACAATGTTATCATAGCGAATGCCGTAAACATGGCTGGCCACGTAGAGATAGGCAACGACGTAACCATAGGAGGTGTTGTGCCAATTCACCAGTTTGTTCGAATAGGCGATCATGCCATGATAGGCGGTGGATACAGAGTCAGCAAGGATGTTCCTCCCTTTGTTCTGGCCGGTGGGACCCCTCTCCGGGTACTGGCGCTGAATCGGGTCGGGCTTCGCAGGAAAGGTTTTTCCCCCGCCAGACTCGATAGTCTTGACAGTGTATTCAGATATCTTTTCAGGGAGAAAGGCACGCTTTCTTTAAAGGTGCGCGAACTGCTGGAGAGCAGCAGTACTTCGGACGACGCGGCACAACTGGCAGATTTCATTGTTTCAAGTTCAAGAGGAGTCATCAGCTGACAGTATCATGCGTTTTCCTGTTCTCGATACTCTTTCTTCTTACCCCGGATGAATACAACAACTCCGAAGATGGATTCACCTGTGCGGACAGCCTTCAGATTGACAGTTCTGAAGTCACCCGATCTCCGGTTTCAAACGCGGGTCTCATTGTAAGAAAAAATCCTTCAACCGCTCTTCTGCGTTCCGCGTTGCTGCCGGGATGGGGTCAGTTCTACAACGAAGAACCTCTGAAGGGGGTATTCTTCGGTACCGTTGAGCTTGGACTGCTTTCATGGTTGATATCTGAACATATAGCCTCCGAACACGCAAGAAACGGTAACAATGAACCGGCGTACCTATTACATAGACAGAGAAGACTTGATCTTATCTGGTATACTTCGGCAGCATGGTTATTTGGTATGCTTGATGCGTACGTTGATGCTTATCTGTTTTCTTTCAGTGCCGAGAACGATAATTTTGAGAAGGAAACCGGGATAGGCGCCGCTGTTTTCATTGATCTGTGATAAGGAATAAGAAATGTTTTTGAGTGTATTATTTATGATCGCGGATGAGAATCCTGACATAAGATTGCTCAGAAAGGCCAGGAATGGAGACAGAGACGCTTTCGGTGAATTATTCAGGAAATACGAGATGCGGGTATTCAGGGTGGCAAGAAGAATGTGCGGAAACGATGATGATGCCTGGGATATTACTCAGGACGCATTTATCCGGGCGATGCAGGCAATGGACAGATTCGATACTAAGTACCGTTTCTTCACATGGATTTACAGAATTACGACTAACCTCGCGATCAACTACTCCAGGAAGAAAGCGAAAAGGCAGGAAGTGCATTTTGAAGAAGCCTACGCTGCCGAGGGGCAACAGATGATCGAAGATAACATGACTGACAGAGCTGCCGGTGAACAGCTTGTAAAGGCATTGGGCAGGGCGGTTGAGAAATTGACACCAGCTTTGAAAGTTGTATTCGTGTTAAGGGTCGATCAGGAAGTTCGTTACTCCGAGATAGCGGAAAGCCTGGATATTGCTGTTGGAACCGTTATGTCCAGACTTAACAGAGCTAGGAAAAAAGTAAGAGAGGAACTGGGTTCGATGCTGGGAGAAATGGAATGAACTGCCCGGATTTTGAAACTTTGATGCTGATGCTTGATGGTGAGCTGCGCGGAGAGGAACTGAAGGCGGTTTCGGAGCATTTGAAATCCTGCAGCAAATGCAGAAGGATCGTTGATTCCCAGAGGAAAATTGAATCATCATGGAGAGACAGTCTGAATGTTCCCGACAGAGACAGATTCAGCAGTATGGAACAGAAAATTTTCAACAAAACAAATCACAACCGTTGGTGGAAAGCCTGTATCCCCGCTGTTGCCGGGATAATTGCCGTACTTCTGGGAGTTAAACTTATTGTAAATAACCAGCCGAATCCTGACAGAATCACTGATTTGTCAGGAAGGTACAATACCGGTACCAGTGGAATCGAGATGGAAGAAGCCGAATCCATGTATTCTGATACTCCTGACTCAGAAACCGTCGAGTGTGTATTATCAGATACCGCTACGGAGACGCTTCGCAGTAACGTCGCCCGCGGTGGCGGTACGGCAGAAGAATTATCACAACAGTCACCATCCTCCGTCGAAGAGATTGAGGATACTGAAGAAGCTGTGATACTCGGAAGCACTCAATTACCGGGAACCGACAGACGGACAGATGCGGATAAGAGTATTTGCGTAACTTCAGGTTTTGAGGATATTCAATTATCGGCTATGCCCCCGGATGAACCGGACAGGGTAAGTGAGCAGTCCTGTGAATCGCACTCCTCTTTTGATGAAGTTTTGAATGAGAACACGGCCGGAGAAGCGGTATTTGTAGAACTCTCATTCAACGCCGATGGTTTTCCCGACAGTATTACGGCATCGCTTCTTGATTCTCTTGTTGCAGGCTGGATTGATTATATTCCATTTGTGTACAGGGATACCGTTCTGCTTGTGCCTCCTGCAGATGTTCAGAATTTGCTAACGGGTGAAAATGCTGTCCCCCCGGAAACCATGGAATAAGGAGAAACAGGATGCTTTTTATGAGAACAGGTATATTCATATTCTTAATTACCGGTATTATCTCAGCATCGCTGCCAAGACTTGCTGTTGTATCGATAGATTTGGACGAATTTGCTCCTGACAGTGTAATCATTCGTAACGTTATGAATACATTTGAGGAGTCCGGCAGGTTTCAGGTGGTCGAACTTGGATCGGCCTCTTTCATGAACACTGCACCGGATTCTCTTATTAACTCTCTCATGACTCTTGCCGCAGACAATGGAATAGATCTATTTCTTGCCATGGAAATACTCTATCCGGAGGAAAAAGAAAGAACGGTTTTCCGGAACGATTCGCTTATTACATATAAAAGCGTTTCAGTTGATGTTCTCGGCAGATTTTATTCGTCCACCGGAGCTCTTATCGGAACTTTAAGAAACACGGTCACAAGAGAGGAAACCCTTCCGTATTCCCCTGACAGCTACAACCTTGCGATTCAATCCTCGCGCGAGCTTGCTTCAAGAGCGATAATGGAATTGTTTCCAGTAGAGGTTACTTTCACGGCTTCGGATAGTGAAGTATTCACAGTCCCGATTGGAATCCACCAGGGAATTAAAAAGGGAACCGTCATGGCAGTTGTTGCCGTGTCTTCGGGAATACCGGACAACATTTCTGAATACAGTCAATTGAGAAGCAGGGGGCTTCTGCAGATAGTTGATGTGGGGAATAACCAGTCAACGGCAAGGCTGCTGTCCGGCCACCTGGTCAACGGCGGAACAGTTACCGCGATTGAACAGTCGGCACCTGCTGCAGTTTATTTTGAGTACGGTGGCAGCATGTTGTCTTTTGAACCAGGAACAGGTCTGCAGAACACTGGCAGTGAATGGGCCAGCAATATCCGAATAGGCGTTGAACTTGCGAAATGGGGACTATCCTTTGGAGGTGGAGTTACGGCTGGAGGCCTGGAACATTCTTCTTTTATCGGAATTCATCTCCAGATGGGCAACAGGATTCCTCTCAACAGTCCATCTCTCGGACTAAGACTTTCAGCGGGAGGCGAGGTCGCTTTCCATGTTCAGGATGTAAGATCAACACTCTTATCATCCAGCGCGTCAGCGGTTTCACTGTCTGCTGTTGCCGATGCTGTAATGGAATACCTGTTTTCAGGACATCTCGGACTGCAGCTTGGGGTTTCAGGTATATACGGCACATCCGCTGATAACTGGACAGTGAAGGAGTATACGGGGAGAGTAAGAGATGCTGAACCGGATGAGCTTTATTACACAGAGTTAAAACAGGGATATCTGGGTATTCAGGCGGGACTGGTTTACTTTATCTTTTGATCTGGCTGTTCCTCCAGGGTTTCTGGGCCATCCCGCGTTCCCAGATGATTTCCAGTGCTGACCAGGTTGCTATGGCGAATATTACCCCTCCGATGATTCCTGAGAATATCGTTCCGTGTACGATTCCAAGCGCCAGCGCGCCACCGGCTATTGCGGCTGTCAGGAGTATCAGTATAGTTGCCGCGAGGGATGATGGCCCCCATTCTGATATAACCCTGAATCTTGTAAGCTGGATACCCCAGACTCCAAGAGGGTATCCCGATGCACCGTAGACAGCAGCCGGTACTTTCCGGAAGAAAATAAGAGCCACTGCCCATAATATTACCAGAGGCAGGAAGACAAGTACAGCTTTCCTGCCATGGGTTGAAATCCAGTTCATCTGTTCGGGTATATCACACAAAGCGGTCCAGATCAGCAGGCCGGCAGTAAAGCCAAGAACAAGTGAGGCTTCATCGTTACTGACAAAACAACTGAAGACAGTTCCGGTTACACCAAGGATAAGAAGTACCAGCGCGAAAACTCTGGGACCTACCTGACCGGTTTCTGTCATTTTAACGAAGAGCTTTGCTCCAAGCAGCTGAAGGAAAATAAACAGAAGGAAAGAAGCAACACCGAAGAATCCACTTACCGCGTAGTCCTTCAAAGTAAGTTCGGTTGTAAGAATGAGATTTCCCACCAGAAAATTCAGCGTACTCATACATCTCCATTCGTCGGAGCAAATGTGTAGAATAATAAAGTTATAGTCAATAAGTGATGTTTGAGTGAA
Organism: uncultured bacterium; assembly: GCA_964582075.1. Taxonomy (GTDB): domain Bacteria; phylum Fermentibacterota; class Fermentibacteria; order Fermentibacterales; family JCC-6; genus Aegiribacteria. The sequence continues at coordinate 6,055 of CAZOQQ010000046.1, read as the reverse complement.
CCGATCATGATGGTTTCAGGTATACGATTGGAATCTATTATATTAATACAGCTGACGATGATTGACAAATGGAGGTGTAAATGGACCCGGTACGGTTCCTTGTGTTCGTTTTCTTTGCTGTCGCTTTCATTTCGTGTGGAGGAGCGAATGAGGCTGCTGATGAGCTGCATGAGGAAACGGTTTCCATTTATGCAGGAAAGGGAGTCTTCATAAGAATGACCCTGCTTTCAGAGGAACTTGAAGATTCTCTGCTGTACGTTGATGAGATGCCCGATGAGTTAAGCCTGACATCGAATAACTGTAATTCAACGATGACCGCGATGCTGGTTCCTGGTTGCGGTTCCACCCCAACAGACAGAATGGAATATCTGTCCGGTGGTGGTGTTTCAAATCTTGATACGAGTTACGTGAGTATTCCCGGAGAATGTCCAGGATTTACCGTAGTAATGTACGAGAGGGGCGATTCAAGTGTAGTTGAAAGAATCTGGAACAGGGGTGGCGGGGAACTTGCAGTTCTCAGGGTGAAATCCAGGAACACTTCCTTCAACATTCTGTTAACGTCTGTAAAAGGAATACTGAGTACAGCGGAAATCGTTGAACCTGAGAGTGGATTGATTCGTCTGGTAGAGCTGTCCGACCGCAGCAGGGCTGAAATAGTTAAAGAGGTCAATGCTGATGTTACCGTATCTCCGGAGGTTACGCACAGAATATTTCTATCCGTTAATCCGCTCGAAAGGGAGATGAGCGTACTGGATTCCATGACGATTGATTTTCGACCGACTCAGACCGATAGTCAATTGACGATGTTTCTTCCATACTGTGATAACGGCACAAGTTTTGAAGCTATTAAAGGCTCGGCACTGGATATTGGTGATTCGGTGATATGCACGGCTGATTCCAGCCGGTTATTTTCGGGTTTGTATTCGGGTAACTGGAGCGGGTTCATTTCATCCGCCACGGATAGAGTCACCGCAAACGGGCTTCAGATAAACCCTTCAACATCCTTCCAGAGCGGTATGTGGTTCTATCCCGGTTGCGATATTCCATCTGCTTATGTGTTCAATATTTCGGTACCTGATAAAGGTTACGAAATTTATTCGCCTCTTCGGGAAGTCGCAAGAAGTGTGCGGGATTCAATACTGACTGTTTCCTGTGAATCACCCATTGGAGGAATTAAAGGCCCTCTTTCATGGGCAACCGGCGGTTTCACGGAGAATATTATCGCCAGAGACAGAAGCAGGTACATCTGTCTTGAATCGGATTCCACCGCTCTTGAGATGATTGGTCTTGCGGATGCTGTAGCGGAAGTGCTCTGGCGGAATATGGGATACGAAGGAGCGAAACTTGATTTCGTTGTTGTCAGAAGTCTCGATGTGCCTGTATTCATTACCGGCCCGGGATGCGTATTCCTTTCAACAGACATGCTTGCCTCGATTGGAGGATACGAAAGCTGGTCCGATTCGCTTGTCCGGGGAACCGCTGTTCCCGCGACTTCAATAGTATTTGAAACCGCGAAGGCTTTCCTGTCGGGAAGTACGTATCTTTCGGAGAACCTTAAGAACGTGCTTGCCGCGTGGTCGGTTTACAAATTCGCGCTTACCGGAAACGAAGACGCGTCGTCACAATTGCTCGAAGCTTTCAGGAAATATTACCTTTACACTACGGAGCTGTACGGCGGGGTAGAATACGCAGTGGCCGACCCGTGGTTGAACGTATCACCGCTTCATGATCCGGTGATTCTTGGAAAGGCTCCAGTGGTCATGGAATTCCTGTCCCATGAGATTCCGGCTTTTGAAAGAGCGGTACCAAGAGCGCTCGGGAATCTCCGACATTCGGGCGACTCATTCAACAGGTTGTTCTCGGCTATGGGAATATCTGAAAACACCGAATACGGTGAACTTTATTTTCAATGGCTTTACAGTCCCGGAGTTCCTCAATTGCAGGTAACATGGGCTGACTCGGCAGGAGAACTGTACCTAAGCGTTCAGCAGTTCCAGCCCGGACAGGATTTTCCGCTTGGTTCAATACCAGGGGAAGTGTTGGTATTTACAGAGAGTGATTCCTTTGAATTGAGAATGTCTCCCGGTTCCTCAGAGGGTTTGTACAAAGGCGATATATCCGATGTGACCGGGAGAATTCGTGCTGTCGATATCGATAAGGAGAACATTCTCCCGGCCGATATAATTTACAACCATATTGATTAGGACAGTGCGGACATGGTTTTCAGTACATTTTCAGGATAAGGACTCTCATGAAAATATGTTTCTGCCTTCATAATCATCAACCTGTTGGAAATTTCGATCATGTAATGGATTCAGCGTACAACGATTGTTACCTGCCGATGCTGGAAGTTCTTGAGAACCATTCCGGAATCAGAACAGGTCTGCATATATCCGGAACTCTTCTTGAATGGTTTGCGTTCAATCATCCCGAATACATTGAAAGAACGGGCGTTCTCTGCAGGGCGCACCGAATGGAATTGCTCACAAGCGGTCGTCACGAACCGGTCCTTACAGTATTCAGAAAATCCGATGTTGTACAGCAGATAAAGGACTATTCATCTTATCTTTCGAAGCTCTCAGGCTCGGAACCTGAAGGATTATGGCTTACAGAGAGAGTCTGGGAGCCACAGTTGCCTTCAGTTCTGAGTGAAGCCGGTGTATCATGGGCAGTGGTCGATGATATCCACCTGAAGAGGGCCGGTGTTACAGACCTGTTTCGCCCATGTATTACAGAAGATTCCGGAAGTACACTGAAACTGTTCGGCAGCAATCGGGAGTTAAGGTACATGATCCCTTTTTCTCCCGTTGAGAGAGTCATGGAAAAATTGAAGGAGATTGAAGGTACGGGGGCGGAACTGATATTTTACGGAGACGACGGTGAAAAATTCGGTGTCTGGCCGGGAACACACAAACTATGTTACGAAGAGCGGTGGCTTGACCGTTTCTTTACCGAAGTGGAATCTGCCGACTGGCTTGATTCTCAACTGCCTTCAAAGGTCGCGGAAACCGAATCCGCGGGCCCTTTCTATGTTCCCGCTTCAAGCTACACTGAAATGGGCGAATGGACTCTTCACGGAACTCAGAGAGATGAATATGATGAACTTCGGGGGCAGCTCGATGCTGCCGGAAAATCAGAAACTGCCGGGATATTTCTATCCGGCGGATTCTGGCGTAATTTTCTTGCAATTTACCCGGAGTCCAAGGAACTCCATGGCCGGATACTCTCATCGGAAGCCCTGGTGCGGGAATCCGGAGATGTGAAGGCGCTGCATCATTTCTGGAGAAGCCAGTGCAACTGTGCTTTCTGGCACGGTGTGTTCGGAGGAATATATCTTCCCCACCTGAGAGAGGCGCTATGGAAAGAGCTGCATATGGCTGAACGGATCGCGCTCAAAGCCATCCGTGGATATCCGCTGATCAGAACGGAGGACATCAACGCGGACGGTTTCGATGAAACGGTTATCGTATCGGAAACCCAGTCGCTGCTTGTTCACCCTGACCGGGGTCTGACCGTCAGTGAACTTACATTCCTGCAAAAGGACGGAGAACCTGTGCCTTTCGGACATGTACTCAGCAGGCAAAGGGAAGCTTACCATGAAGCTGTACCCGGGGCCGAATTTTCCGATGATTCAATAAGGACAATTCATGATGACATGCCATCGAAGGAGGACGGACTTGCCGCAAGGGTAACGGTTGACGGATGGAGACGAACGAGTTTTTCAGATATTATAATGCCCGGTGTTACTGGATGGAGTGACTGGAAGCACTGTAGTGGCGAAATCACGCATTTTCAGAAACCCGCTGTTTCATCTTCCACGGAGGTTAAGGAGGCGGTTGTTACTTTCTCCGGTAAATTTACTGCAAACGGACTCGGGGTGAGGAAGAAAATTACCGTCGGTTTGAGAAAATCCGCAATTAAAGCCGGTTCCGTGTATTCCGTCAGGCCCGGAGACAGGGTCGGAATGGAAATCTGTCTGAACCTCATGACCGGGCGATCCGATGACCGTTACTTCAGAATCGATTCGGGGGAAAAACATCTTATGTCCGGAGAAGGTGAATTTCATGGCAGTGCGATCGAAGTAATCGACGGATGGAGGAAAGTAAAAACGGTTATAGTGATGAACTCCGACACATCCGTGTGGGTTACCCCCCTGGATTCGGTAAACAGGTCAGAAAGCGGTTACGAAAGCGTTCACCAGGGAACCGCGTTTTACATCTCCGGCGTTGCGGACGAAGCAGGTTCTTTTAGATTAAAGATCGGTTTCCGCATGGAGGCATTGAATGATTCCAGATAAAGTGAGTGCCGAAGCGGAGAAACTGCGGGAACTGCTGAGGTATCACAACAGGCTTTACTACACTGAAGACCGCAGCGAAATAAGCGATGGCGAATACGATGCTCTTATGCGCAGACTGAGAGAAATCGAATCACGCTGGCCTGAACTGCTTGCACCGGATTCTCCTACTCTCCGGGTAGGTTCCCGGCCTGTATCGAGTTTTTCTCCCATTGTATGGGATCCCCCGATGCTGAGCCTTGATAACGTCTTCTCAGCACAGGAATTCATTGAATTCGATAAACGTATCAGGCGTGAACTGAAGCTCGAAAAGGATGCTGTCTATTCTGTTGAACCCAAGCTGGATGGTCTGGCTGTCGCGCTTGTGTACAAAAACGGAATTCTGATAAAAGCGGGAACCAGGGGAGATGGATCGGAAGGAGAGGATGTGTCACCCAATGCCAGGACGCTGCGCACGGTGCCGCTCCGATTAAGCGGCAGTCCGCCCGCAAGCCTGATTGTCAGAGGTGAGGTGATATTCAGAAAATCGGATTTCCGGAAAATGAACAGTGAAAGAAAAGCACATGGTCTCGAACCGTTTATCAATCCAAGAAACGCTGCCTCCGGTTCCTTAAGACAGCTGGACAGCAGGGTTACGGCTTCAAGACCTCTGAGTTTTATATCCTACGGAACCGCATTATGGCCGGAGGGCATATCATCCCAGAACGCTCTGTACCGTTACCTTGGAAGTCTGGGTATTCCCGTGAATCCTTACAACAGAGTATGCAGAGGTGTCGAAGAAGTGGAAGATGCCTGTAAGTGGTTTGAAGATAATCGGGAAGAACTTCCCTGGGAAATAGACGGAGTCGTTATTAAACTGAATGAAGCTTCTCTCCAGGCGGCTATGGGAACTCTTTCCAGATTTCCAAGATGGGCGACCGCCAGAAAATTCAAATCCGAGGAAGCGGTCACAAAACTGATCGACATCGATATGCAGGTTGGAAGAACCGGAAGGTTGACTCCCGTGGCAAGACTGGAGCCGGTATTTGTCGGCGGTGTAACAATTACCAGCGCAACACTGCACAATGAGGATGAGCTGGCGAAGAAGGATGTGAGACCGGGAGATACAGTAATAGTAAGAAGAGCCGGAGACGTGATACCGGAGGTGGTCAGATCCCTGGGCAGACCGGAAGGGGATAGAAGCGGGAGATTCATCTTCCCCCGAAACTGCCCTGTTTGCGGAGGACCTGTTGCCAGGGAAGAGGAAACTTCCGCTCACAGGTGCATGAATCCATCCTGTCCGGCGAGGATCAGGGAAAGTCTGTTCCACTGGGGTTGCAGGGATGCTCTCGATATAGAAGGTCTTGGAAGAAAACTGTCGGAACAGCTCGTGGATTCCGGTCTGGTAAAGGATGTGTCGGATTTGTACAGGCTTGAGCGGCGGCAGCTCGCTCAGCTTGACAGAATGGGGGCGAAATCGGCTGATAACCTTATAGAGGAGCTGGACAAAAGTCGCGGCGTGGATCTTCAGAGGTTCGTTACCGGTCTGGGAATACCCGGTATTGGAAGAATCGTTTCCGGTCTGCTGGCCGAAAGGTTCATTGATCTGGACGATTTGATGAAGGCTGGTGTTGATGAATTTATGAATATCGAAGGAATCGGTCCCGTTCTGGCTGACAACCTGTGGCGATTTTTCAATGAAGAAATAACGAGAGGCGTTGTGGACAGGCTGATAAAGGCAGGATTCAGCCCACGGAATCGACAGAGAAACAGTGATGCTGA
>CAZOQQ010000045.1:0-12113 GCA_964582075.1 uncultured bacterium | reverse complement strand
TTCAATTCCATGAAAAAACTCTCGAGCAACTCTTTTTCAGCTTCACCATTTTCAGTAGTTGCTGCTAGTTTCTCTATATCCGAGAAAATGTTGAACCTTATTCCAAGGGGAAGACAGGAAGCGCTGTAAATGGTTTTCCGCAACCTCTCTTCCAGATTCATTGAATTGGCGTTCTTCGCGAAAGTGATGGCTTCATCGGCGGCATCCTCCCCGAAGGTGTTTCGCAGAAGTACCTGTTCCTGACGGTTAAGAGTGCCATCGGCCAGGAACAGCGCGAGGGTTCCCCATAAAATCGCCTGGTACGCGGCGGATTCGTTAATCTCCGCCAGGTGAAATCCACCTGCCGCAGAAAGTTCTTTCTGAACCTTTTCCTCGAGTTTATCCCATTCAAGCGGAGCTTTTCCCTGTTTGCCGGTGAAACCGTAATACCTGTCACTCATCTCGAACCACAGCAGGGCTCTTACTCTGGAAGTAATCAGCGGGTGTGTTGAGAGGAGCTGGTATTTCGAACCTCCCATATCCAGAAGTTCTCTTGCCTGGTCAAGGTAAGTGGCCAGATCGAATCTTATGTGTTCGTCACTCAACCCCGACGCGAGTTTCAGCATTGCCTGAAATGAGGATTCTGTAGACCCGCATGACAGGAAACCTATTCTGTCCGCACTTATCTCACGCGCTCTCGTGAGGGCAAACAGGTTAAAATTCTCAAGGGGTGAACCATGTGGTTCGGGGAGTGGATACCGAAGATGGTTAAAGAGTGTGTGGGATATCTCATGTCCGATGATAAATCTTATCTCGTTGCTGGTGAATCTTTCAATAATACCCGAGCTGATGGCAAGAGTTACTGTTCCCCCCGGACCTTCACCGAAACTGTATGCCTGGCCTTCTCCGGAATTAAATACGTAACCTTCCACACTTCTTTCGGGAATGAGTAATTTTCGTACATCTTCGATCAGTTCGGCTATATCCGGAAAGAGTTCATGTACGATCAAAACCGAATTGGCCAGATTTCGGCTCCTCACCTCTATCTGTCTGGCTTCCGTGTCACTCCGCAGGGAGCTGAAACCGTATTCTTCAAGGGAATCGTTTTTGAATCTGAAGTTTTCTATCTGAACTGGTTCCATTTATTTATTCATCGCTGCTTTCAAGAACAGCCATCTCTTTGGCGATCAAATCCTGCATCTGTTTCGCCTGGAGTTGCTTCGCGGGATCGGAATGCGTTGCAAGAGCACGCCACTTCCTGTTTTCAGCCCTGAGATGTTTCCTTTTCTGCTCGGTAGTCCAGGATGGGTCCAGGCCAAGTATCGTGTTGACATCCTCGGTTTGATGAATGTTTACGGGAAGGATTTTCTCGGTCATGGATCTGAACCGCTCACGGTCTACCCCAAGACTTTCAGCGAGAGAATTGACCAGTTCAAGCTCGGTGTCCATGGCTTTTCCATCAGCGCTGGCTACTTTCAGGCAAAGGTCGAGTATATCGTACTTGTCTCCCATGGCCGAAGCAGGAACAGGATTCATTTCTATAAGATCATTGGTGAAAGAGATGATGTCTCCGGGATCTGCATTGCTCACAGCGTTCATGGATGATTCAACTGCGCTGTTCAGCTTCTCCTTCACTTCCTGTTGCTGTGATTCAACACTGCTTGCAATTCTTTTTTTGATCCATTCCTTGACAACATGCCCCTCGGTTCCAGCGAAATTTCCGTCAATGGCGCTAACTGAAACCGCCAGCTTGACCGCCAGTTCGGCCGATCGAAGTCTGCTTTTCATATTGTCTATGTAACCGGGACGGGTGTTCATGTATGTGAATTCTGATTGAGCCTGTGCAAGTACGGCACCATCCAGAGATGTTAAAGATACCGAAAAGAGCAGACGTCTTTTTCCCCTTGCAGGGAAAGTCAGGGATTCAATTGGAATTGACAGCATCGGTTGCCATTCTGAGATAAGTGACATTACGAACGGCAGAATGTCAAGGTTAGAAAAGAAGAAAGCAGTTGTGTTCTTGTACTGAAGATTATTGATGGAACACAGGACTGGTTTCTGGTCATCCTCGCCTTTCGTTATATCGAAGAGGGTAATCGTTTTCATTACCGGGCAGTTGTCCATCGGCGCGCAAACAGATCCCTGCATTTCGACGGTGAAAGCATCCAGCTCGAGATCTCCGAATTTCTTTTTTTCTATACTTACGAATGATTGAAATGCCGTTGTTGATGTGAAAGGTCTTTTGGTAATTTCAGGATGATAATCATACGATTTACTTTCCTTACTTTCCTTATTACTTTCCCTGGCCTTTTCGCCTGCCACACCCGCGATGATTCCTATTATTATCAGAACAAACGCAATACCGCAGCACGGAGAGAGAGCCGAAGAATCCAGCATTATCAGCGCTATCAAGGTCGCCTCCTATTCAACCTGGAAAACCCGCAGGCTGGATCTTCTTTTTTCAACCTCGGACTGGGACATCTGTCCTGCCTGTGTGTCTATGTCCATCTCCAGTTTTTTGCCTGATTCCACGTCTTCAAATACACAATGCATTCTCTGGTTGGTATCGTAGCTGTAACTGACCTTGACGGGTTTGTTTGCCTCCCTGTTTGGGGGAAGGTTCAGATGCCCGACTGCAACCACGTTTACAAGATCAGGGTCGGTACTCTCGATAACATGCTGTGTAACTTTGGCTTCGATAAGTGTTTGACCTCTGGCAGCCGTGTAATATGTTCTTTCAACCTGGCAAGGCAGTGTTGTGTTCTTGGGAATCAGGATATCGTTCGCCAGCACCTGTCTTCCGGTTTCCTTATCAATTGTAGCGATAATGGTTCCATAACAATGTCCGCAGACTTCCTTGAGCTTGATATCCCCCAGTCCCGCGGATACTCCTTCGGGAACACTTGAAGGATCCTTTTCAATCATTTTTAATCCGGCGTGAAGTGCAGCACCCAGAGCCACGCATTCGTCAACGTTAACCGCTACCGTGGGAGGTTTGCCGAACATCTTTTCCAGCCTCTTCTGAATCACGGGGATTCTAGTGCTTCCGCCTACGAGCAGCACTCTGTCTATCTGTCCCGGCTCAAGTTCCGCTTCGTCAAGCACATCTTCCACAAGCATGTCTATCCTGGCGGTAAGAGGTGATATAAGCTCTTCGAACTTTTCCCTGCTGATTTCGTACCGGAAACTTCCCTTATCCGCGACAAGAAGTACTTTCGCTGAAGGGCGCCTTGAAAGTGTTTTCTTGGCATCCTCCGCTTCCATTTCGTACCTTGCTCTGTCTTCGGGTGTCGGAAACAGTTCTCCTCCTTTTTCTTTACTGTATACGTCCTTGAAATTTTCGACGAGTTTCTGATCGAATTCGTAACCTCCAAGCTGATGGTCTCCGGTTGAACAGACTATGTCAATTTGCTTGCCACGAACGTTCATCACTGTAACATCGAACGTACCACCCCCGAGATCGAATACAAGTATCCTTCCCGAAATATTCTGCTCGGAAGCGTAAAAAAGAGCTGCCGCAGTAGGTTCGTTTACTATTCCAATTACGTTGAGACCGGCCATCTTACCGGCATCCATAGTGGCTTTTCTGCGAATTTCGTCGAAGTACGCCGGAACCGTAATTACAACATCGGATATTTCGCCCACCTGTTTTGAACAGTCTTCCTCCAGTTTTCTCAATATCAGGGATGAAAGTTCTGCCGGTGTCCACTTTTTACCAATGACTTCCTGGGGATAGAAGGGGTCACCCATGAATCTCTTTACCCAGCGGGCCGATCTTGTGATATCATCCGCCCTGGCATTGATGGCTTCACGGCCGACGAGTACCGTATCCCTGCTGTCGTCGGGGAAATATATGGCTGAAGGAGTGATTCGTTCCCCTTCGGAATTCGGGACTGTCTCGGGTTTTCCAATACTGTTCAGAATGGCGAGACCGGAAAAAGTGGTACCAAGATCAATACCTGCGATATTACTCAATTTCATCACTTCCTTCAGATTTTTCAATGTAAAGTCTTACCTTTGCCGGGCGAATCAGTTTCTGTTGTTCTTCGCTTACATAATAGTAGTAGCCCGGATTGATAACCCTTGAGATATTTCCAGCTTTATTTTCATCTTCGGTCGTATCCTTGCCCACCACTTCGGCTATTTTTTCCCTGCCGGCGTAGGGGATATCCGTCTCGGGTCTGAACTGTTCAATACCGCTGCCGTCCAGCGTATAAACCAGCTGATCGTAAATAACTTCAAGATCCTGTCTGTGAGCATCTGATACATCACTGTTCATGCGTTTTTCAATATCGTCAATTATTCTGATTATCCGGTTGCAGAAGTTCTTCAATATCGTCCAGTCGTATCCGTCCTGGAATCTTTTCACAAGATTCTGCTGTCTTGCAAGGTAGTCTCTCAGACTGGAGACCTGAGAGAGCATATCGGCTGATGTGGTATCCGAGCGTTTAACTGAATCACCGGCGGACCTTATTGCCGCAAGAGTTTCAATCGTTTGGTTCCCCAGTGACGTTTGCAGGGTTTTACCCATATCAGTCATTTGAGCCATTACTTCCCGCAGGACATCCCTGAGATCATCGGAGCTTCTTCCGAAAAGCTTCTCAATCTGTTTCTTCAGTTCCTTGAACTGTCTGGCAGAAAGCTTCATGTCTGGTTTTCCCGAATCTGCTTTATCGGTCATAAACCCCTCCAAAATCCATACGATAGAATACAATAAGATGAAAGTATTCCTGTGATTCAGCTTATGCATATAATTTTATGTGTTCAATAATGAACAATATCGAATAATACCTGATTATCCAAGAGATGATATAGAATACTATCAAACACTGTCAATTCCGAAGATTGCTTCCGGTTCACAGGTTCTCCGGATACCAGCGAGTTATCAGTGGATTTATTGAAGTTAAAACCTTCAGCTGATGCGTGATCTTTCGCGCAGAATATCGATTGACCTGCAGAAGAGAAGGCTTAATCCGGTTCCCCACAAGAATCCGGTTGCCACTTGAAGAACGGTGGAGGAGGAAGTGATTCCCGTGAATTCCATAATCCATTGAAACACCATAGTGAAGGTTACGAGTGCAGCTGTTATCAGTACTGTTCTCCACTCAAGTACATAGCGCAGGAGCGGGAATACTGTCGAACATCCGAGGAACAACGATACATATATCCCGCTGCACCTCATGCATACCGCGGCCGGTCGTCCAAAAAGCAACGGACATCGATCGGGAATACCGTGACAGAGTAACCTGTAGCCGCTTCTGATACTGCTTGCCGCATTCCCGTATGACAGGTGCTCCAGGACGGGAGGAAGAAGACCGATCACCCAGATCAACAGAAACAGAAGTCCTGTCCATAAGGCCCAGAAGGGATAGCGTCTGTCTTTCTCAGTCAATTATCGTTCTCCTGTCTGAACTTAATGGAAGTAGTATACATTCTGCTTCCGGCGGCAAACAGATGATTTCTCCGCGCGGGAATGCCGGGTCGCATGTTTTCACAGTTTATCGATTGTTACTTTCGATTTGTGAAAGTGATCTCCCTTTCTGAACAGAAACTCTGTATTGTTAGTATTGTAATAATCAACGGGGGGAGCTACTATGAGTTCAGTTCTTTGTGTTGCCTTTGCTTTAGTGGGTGGAATTACTTTCGGTACATCGGGCAGAGATGTACCGGTAGCAGCGAGAATTCTGGGAGATGGATCCTGCGCGGTGATTCTTCAGTGTACATCCGATGAAGGTACGATGTCCTACATGCTTGCCATTGTTTCCGCGGATGGGTCAGATCCCGTGATGGGGGAGCTCAATACCGGTATCGAGAATCCATCATGGACCAGAGGTTGCGGCTGGATATCCGACCGTTCATTCGCACTGCAGCTCTCGTCGTGGGAAACGGCAAGTGATTTCTGCACGTTACTGAAATACTCGTCTGGTCTGAAGCATCCGGGAAGTATCAGGGTTCCGGAAGAGGGATCTCTATGTGACGGGGAGTCCGGGTATATCGGGATAAGCTCGTTTCTCCCGTTGTCAGATGACTCCGGTTATCTGATGACAGCTGATTTGTACGATGTGAACACGGACGAACTGCTGCGGAAAGACCTTATCAGTCTTACGGATTCAGGTGATACTCTCTGGGTTTCAGAAGTACCGGTGGATGGCTGCTGGATGAATCCCGATGTTATCAGGAGTATGCCTGATGGAGGATGTGTAGTAGTTTCGGATGAGGATGGGTTCTCCGATATAATCTACGTAAGCCGTTTCAGCAGAAGCGGTCGAAAACTATGGTCAGCCCGTGTGCCTTTCGGTGGAGAGATGAGGCACGAGGTATTTGATATTCTTCCAGTCGGAAGGGGTGAAACTCTTCTCGTAGGTGACACTGACCTTGAAAACATGAGGGAGCATTGTATTACGGTTCGTCTTGATCACATGGGGAATATTGTGAACAGGGATATCGAGGATGGACTGGACAACATGGTCTGCAAGTGCGGTCTGTGCCTTGATACCGGACGATTCCTTCTCGCCGGATGGACAGGAGAAGAGGAGGATTCCAACGTGCAGGCTGTGGATATGATTCCCGTGCTTATGCTGCTGGATGCTTCCGGGAATGTCCTGGAATGGAACACGCTGGATGGAGCGGGGGAGTATACCGATCCACGTTTCATACTGAAGACCGATGATGGCCTGGCACTTGTCGGCTGCTGCTGGGATGGTGACGGATATTACACGGCTGACGCATTTGTTGATTTCGTGGGCGGAAAGGATATCCAATTCTCCAGGTAGGGGGATCCGGTCTTCCTGTCGCGGATCCCCCCGGTATGTACTTAAATGCTGAGGACAGTGAACTCTATTCTTCGGTTCTTGGCTTTGTTGGCAGCGGAATTGTTTGGAACAACAGGCATTGACTCACCGTAGCCTATAGTTGTGAGCCTGTTACCTGTGATGCCTTTACTGACCAGATACCGGTATACCGATTGAGCACGATTCTCACTTAATGTCTGGTTGAATGATTCGCTTCCATCGCTGTCGGTGTGTCCTGCTATCTGTACTCGCGCATTCGGATTATCTCTGAGAAGAATAGCTACACTGTCCAGTATGCTGAAACTTTCAGGTTTCAATGTCGCGCTTCCTGAAGCGAAATAAATGTTGTCAAAGCTCAGGACGGCTCCTTCCCGGAGAGCATCTCTGAGATTGAACGATACATTTACAGTTTGATTGGCTATGAGGGTTACCGATCGATTGTCCGAAATGTAACCGTCGGCCTGTACAGTGATAGGCCATGTCCCGGCTTCCACGTCTGCTCTGAAAACACCCGTTTCATCGGTTGTAACCGTAACCGGTGTCGTGCTTCCGATGGTTATCGATGCTCCGGCGACAGGTCTGCCTTCACCATCTTTAATGGAGCCTGTTACCGAACTGAGATTCGGAAGAAGAGCAAAATCCAGTGTAGCGGTCTGGTTACGATGGAGTACTATTGTTGCGCTGGTATTTCTGTATCCGGGGGCGACAACCGTTACTGGAACCTCACCAACAGATACTACGTTAGCATAGGCACCCGTGGCAGCATCGCTGGTTACATTGGCAACCGGTATTCCCGGGAAAGTTATCGTTGCAAATACAGCTTCACCTGTAAGGGAGTCTGTTACCGTTCCGCTGAGAATTGCCGTTTCCGGTTGTTTAGCATCCGAGGCTATATCGGAAGAGTATCCCAGGGCTACGCTCACGCCCCAATCGAAAACTCCGCCAAACGGGAGTGGCGCTCTCTCGGCACGATCGCCCTCTGTAACCACGCTGTCCGTCTGGTAAAGACCGTGTCCCAGGTCGTAATACAAGGGATCGAATTTGCTGGTGCTGAGGTCAAAAGATACATCGAAGAACGTTCCCGAATTGTCCTTGAATCTTATGCCCGGCGTGAAGTAGGAAACCGATGCGTTACTGCGACTGGTAAGATTCCGGTTCGTGTACTCAAGAAAGATGTCAAGATGCGGGGTTTCGACTTCGAACCCGAGCCCGAGGTTCAAAACACCATCCGCAACTTCAATACCCACAGCGGTGGAATCTGAATAGAGCCATCCAGTTGAATCCGGTGTAACCCTGAAATCGGTGAAGTAATAGTTCTGTGTGTATTTTTCGTATCCGATATTTATGTGCGCTTTGGTGGGTGCCATTGGCAACCAGCGTGTGAAATCACCTGTAATAAGAAGGTCCATTCCAAGACTGCTGTTGCCCGTTGTGGAAAATGGTCTTCTGACAGTGCTTATAAGCTGACCGTAATGCCAGATACCGTCAGGACCATCCTCGCTGCGAAGGAAGGCTGTATCCGCCGGAGCAAATCCGAGACGGAAATCTCCACCGAACCAGACGACATCTTCAAGGTTGGGAATGGGATTGTACCCGCCGTGGAGAAGAAGGTTGAAGCCTTCAAAACCGTATACTTCTTCCCAGTGTCCTGTAGAACGTTCTTCGTACAAACCTCTTTCGAAGAATGTGCCGCAGTAAGTTGCATTGGCAGCCATATCTATATAGTCCCAGACACCGTAAGCGAGGTTGAAGCTACCCTTTCCTGTGTGTTCCACATTCGTTACTTCGGGCAACAGGTAAGTAAGGGGCGAAAAATGATTGTGGTATATGAAGTTCCTGTATTCGTCAGCAGCTGTCCAGTAAGTCAGGTTGAACCCGAAAGACATTTCATTAAAGCCCAGCGGTATTGCGCTGTTCACCCTGTGAAGGCCTGGAATTCCATGGATTGAGGGAGCCGGGAATGACAACGCAGCTAATAACAACAGGATCAAAGGTGTGATTTTCTTCAATTTATTCCTCCGATTAAATAAAGTACTCTATTTCCAAGTAGATGAAAAATGTGCATATTACCCAATACAGTCAAGCAACGAAGTTAATACGTTTAATCCCGGGACTTGGCTTACCGGATAAGTATCCCTGGATGTGATAGAGATAATTTCTGCTGGAGGTTTCAAATGAGATTCTTAATGGCATCTGTACTGGTTTTTTTCGCTTTATTCCTGAGCTGCGGTGATTCCGCCACTGAAATTACCGGCACCCTTCCGATTGTTACCGGGATTACTGTGGATTCCATCTCAAGTAAAGGTGACACCGTTGTTGTCACCTGGAATAAACTGACCGGTACCCGGATTGAAGGGTATCTCGTATGGTTCAAAGTCAAGTTTGATGATCCGTGGATGCTGCTTGACACGGTAAACGATACTCTTGTGACCCATATAGCTGACAGATCGGCATTCTACAATGTCATGGGCTACTACGGCTCCGATACTTCGTCTGACATAGGATTGTCTGATAATACAAGAGCTGAAAATCTCCCGGGAGTTAAGCAACCTGATTCTGTCAGACCGATGGGCTTCCGCATCGACATTGAGGGAGATTCTATTGTTTACGGAAACCCGTCTTCACCTGAATTTCATCAGCAGTTCACAATTATACTCGATGAACTGAGCGAAGAAAGATTCATCTTCCCGGGTACTGCTCATCCTGAACTGTGGCCCGGAGGGGCAAAAACCATGATTTCATCAATTGGCGGCTTCGTTGCTCCAGCGCTGGATGACAGTACCTCGTGGCAGGATAGTATCCTGTACGGCGGTAACTTCTTTCTCGCGCTTGAGAATGGTCACTACTGCAGGCTGGATGGTATTGTAATCTCTCCGGATACTTCGGCCTGGTCCGATACACTTGTAATCGACGGTCAGCTTCAACCGATGACAAATGTCAGGGTGTTCAACCAGACCTGGTAGCGAAAATTTACGGCATAAACTGTTCCTGTTAATCTCAGAGATATTCAGGCTTTGCTGAACCGTAAGCAGAAATCCTTGAACTATTTGTATACATGACAGAACTGCAGTTTTGTCACCGGCCTGGAATATTTCGTAGAATAAGGAGATTCTTATGCCAAAGAAAATCATGATTACATTCTGCGCGGTTGCCGTCCTGTCCGTTATGACAGGTTGCCGTGGCGGCAGCGGGAATGATCTGACAGTGCTGGGCGGCGATCCCGTTGATTACAATTGCAGCAACGGTGACAGGATTGTTGCCAGATACTACACTCTCTCGGACAGCAGTCTTCATTTCGTGAAAGTACTGATGCCGGATTCCCGGGAGTTCACTCTGCCCCAGGTACTTTCGGGTTCGGGAGCGAGATACACGGATGACAGAATGCTGACATGGTGGATCAAGGGTGATTCCGCGTCCGTTGAAATGCGCGACGATAACGGTAACTGGCAAACCATCTACGAGAACTGCGCTGTGGTACGGTAATCCTGATAGACACCGGATACCGAGAACAGCGAACGGCACATATTCATACGCCTTTTCCGCGGCAGGTTTTTACTATAATCTCATCCAGTGCCTGCAGAAATCTTGAGCGATCCTTTATTCACGACTGTCAGAACTATCCTGCTTGATTCAGGAATTCGCATCCAGGAGTTCGAAACAAGAATAACGTTCATATCGTGTGTTTTGCGACACGCTTTATTTCCTGTTTAACAGGACATGCGTCGGCATCCACAAAGGTATAAGGCAGCGGTTTTCCTTCAGTTACACCGATCAACCATCAGCGGTTTTCGTTCGGGATGTATATTGACTCACGGGAGTTAACTGGGATTCGATTTCCTGAACACATCATTCCTCAGTACGCCGAATCTGTCAAGACACACATGCATGGTCATCAGGATGGTAAGGACCACGCTGGTAATGGTACTAACAACGATGGCGACCATTATCAGGATCTGATACTTAATGGCCAGCTCGGGACTTGCGCCACCCAGGATAACTCCTGTCATCATGCCTGGAAGCGCGACTATTCCCATTGTCGCCATGGCGGCAAGGGTGGGTTTCAAAGCCAGCTGAACACTTCCCCTGATGTAAGGAAGTAACGCTTCGTAATGAGACGCTCCCAGTGACAGTACGTAAAGATAGTGATTTGTGTCGTTTTTCAACTGACTGTAAAAAGTACTGATACCAACGATATTCCCACGGAGAGAATTGCCCAGGAGCATTCCGCCAAGAACGATGAGATACCTTGCGTCGAATACGTTTTCAAGCGGGATAATGAAAATATTCAGATAGAAAACCACCAGCAGAGTGGCGGTTGAGAATGAAGCGAACGCTGGAATGAATATCTTACTCATCTTCAGGGATGAACTTTTCACGGAGGAGAATACGGCAACCACTATCATAATTGTAAGCCAGCCGAAATTAACGAACGGATTATTCCATATAAAAAGGTATTTGAGGAAAACACCAATCAGAGCAAGCTGAATCACCATCCGAAGGGTGGAAGTGAACAAAGGTTTTATAAGTTTCAGACCGAATATCCTGCTTATGGCAATTGGAATCAGGAACAGCAGAAAAGTCAGAGCCAGAGACAGTACTGGAATATCTATTGTTGCCATGTCTTCTCCTCGAAATCGAAGATTCGTACAGAGGGAGACTCTGTCCATACGGGGTCGTGGGAGATTATCAGACTCGTAACATTTTCACGGTCAAGGAAATAGTCGGCAACCTTATTTTTCAGATGCCTGTCAAGTGATGAAGTAACTTCATCCAGGAAGAAAATACTCCTGTTCAGAAGAACAGCGATGATAATAGAGATGCGCTGTCTTTCCCCGCCGGACAGTTCCTGGATACTCTTCTGGAGAATGTCCGGTTCCAGCTCGAAATAACTCATCAATTCTTCCGAATGGTTGAAATCAAGGTGAGCGTTCGCTTTCAGGCTCCCGGCGAATTCAAACAGCCCGGAAACCCTGCCGGAGCCCAGGCTTACATCCTGATCGATATACGCTATCTTCCGGCGCACATTCCATGCGGTCTTTTCATCAACAGGCAAGCCATCGAAGTAAACCTGCCCCTCATCGGGTTTTAGAAACCCGAGAGCCAGGGAGAGAAGCGAACTTTTCCCGGAGCCGGATTTTCCGTAGATTACAACCTTATCCCCCTCATATATTTTCAGGGACAGATTGTTAATCACGGAATTGCCATTGAAGCTTAGATAAATCTCTCTGAATTCAATCACTGCAGTTTCATTCCTTCATAAGAGTACCTGAATGTGCCAGGTTCCGGTTATCCAACGGGTTGAGCAGAACACAGATAAGAGTCATCAGGATTCCTTGGCATTCC
>CAZOQQ010000044.1:0-12122 GCA_964582075.1 uncultured bacterium | reverse complement strand
GATGAAAACCCGGAAGACTACCCCAGAGTGTTTTACGGAAAACTTCCAGGATTCGAGTAGTTGAAAACGGGATTGAAGTGGCATTGTTTCAAAGACAACGTCAGACTAACCAGAATAACGAAGAAATCCAATATTTCTTATTCGCTCCTCGTTTATCTTATGCGTGCGGATTAATGCAAGTTAAGCTTTACTGATGAGCACCCGACCAGGAAATGGAATCACTTGTTGTATAATGTGTGCCGAGACTGTCGTATGCTCCCTCTGTTCCGAACATGCCGGATACCCCGGAGGGAGGATCAAATGTGCCACTAATATTCATGGAATAGCTGTAGTAACCATTGCTCAGAGTATCTGACACGTTGAACTTATTTTCAGAAATTGACGTGTTATCAGGTGTCCATACCAGCGTATCCGCCGGTAGATTCTGACCCCAGTAAACGAACGTTACATGTAAATCCTTAACCTGGCTGCCACTTACCGTAAAAGTTACGGCTTCCCCCTGTAATGTTCCTGACCAGCTGCCATCCGAGATAGCGGGGGTCACAGGTGATGATGAACCACCGCATGCCATTACAAGAAACACTACGATCAGGCTGAAAATAGATAATTTCCCCATATTGTTTTCCTCTTTCAAGTCATGAACCGGGTAAGGTAAAACCGCATCGGACCCGAATATTCACAAATTTGCAGATCTCCTAAGGTGAAACGGCAATGGATAGTGAATAAGCCCCCGAACCGTTTTCCTGAGCGTACACGCGGGCTTCATAGCTGCCCGGTCCCGCAATCGTGCAATTCAGAGCATCGTCCGAAGAATATTCCGGCTCCCATTCGGCAATCACGGCACCTGTTGAAACTTCTACAAGCTCCAGAAGCGGCAGGAAACTTTCAGTGCTGACTTCAATGCGTACCTGATCCAGTGTTCCGGCTTCAAATTCGTACGAGTCGTACGCAAGGTTGCCGTGATCAGGATCATGCATATCATCCGCCTCAATAGTTCCGGTTACATCGGTTACATTGACTGCACTGTCCGCTCCATCTCCTCCACAACCCACAATAAAAAACAATCCTAGAATCATTATGGGTAAACGCTGGAACAATATCGCGTATTTCATCATTTTCTCCTTACCATGAAATATTTAACAATATACGTATTCCGGAAATCTCCAGTATTCGTACTGCTGACAAAGAGATTTCGAGACTATGAAAACTGTTACGATTTCTGCTCATATTTTTCCCAGTTCTCCGGCCATGGAGCTTCCGTCTCAGAAATTCCATGAGAAATAAGGCCGCTGTGAAGCTCAGGTAACTGCTCGAATCCCACACTGGCCAGATCAAGCTCTTCAATAATAGCCAGGGAGTTCCTGTAGTATTCCAGCGCCCCGGCAGCATCATTCTGTTTCAGACGGAGTAATGCAAGATCAGCGCGAAAGACGGCTTCCATTCTACGGTTCCCTACTTCCTGGTGAATCTGAAGAGCTTTTTCATAGTATTCCCGTGACTCGTCAAAACGATCATGTTCAAAATAGAAGGCTCCAATATTTCCAAGTGTAACACCTTCACTTCTCCGGTTACCTACTTCCCTGTGAAGCTTCAGTGCCTGCAGGTAGTATTCCAGGGCCAGTTCAGTTTCACCTTTTGCTACCAGTGGATTTCCAAGGTTTCCAAGGGCGATTCCTTCGTTCCTTCTGTCTCCCGTTTCACGATTTATTTCAAGGGCTTCTTTGTAATACCTGATGGCTTCATCCATTTGTCCCTGATCAAAATAGAAATTTCCCAGATTTCCAAGCAGTACACCTTCCATACTGCGGTTGTCACCTTCGCGATTGATTTTAAGCGCCATCTTGAAATACTTCTGCGCTTCAGCCGGTTTATTCCTGATCCTGCTGATAATACCCAGATTGCAGAGTGCTTCACTCTCATGTTTTCGATTTCCGGTTTTTCGCTGAATATCAAGAGCGTTTCGGCAGAATTCACCGGCTTCGTTCAAGCGACCGCCAATTCTAAGTACGGTTCCCAGAGCGGATTGTATTTTGCCCTTCCATGTAGACAATTCGTATTCATCGGCAATATCGTTCATTCTGAGGAGCATCTGCTCCTGATCCTTCCTCCTCCCCAGGATGTCAAGAGTGGAAACCTTCTGCATCATTACCTCAAGCAGCTTATCGCTGCTGTCAGTATCAAGAGGCTGCTCCAATATCCAGGATTCAATTTTCTCGGATAATTCCAGAGCTTTCTCATGCTGGTAAGTTTTAACTTTGTTCGCTAAACTGATAATACCCCATTGAATTGCCTTTTCCCTTACATCAGCCCTTTCCCAATGATGAGCGAGAATGTCAGCGATCTCCTGCTCATCATCCGGGTACATCTCCTCTATCAAACCGGCGGTAATCCGGTGAAGAAGTTTCCTGTTGCTCTCCAGAATACTGTTATAAACGGCATCGTGTATCAGAATGTGACGAAACATGTATTTCTGCTCGAAAGCTGTCCCAATGCCTGTCAGGAACTGCCTTCTTTCCAGATTGTTCAGAACCTCTCTACTGCTCTCTTTTATTGATAATTTTTCCAAAAGTCTGTCGTACAGTTTCAACCTGAACTCAACTCCCAGGACGGAGGCTTTCTGAAGAACACCCTTCCATTCCTCAGACAGGTTATCAAGTCTGGATTGGAGCAGTCCTTTCAGGGAGGAAGGTATGGGCACTCCACTTACGGGCCGTGTGAACTCCCATCGTCCCTTGTTTTCGTACAGTATGTTCGACTCAACTGTGTCCAGGATAAGTTCCTCCAGAAAAAACGGATTACACTGAGAGTATTTCAATAGAAAATCTTCAACTTCATTTGAAATTTCCTCTGTCGTATCAGCACCAAGACCGGAAAGTATTTTTGCAATTATCTCCCGGCATGACTGTTTATCGATGCTGGAGATGGTTATTTCCTCCAGTTCGGCGTAATTGTGCCTGATATCGAACTCCACCGTCTGGCCATCTTCTCTTTCGGGTCTGTAGATAAGGATAAACAGGATCGGTCTTTCCGTACTGCAGTTCGAAACAACGAACTCCAGAACATTACGGCAGGTGGAATCTATCCAGTGCAGGTCGTCCAGAACCACTAGCAGACGTTTATTCGCAGTCATAGCCTTAAGAAAGTTCCGAAACGCAATTCCTGTTTCCAGAGCTATTGCTTTACTGTCCAGTTCACTAAGTCTTTTATCCCCTGACCTGATCGAAAGAACTTCGGACAGGAATGGCAGGGAATCAGGCAGTTCGCTGTCATCGCTAATATCCTGAACTTTTAATTTGAATTCTTCATACCCTGTCTTGTAATCAGGTTCGATATCCAGCATATCACTTAGAAGGCTGGTCCACAGGCAGTAAGCGGGTTGAGCGTACGAAAGAGACTGCCCCTTAAGAACAAGAACATCGGAATCATTGAGACATTGCTTCTGAATGAATTCGTGAACAAGGCGGGATTTACCAATTCCGGCTTCACCCTTTATTCCCAGAACAATATGCTTGACACCGCCCAGGCGACTGTTACCGGTATTTCCAGTTCTCTGCGCAAGCAGCTTGTCATTGAGCCTGGCAAGTTCTTCCGACCTCCCCGCAAAACCCGACCTGTTGACAAGGGGAATACGCTCCCAGCGAGGCTTGAAAGAAGATATGGAAGCCGTGGGGCTCCACACATGAACAGGTTTGCCGATGCCCTTGAGTTCTGTAATTCCCATATCTTTCCATAGAAACAGGTTCATGCATTTCTCATGAACCGTATCGGGAACCAGAATGGTTTCCGGATGCGCAGTCTCTTCCATACGTGAAGCAAGATTCACCGTTCTTCCCATCGCGGTCAAATGACCTATAGCATCGGGGGCCACGGTTACAGGACCACTGTTAATACCCACCCTGGCTGTTACGGAAATGCCTGTATCGGAGAGAATGTCATTTGCTTTTTCTATTACTTCCAGCATGCGCAATCCACATGAAATACATCTTGTGCTGTCATTCTCGCCAGCTCTCCTGGCTCCAAAAAGCACCATTATCCTGTCACCCTCGATTTTGTCAACATATCCGCCGAAACGCTCAGTCATATTAACCAGAGCATCCATCACTCCACCCGCTATATCATGAACTACTTCGTGATCCAGTTTATCGGACATGGCGGTGAAACCTCCAAGATCAAGAAACAGAACCGATACTTCCCGTCTTTCTCCCGGTTTAAGTTCCCCTTTTTCCTCGAATACGTAATCGGCTGACTCATTACTCTCGTGCAGCAGTTTGTTCCTGAGGAAAGAACCAAAATCCTGTGACATTTCGTTCTCCATGAATGAAGGATTATCTTAAAGCATCGAAGAAGAAACATTTTTGTTCAAAGGTCAATATACAGAATTCAGGTTCTTAATCAAGCAACGATCTGAAACTGTCTTCCAGTTACAGGCTAATTTTCAGAGAAAATATATTTATTGTTGAATATAGCTGGTTATAATCGTTTATCACTGCTAAGATATTATAATGTAGCAATATGTATTGACAATACATACCGGGAACCTGTATATATTCGTGAATTTGGAACCTTACTTGAAAGGAAGGTTAAAATGAGAAAAGGTTTATATATATTTGCTGCGCTTCTTTTACTGTCCGGCAGCATCATGGCTCTTCCATCATACACAGGACTAAGGGGCCTTAACCGTACAGTGGATGCTAAAACCATCGGAGCTGGTGAGTTTTCACTGGGACTTTTCTCCTTCATCGGAATAAGTAGCGATACAAGAGTCGCTTACCTCAGTGGTACAGCCACAAATGTAACAGATAAGGAATACAACGGAACCTGGTACATTACAGCTGCAGCCGGACTCGGCGACAAATTCGAGATAGCCGGAAGGATTTCCTACGTCTGGAACTGCCTTTCCCGTTCCGATACTCCGGGTCGGCAGAATCTTATCGGAGGTCAAAACGAGCACGACGATGGTTTCAGTGAAGCTCACCTGTTCCTGAAATACGCCATCGATTCTTCAGGCGACTTAAGAATTGGAATCATGCCGTGGGCAGGTTTCGAGATCTACAACGGTGGAGACAATCCTTACGTGACCAATTACAATCAGTTCGATGGCATCTGGTATCCGGAGCAGCCTATGTTCGAAATGCGTCGTCCGATGATAGCCACCAATTTCTCTGCTGGCGCAGATCTTCTTCTTTCACTGGATCTGCACCCTGCTGTTCTTCACACAAATGTTGGCTACCATTACTTCAAGCAGAATTTCCAGTTCACTGACCACAGGTACGGAACAAACGACAGCATTGCTGTGAACATGGATCTTGAGGATCCTGTATTCCATCTTGCCATGGGCATTGAATACCCGATGAAAGGTCTGACCCTCTTTACGGAAGCAGAGTGGCGTCACTTTATGAAGCGGGATTACGAAGATCAGAACGGCGAAAGCTACGATGACATGATCATTATTCAACCAGGCCTGCGGTTCCCGCTTGGCTCAGGGTTCGCATGTGATCTTGTTGGTGGATTCTCAATCGATAATTTCGATCCTGAATGGAGCGATCTTGGACACCACGCGTACCAGGCCGGTGGCAATCCAAGCGATACCTATCGTGGTTATTACGCTCCCTTCCCGGAAGGATACTATCCCAGCTGGGGAGTAGGGGTCAATCTCATGTATTCCAGCGACCTTGTTGAAGGACCGAAAACAGCTGTCGTCGCGGGTACTGTAACCGATGCGCTTACAGGTGAAGCTCTTGAAGCTACCGTAGCGTTCCCCGGCACCGCGGTCGATCCGTCCGTCTCCGATGCCGGTACCGGCTTCTATTCCGCCACTCTTCCCGAGGGCAGTGTGGCCGTCGCGGTAAGTTCCCCGGGTTACCTTACCGTTAATGAAACTCTTGCTGTTACTGCGGGTGAAGACCTCAGCAGGGATTACGCGCTTCAGCCCGAACCCGGTAAGGTCATAGGCAGCGTAACCGATCTTGAAACCGGTCTTGCCATCGCCGGCGCAACGGTAGCCGTACCGGATGCCGCGGCAAGTGACAGAACCGGCAGTGACGGTCTTTACGAACTTAGCGTAGGCGAGGGTAACTGGAATGTTTCCGTTTCTGCGGATGGTTACCTTGGAGCTACCGGTAACCTTAACATCACCAGCGGGGAAGAAGTCGCTCTGGACTTCCAGCTTCAGTCCGTCATCTTCGAGCCTGTATATTTCAATTCCGATGAATACTCTATCAAGCCGGAGTTCTTCTCTCTCCTCAATGCTATAGCAGAGAACATCATCGCTAACGACCTGATGGTTCTTCTCAGCGGACACACTGACTCTGACCACACTGAAGAGTACAACCAGACTCTAAGTGAGAACAGAGCCAAAGCTGTCTTTGACTATCTTGTCGATCATGGCGTGAATGCCTCGAGTCTTTCCACAATAGGTCACGGTGAAACCATGCCGGCGGTACCTAATACTTCCGAAGCCAACAAGGCATTGAACAGAAGAGTAGAATTCTCAACTCTCTAAACTCTTAGTTTCGCGCAAGCAGGAGGGGGCGGTTTTTCCGCCCCCTCCCTTTACATCGGTCGCGGTGATACTTTATGAATAATCAGGAACAGCGTAACCCACCCTGCCGCTATCAACAGGACATTCGCCGCACCAAGTAATGGAAACAGAAAAAGCGGCATTATCAGTGATGCGGCGGCACTGGCTCCGTGTTCCGCAAAATCCAGAAGACCAATCTTCCCGAAACCATCAGATTCGAGTACCGCAGCAACCGAGGAAAAGGCTCCACCGCTTGAAATTCCGCAAACGAAAGTACCGGTAAGCATGGAAACGGCAAGAAGGAACCCGTTGAACAGACCTGCTCCATAAAGATGCAGCGCGACAGCAGAAAAAAGAGCCGCCATTCCGGAGAGTGCCACGGATTTCCCGGAATCCATAAGCAGCCCTGTTTTCGACCAGAATGCCCCGAGAGCGCCTCCTGTCATGAATGTTCCGGTAACCGCGCCGACGAGTACCCAGGAGTAACCGGTTGCGGCCTGAATCGCGACCAGTGAGATTACTTCAACCGACAATCCACTGAATCCTGCAGCGGCAACTCCCAAAGAGAGAAGTGGTTTTCCTGTAAATAAGGCCGCAATCACCATTATCAGCATAAGAACTGCTGCTGCGGGTACCGTAAGATCCGTTTTCCCTTCTTCTCCCGTTCTGAAATCCCATAACTCATGAGCTGTCCTGAAACCCTCAGGATGAAAATCTCTGTTCACTTCCGCGTCTGCCATGGCAACCTGTTCATCAAACGCCGCCATTCTGAAATCGGAGAGATCGTAGGGAAGTGTTCCTGAATTTACGAATACGCCTGAAACCCCCAGGGAGTCCATTCGTCGCGCAAGCACCGTACCGTCAAATGATGATTCCGGGCCATTACCGCTTATCAGAAGAAGACCGGACATCGGAACAATCCTGGTCCATCTGAAACTGTTTTCGGAAGCCAGAATCACCGAACGTGCCAGTTTCGCTTCAAGAGGATGCAGTCTGTTGATCCCTCCCGGAAGGCGAATTGCGGCTATTCCTCTCCTGGAGAGTCTTTCCGCGACCAGATTCATAAACCGCGTTGTGTAAAAGCGATTTGACAGAAGAGTAAGTGGCTGACCCACGGATACGCTTATAAGATCAAACGATAATTCGCTGCGCGCCAGGTACTGTCGTCCATCGCCTGTAACGACTTCACCCGGATAATCCGCAACTTCGGCAAGAGTCCTGTCAGGAACAACGGTAACGCAATGAACAACTGTCGGCCAACCGTTCAATATTTCCGCCTCTTCCGGAGATGATCCGATATACAGCACAGTTTCAGGCAATTCCGTAATAAGGGGAACTGTAACCGTTTCCTCCGCTGATTCAAGGGAAGGCCACGTTGCTTCAAGCAATCCGCTTCTGAATACGGAATACTGACCTTCTCTTTCGGCTGTGATTATTTCTCCATAGGGAGAAGGATGAACCCGCAAACTATCGTACTCGCCGAAAGCAGTCGCTGCAAGCCGGCTGCTGAAATCCCGGGGGAGGGAAAACATCAGCGAAGTAAACAGCAGAACGGTGAGTATAAGCCCTGGAATTGTACATCTGCATGATAGAATACCGATTATCGAAAACAGAACCGTTACCGCCAGCATTTCACCCGCAAGAAGATGGGGCGATAACAGCAGAAATATTCCACCTCCCGCAGCTGCTCCAAGAGCTTCCAGTGAATATATCCTGCCCGGTCTGTCGAATGCGAATGGCTGTATAAAGATGATCCCGGCAACAAACCCCGCTGGAAGCACAGTTACCGACAGAGGCAGGATTCCTGTTCTAGACGCGGCAACCTGCAAGTACCCCAGAAGAGGCAGCATTACCGTTCCGGCAATCCACCAGAACCTGTTTCCGGAAGTTCTGCCTCCCAGTGCGGCACCCATACCGGCACCGATTATCCAGGCTGCCAGAACGATACCCGCAGCGAGTTCCGCCTGATGACGACCGAACAGGGATTCCCTTAAAACAATTGACTGTACCAGAATTGAAAGGAGTCCTCCGATAAAACAGGAGAAACCGGACAGGGATTCTCCCCTTGTCCCGGAAGATGTATTAATTTTCTCCAAAAACCTCTGCCTGAAAACGGTATAGTGTTGCATCACCAAGGTAAGCATCCGGACGAAGTTCCGCTTTCCGGCAAACGGCTTCCAGAAACTCCTCCCTGTTCCATCCCTGCTCCAGAGGAACCTGGGGCAACAGAACTCCCGATTTCCCTCCGGGACCTGCAATTATCAGACCATCAGTACCAACATTTACGTCATGCCAGTCATCAAGAATCTGCAGCGGGGTAAGAACGGATATCTCATACTCCAGTCCGGGAAGTTCGGGCTCCGTCACAGGCATGAAACGCGGGTCATCAAGTGCCGCCGAACGAGCCATTCGCATGACTGTCTCCGCAAGGGGAGCTACGGGACGTATGGATCCTATGCATCCCCGCAATCGGCCATTTTCCTTCAGCGTGACAAAGGCTCCGCGTGGAAGAACCATCTCAGCGGAAAGTGTATCCGGCAAACTGTAATCCCTGCCTTCAACAGCGGAACGGACAGAAGCTACGGCAATCTCCAGTAGAATATCTCTGGATTCAGGGGAAATACTCCATTCGGAAGGGTTGAATCCGGGCGTTGTAAACGCGATTGAAGCGTACCCGACCACTTCCGAATTGTCGCCTGAGTAATCAGCACTAGTTGCTCTTGAAAGAAGCTCGGAAGTTACATCCGGGTAAAGGGCCGCGTAAGATAATACAAGCGCGATGGGAAGCCTGCCGCATGCGAAGGTTTCGAGTCCGGAAGGTAGCCTGTCAACCGAAGTGGCTTCAAGAAAACCGTCCATTTCACCTTCAATTATCTTTGCAACTGTAAACGAATCAACCTCATCAGCCATTTCCTTTGTCGGGTAATGGGAAAAGTCACTGCTTGCAATTACAAGAATTCGCTGATCGTAAGCCTCTGCGAGTATGAGTTCAGCCATATACTTCAGTTCATCAGGGGTGACATCCCCCACCACAATCGGAACTATTCTGAAACCTGGTTGAAGAACTCTCTGCAGGAAGGGAAGCTCAACTTCCACGCAATGTTCTGATTCATGAGCTTCCGGAATAAAGGAGGCTGACGGATGGGTTTCCCTGAGACGATCGGCAACAGCCACATCCACATCGACTTGACCCAGAGGAGTCAAGTAGCCATTCCCTTTGAAAATGGAGAATCCATGGAACGCTACATGATGCGAGGGCCCGACTATTACAACAACGTCGTAGTCAACCCCCTCGACAGATTTGAAGAAGTCTGCCGCCGTGGCACCGCTGAACACGTACCCCGCGTGGGGAACAACACCAGCTATCATGTTTCCCGAAGAACTCGATACATTCGAGGTCTCAAGCAGACTGTCCACCATCGCCGCGAGTACCGTGGAATCGCCCGGATAGAATCTTCCCGCCACAACCGCGGGCCTTATCATACCACCGCTGTTCGTAATTCCTTCCCCGGCGGGAGAACCGCCTCCGCACGCAACCACGAGAAACAATGTAATTACAAGTATTCTCATCCGGCAAGTTCCCTGTAGTAATCGGCCTTTTTCCTGGAAGTTCTTTCAATCTTCGGTTTACCTGTGCTTTCGCTGTTTCTTATTTTTACGCCGCCTCCAAGAGCTACAGTTGAAAACAGCAGCATTACCGCGCTTGACAGGAACTTCCTCCTGCTGATTTTTTTTGTCACTGTTCCTCCGTTCCGTCCCAGACCCCGGCAATCGGGGTCGAGCAGTTTCCACAGTTTCCATTCAAAATATTGTTTTCCCTGATCTCGTAACCCTGCCTTGCAATAAGTATTTCTCCACATTCAGGACATCTTGTTATTAAGCCCTCGGAAGTAACGGCATTCCCCACGTAGACATAACGAAGGCCTGTATCCTTTGCCCTTTCCCTCGCTCCCTTCAGTGTATCAATGGACGTAGGAGCCAGGTCGGTAAGCCTGTACATGGGAAAGAACCTTGAAAAGTGAAGCGGCGTGTCTTCTCCGGTATTGTCCAGTACCCATCTGGCAAGCGAATCAATTTCATTCGATTCATCGTTCAATGTCGGAACAACCAGATTGGTAATCTCAACCCATACACCTGAATCCTTAAGGGAAGTAATCGTATCAAGCACCGGCTGAAGCGTACCTCCGCAGATGTCCCTGTAGTAAGCATCGGACATTGATTTCAGATCAACGTTTGCGGCATCCATATACTCCGCGAGTTCGGAAAGCGGCCCCGGGTTTATATAGCCCGCTGTCACAAGGATATTTTTAATTCCGGCCGCTCGGGCAAGCCTGGCACAATCTCTTGTATACTCAAAAAATACAACAGGCTCAGTGTAAGTGTACGCGATAGCCTGACAGTTATAGGCCAGAGCGTTTTCGATAACCACTTCCGGAGACATGTCGTACGGTGTTACATCCTCCGGAACAGCCTGTGATATTTCCCAATTCTGACAGAATTCGCACTTCAGATTGCAACCGGCGGTGGCTATGGAAAACACATCTATTCCAGGCATAAAATGAAACAGAGGTTTCTTTTCAACCGGATCAATATTGGCCGCGACCGGCCGGCCGTACACAAGGCTTACCAGCTCGCCATCAACATTCAGCCTTACGCCGCACCTTCCACGCTCACCCGGCGCAAGTATGCACAGATGCGGACAAAGTACGCATTGAACAGAATTACTCATCATCTATCACCGCGTACCAGTCAGCTTCATGGAAGGTAACAAGCCCTGCTCGTTTCAACTCAAGGATTCTATCCAGATCAATATGCTCTATTGGTTTAGCCCATGAACGCGTATCGTCTGCCGTTATTTTCATAATAAAACTCAGCAACCCCGCGCCGGTACTGTCCCGCCGGGACTCCGTTTCCTTTCCCGTATCGGATGACAACGAACATAAGAAAATCAGAAAGGATAACAGAACTGCTTTAGCCATCATTCTCACCCATCAGTACAAATCAGGGAAACCGTATGGTGATAGTCCAATACGCCAGCGAAGTTTCCAATTGGCTTCACCTTGAGCGGGGTCAGATACCCAGATGGGAAACAGCGCTTCAAACATGGCCAGCCTCACCGCAATTCCCCCATCGGCAAGAAAAGTGTCTTCGGAAAACTCCCGGAAACCATCGGCAATCCATCCGATACTTCCGAATATTTCAACCGGAAGCAATGGTAACGGCACCGGGAATCTCTGTTCAATGGAAAGCGCCGCCCTTCCCCGTACGGTAGAGTTCCAGTACCCCGGCAGCGCAGGGCCTGAGCGGACGTAATAATGCTCCTGCGGCGACAGCAATCCATCGGGCGGCAGGAACGCTCCTGTGATACCTCGTCCAAATAAACCTCCACTCGGCCTGAGAAATATGTGACAGGGGGCATCACCCGTTATTCCGCCAGCGTAAATCCTTGTGCCTGCGAGATAATTGCCGGTAATTCTTGAAGTAATATCCAGTTTTCCTTCTATCCGCGCATACGGACCATCGTTCCAACCGGGAGAAACCAGGCTTCTAAGGCTTCCCTCCCACGAAATACCGTAGTTCCTGTCAATCACCGAAAAAGCAC
>CAZOQQ010000043.1:0-12222 GCA_964582075.1 uncultured bacterium | reverse complement strand
GGGTGGCACTGCAGGTGGCGCAAAAGATGAGTTTTATGGGCGGCTTTACACCAACCCGGACAACTCCCACAGGCTTTTCGATCACGATTAAGTAAACAGTGATTTGTCAAAATTACCGTTTCTTTTTCAGAACAAAAAGAGCCAGTGCCTCCATTCCCCATGAAACAATGCCTGCTGGAACTGAAACTGCAAGACTCTTAAGGTCGGGCAGTTTTGCAGATACATTTCTGAAATCTTTCAGGACTAACAAATGGCTGAAAGAACAGGGATTGATTTCAATCAGGAGCATTGGTTGAAAATTCATTACCCGGTTACGGCCGGTAATCATGCCGAAAGACATGTGCGGAGCCGGGGGATAAAAAAACTCCGGCTACTCGATTCACTGTTCTTATTCTATTTCCGATTAACAGTGGGTAGATCAAGTATATAGACTTTCTGAAATCCTGATACCGGGTCAAGATTCCAGGCAAGACTGCCGTTCGGTGAGATACTGAATTTCCAATGATGTCCAGTTCTTGGAAACTCTGCTGTACCTATATGATCTCCCTCTGCATCAACAATATCAAAGACAGGTTTCTTCTCAGTTCCCCGCTGGATCCACAGATTTCCGTATTCATCGACTCCCAGGCCAACTACGAGAACATGTAAAGGATCCGGTTCAAAATCTTCGGGAAGAGTGTTCAAACCCAATGCAGCAAACTGCATTCTGGTATACTCTGTTTCTTCAAGCAGTTCATCTGAAGTCTTCGCTGCAGGTGGGATACCAAGTTCAAAAGCGAAGGATGGATTCCCGAGAATATCCCAGCAGCGAACTTCGTAATGTTCTGTCGACATGTTCGAGTAGAATACACGCCCGTTCCTGTAATCGGATGTCATCATTGAGTAGCCAAGCATACCGGTCGGAGTCATGGGCACGTCCTGCACATTGGGGATGATAAGCGTATCTGCAAATAATTCCAGTTCGCTTCCGGTATCATCCAGTAAATAGAGGGTAGGTTTGAATATCAAAGAGAGATCGAGGCTTTCCATGTCATAGCCGATGGCACAACCGGCAATAAGGTTCGTGTCAGCCGATACTATCGCTATCGGGGGAAACAGTTCCCAGTTCGTCAATTCTGACAGGCTCTCACCGTCAGGTCCAAGAATTACAAGATCTCTTTTCTGAATGTCCTCAACGATTATTCTACCATCAGACTGTACTGCCATTTCCAGAGGGAATAAGAGTTTACCTGGCCCGCTTCCCCTGCCTGAGAGAATTCTCATGTACGTACCTTCCGGGGAATATTCTCTAATGCAACATGCACTTTGATCAAGCAGGAGTATGGATCCCGATGATAATAATTCCGCATCAATTATCGAACCCAGCACATAGCAGGAATCACCAGTTTCAATGCCTATACTGTCAGTTACTGTGATGCTCAGTCTATCGGGAAAAGGTTCAACCCATTCTGACTTAGCGCACCCGGAACACAATGAAGCAATCAGACAGGATATGAATGCCGTGAGGATGTATTTAAGCATTTATAGTTCTTTCCAGTGATGAATCTGCTTTCAGTGAACAGAAGGCAGAGATCCAACTTTAACAACCCTTTTTCTGTCTTGACAACCCAGGCCACTTCATTCACAGGTAGCATAATGTGCCTGCCGCAGGCAATTGTGATCTTGCTGTTTTCTTATACAGCTGTATTCCTGAGATGATAATCGCGGCTAATTCAAATCACAAGGGTATACTGATCATCTGTTCGATTATATTGTTAATGAATCTGACCTGGTTTCGGATATGTACATGGTTCATTTGCTCGGAGTGGGTTTGGAATATTCTTGCTTTGCCAGATATGCAGTCAATCACAGTTTCACATATTTACAAGTACTATGGCTCCAACACCAATAACCAGAGATAGTAACATCTTCCGATTTATATGTTCCTTGAAAAAGAGCCAGGCACCAAAAGAACTTGATATAACAACGGCAATACTAATGGTTGGAAAGAGTTGTGAACTCTCCCACTCTGGTACACTGAGTGCCCGGATGAGGAAATAGACAGCACCATAATTTATGAAGCCCAGAACAATACCTGCTGCAACATTTCTCCACTGACAAGTGCATTTTTTAGTGATTACCCGCAAAAGAAGAATCGACCCGCTTAATATGAATGCAGCCAGGAATGATGACATGATATATGCACTGTATGATGTAGTCACCAGAAAATGCTCCTGCACGAATTTAATAAAAGTAGAATGCATGCCAAATGATATGAATAGAAATATAGGAAAAAAGACTTTTGTCTTTGATACTGATGTTTTGTTCTTCGGACCGGCACAACTTAGATAAAGGGCAATAAGAGCAGTGAGTATGCCAATTATTTTTGTTACTGAGATAATATCATTATAGAGAAAAAATGCTGCAAATACCGGTATAGCTACTGCAAGACGGGTTGCAAGACTGGTTACAGCAACTCCATGTATTTTTGTTGTTCTTCCCATTAAATAAAAAGTAACAGCGAATAATGCTCCTTGGATAATTGAGAATATATACCAATTCTGTTTGAAAATTGAACCCCGGAAGAGTATTTCAGCCGAAGTGATGTACCCGATTATTACACAAACAAAATAGTTAAAAACAACTGCTGTTAAAAGATCAATTTTAAATCTGGCAAATGCTTTAAAAAGCAAATGGTTTATAGTTGAAAAAATAATGGTAAAAGTTATAAATACCACAAATATCCTTAATAAATTTATCTGAATAATCCACAAGCAAATGCCATATGAACACCAACTGCAGCAGCGATAGACTTATCATCGTCAGGATC
Source organism: uncultured bacterium (assembly GCA_964582075.1). Lineage (GTDB taxonomy): Bacteria > Fermentibacterota > Fermentibacteria > Fermentibacterales > JCC-6 > Aegiribacteria. The sequence continues at coordinate 9,413 of CAZOQQ010000043.1, read as the reverse complement.
GTAGCATGCTTGCTCGCCAATTACCTACGGTTCTGTTATCCTGCAACATGTTGTAAATAAAGACAGTATCCCGGATGCATCAAATCGAAGGATTTTTCCGGAAAGTCTTTTCAATACTTCGGAATACTCGGATTCAGCAGGCGTTCGTACACTCAGACACTGTTATTCAACAGGTAGTATAATTAAATCATAGATGCTACTATTACAAAAGAATATCCTTCAAATCCATTCTCAGGTTCAAACCGGGAGGAACCATGTGAGTTTTGTAAATACAGTGAACTCCGGTTTACCGAATTCCCCCGTAATTTTATCGGGTTCAGCATTTTCGCCAACCATGAAATAAAACATGCTTCCCGGACGGAATTGCCATTTAAGAAGTACATTCATCCAGTGACTCAGATTCCTGGAACTGTTTCCTGTGTCCCAATCCGCGGTGAACCTGGAAACCTGCGAGGTAAATCTAAGGCTGAGGTAGTTGCTGAACATCCAGTTTGCGCTCATTTGAATTGAACGCCATTCAGTGTCTCTTCTGCCCCAATTTTTAAGACGCCAGTTGTATTTTCTGGTATTCGATGTCATCCGCCAGTCAAGACTGGTTCCGAAGGTAATACTGGAAGCCGGCTTCAGGATTATATTTGAACCTGTCAGAAAGCTTGAACCTTCGCAGTAAGCACTCACCTCACTCCAGATGGATCCATGCAGCATTCTTCTTGGATCGGTAGAACAGGAAATCTCCCCGTTGAACCCCCCCTCGTATTCAGTACCGAAAGGTCCTTCGTATCTGTCTGTCCACGGACCGTCGTATCCAAGGACAATACCAGTACTAAATCTGTTTCTGAAAGCTATGCCAGAGTTAATAGTAATACCCTGTCCGGTTACGGGGCCGCCTGGTACGCGGTTATACCATGTGTGTATCCTTCCTCTCCAGCTTTGGAATACATTATTGTTATTGAACGGGTGGTAAAATCCTGTTCCGAACCATGATTTCACATCTCCCGTTGATGCTGTGTAACCGATCATGTTGGCATTGAAGTTCTCTTCCTGGAATGAGGAGCCCCCGCTGACACGAAATCTGCCATTGCTGTATCTGTAGAAGGCTCTATACGAAAGATTCTTTTCCCATACACTCTCGAAAGAATTCCATGTGCCTGCGATTGAGGAACTGATCTGGTGGTTCTCGAGGAAAGTCACCTGGGCATCCACTGCCCCGGATCTGCCGTAAGAATATTCTGATCCATCGTATTCCGGAATATCGGTGCTGGTGCCGCTGATACCTATGTAAGTACCCTCACCAAACTCACGAACAATTCTTCCGGCGGAATAATTAGTAGGCTTTACAAGTGTAAGGCTGTCGTTTTTAACGTTTCCTGTATACGCGTCAAGGAAGCCGATGCGAAATCCATTCATGGAGCCGGTCAGTTTAACGCCTCCAAGTATTGGGATAATTTCTCCGTTAGGAGCAACGGAGCCTATCCGCCTGGAGTAGAATAGTGAGAAAGGCATGCTGAACATGTCCGATCCCTCAAGGAAGAATGGTCTTTTCTCGGGAAGGTATCTTTCCCAGTGAGAGAGAGTTACCTCATCGGGATCAGCTTCAACCTGACCGAAATCCGGATTAACCGTAAGATCCAGCAGGAGTTCGGAAGACAGTCCGATTCTTGTATCAATTCCCGCATTGAACCATGGGTCCCACTTCTTATTTGCATCCGGCAGGTATTGAATGCGCCCCGCGCCATAGGGTCTGAATTCCACCTTGCTGTTTGAAGGGAGAGAATTAAGCCCCAGAAGGCTGCCGAAATCCTTGATTTTAATCTGGCCGTTATCTCCCATTCTGAAAAGAAAAGCATTCTCATTGGTCCTGCTTATTGTTCGTTTGAAATTGATGCCCCATTCCTGTTCTTCATCATCCGAATAGCGAAGAAGTGAAAAGGGAATAGCAAATTCCGCAGTCCATCCCGAATCTGAAACAGCGGTTGCGCTTTCCCAGATGCCGTCCCAGTTCGAGTCCCAGCCGCTGACGGTACACAATCTTCCGTCCTGCTGTACGTTGTCAATACTTGTGAAAAAGTAGTACGCGTTATTGTCATCATTGTAAGTGTCCAGCCAGATACCGATCCATTCTCCGGGAAAATCAGTGTCTCTGGACGCCAGTCTTCTTGTGAATTCCTCCGGGTGACTGTCATGCATGAAGAACGAGAAATACAGGTTATTATCGTCGTACAGAACCCTGATATCCGTCTTTTCAGACATCGGTTGGCCGCAATCGGGACGTTGCTGAATAAAATCATCTTCCATTGGAATCGCATCGTTCCAGACAGATTCATCAGGAGTGCCGTCAATAACGGGTCTCTCGGAAATTTTCGTTGCGTTTACGGTTATCTGAGAAAAGCATGTGCTTACCATTACAAGCAGGTAAACAGGGTACAATCTTTTCATATTTATTACCTTTCAAGGATTATTCTCTTGTATTTCCAAGGAACCTGGTAGCAATTATAATAGATTTGTGCAAATTGCTGCCAGAACTACGGGATTAATTGAGTATATTGATTGTTATTGAATGTGATAGAGGAGTTGAATGTTAATGAAATATACGTTTGAAACAGCAGGACTGGCTGCTATTTATGTTGAAATGCCACGTTCATTTTGAAGAACAGTAAACCTGTAATACGAAAAGCTGTTACCGGTCCTCTTGAAGTGAACTGCTACATAATCGGATGTTCCTTTTCACATGATGCAATTATCATCGACCCTGGAGGTAACGGTGCTCAGATAGCTGAAACGCTGAAAGAACTTGATCTGAACGCTATCGCTATTGTAAACACACACGGGCACTTCGATCATATAGGGGGAAACGCGTACCTGATGTCTCACATTGCTTCACTCAGGCTTTACCTTCATACAGGAGACCATCAATACTTCAGGAACGCGGGAGAACACGCTGATTACTGGAATATACCCTTTGAAGAATCTCCAGATCCAACCGATTATCTCGATGATGGTGAAGTAATTAAGGTGGGTCTGCTAAGGCTGAAAGTGTTACACACACCGGGCCATTCTCCCGGTGGAATAAGTATCTATCTTCCAGGGCATGTGTTCACCGGAGACGCTCTTTTCGAAGGGTCTGTCGGAAGGACAGATCTTCCCGGCGGGGATTACGCTCTTCTGATCTCTTCGATAAAAGAAAAACTTCTTGTTCTTCCCGGAAGTACCATTGTGTATCCCGGTCATGGTCCGGAAACTTCCATAGCCCGTGAGATAAATTCCAATCCGTTCCTTCAGTAACCTATTATTCCCGTTACCATTCTGAATTTGCCATCGGGGCCTTCGAACCCGGGTTCTGTAGTGTTAAGTATAATGGCCGCGAGGCTGTCACTGAACACGTAGACATCTCTGATACGGTAACTGGAAACGTACTCGTATCCCTCCAGGGGTATTTTATCGAAAAGATGCAAAAGCGTGTCCCCGTATGAATTACTTATTCTCAGCTCAAGCAGGACGGGTATATCGAACATGGTCAGCCAGTCAGGTGGGGATTCCGGCATTTCCTGATGGTTGAGAACGCTGAGTTTGTACTCAGGGCCGTTGTACGTTGGTGACGCGACCCAGGTAGTAAATGTTGCATTTGTACCATCAACGCCAATATCCGTAAGCGGGTGGCAGACGCAATGAACACCCTCGTTGTGTACAGAGATTCCAAGACTGTCGAAATAAGGGATTTCCTCCTTGTGGATTATTCTCCTGGCAGGATTTTCTGAGTTTTCATAGTAGATGTACGAACCGTTATTGTACATCATTTCCTCTGTCCAGGGTACTTCGAATCTCCATACAATTCTGCTGTCGGGAATTGACAGTACGATTGCTTCAGCGCCAGGAAACCCGCTTCCGTCAGCAATCCAGTACTGTTCAAATGCCGCGTATTTTCCGTCACTCGAAAAGCCGCAGAATTCGACTTCAGCAAGAAACGCGGCATTCGATACGCCCCAAATAAGAGTGAGAAACAAAACTGATAATCCTGCCGACCTCATAATATTCTCCTTGGTACCAGTCCCGGGTGAACTTCCTTTTTTACATTGATATGAAATAGTATACTTGAAAGGCAGATGAAATGGTAATAACGCCGGCCGGGGATGGTGAAAATTGCTTCAGTCCATAAATCCGTTCACAGGGAAGATAATCAAATCATGGAACGAGAATTCCTCGAAAGAAATCGGGGATACCCTTGAAAAATCTCAGAAAGCCTTTGAATTCTGGCGTGATATGGGAATGAGTTACCGCTCGAAAAGGTTGTTGAATCTTGCAGGTCTTCTTGAAACAGGAAAGCATCATCTGGCAGTGGAAATGGCTGCTGAAATGGGTAAACCTGTAACTCAGGGACAATCTGAGATCGAGAAATGCGCATGGGTCTGCAGATACTATGCCGAAAACGGTCCTGATTTTCTTGCGGACAAGAGTATGGAAAGCGATGCGGATGAAAGTTACGTATGCTATCAACCTCTTGGATTGATTTATGCTGTTATGCCGTGGAACTTCCCTTTCTGGCAAGTATTCAGGTTCGCGGCACCTGCGGTTATGGCCGGGAATTCATTCATTCTCAAGCATTCGCCCAATGTGTCAGGGTGTGCCACGCGTATACATGATCTGTTTCTGGAAGCAGATTTCCCCGATGAACTGGCAGGCGTAATTTTCGTATCGGAAGAAAACGTTGCGGAAACGTCTCGTAAAATAATCACAGACGAAAGAGTAAAAGCTGTTACGCTTACTGGCAGTGAAAGTGCAGGCAGAGCAGTTGCCTCGGAAGCCGGGTCATCCATAAAGAAATGTGTTCTTGAACTTGGAGGAAGTGATCCTGCGATAATTCTGGAGGATGCTGATCTCAGCCACGCGGCGCGTGAATCCGTATTTTCCAGGCTTATTAATACGGGTCAGAACTGTATAGCCACTAAAAGATTCATTGTAGTTGAAAGCGTTTACCGGGAATTCATCAGTCTTCTTACCGGTGAAATGAAAGCGCGGAGAATGGGTAACCCGATGGATGTGAAGACAGACCTGGGACCGTTGGCCAGGTACGATCTGCGTGATAATTTAAGCAGGCAGGTTAAAAAGAGCGTTGAACTTGGCGCAAAACTGATCATTGGGGGAAGTATACCCGAGCATTCCGGAGCTTTTTATTCAACGACCGTCCTGTCGAACTGCAGAAGAGGCATGCCAGTTTTCGATGAAGAGACCTTTGGACCTGTAGCAGCCGTCTGTTCGGTGAAAGATGAGGGGGAAGCGGTTGAAGTTGCCAACGATTCATCATTTGGACTTGGTGCTTCAGTATATACGCGGAATACTCGAAGAGGAGAGAGGATAGCTCTTGAGCTGAACGCGGGAGCCTGTTTTGTGAACTCGTATGTCAGGTCCGATCCCAGGCTGCCGTTTGGCGGAATCGGTAATTCAGGTTTCGGAAGAGAACTGTCACAGGACGGTATGCTTGAATTCATGAATCGCAAAACCATCTTCATAATGAAAGGATAATGTACAATCCTCTCTCGATTCAAACGGGAGACACGAGAAATGAAATATGGCCGGTCTGGTTGAGGAAGCTGTTATGTCTCCAGGGTTCGGTTGTAAACTCTTATTCTTCTGTGGAGTCGCTTTTCGTAGAACTTCCACATGGCCTGAATCTTTTTATTGTCTTCCAGTTCATGGTTGCTCTCGGCGAATTTCATTTTCCTTTTGAATGCGCTTACTCCCATTTCGTATGACATCAGAACATCAACACCTTTTCCCTGATATTCAGGGCGGATGCCGGCAAGGTAGAAATCAAGAGTTTTACTGTTTTTCATTTCCTTCAGAATATGGATAAAACCAAATGGAAAGAGTCTGCCTTTTGCTTTCTGGAAAGCTCTCGAGAGATTGGGCATTGCGATTATAAATCCGATTAACCTGTCTCCGTCCGCGGCGAGCTTGATAAACTCCGGATCAACCTGACCAAGATAGGTTTTTATGTAGTAATCTATTTCCTTGTCGTCAAGCAAAGTAGTACCGTACAGCTTCTCATAGGATTCGTTCAGAACGTCGAAAACCTGATGTCCCCACTTTTTTGAAAGGGCCCGTGTAGACTTCTCGTTGAATACCCTTACTTTGCTTCTTTTCTTTATAAGCGCGGTAAGGCGTTCAACTTTTTCGGGAAAGGCATCTGGAACGGTTATTAAGTATTCGACGTAATCCACTTCCTTATTGTAACCTCTTGATACGATCAGATCGTTGTACCTTTGGGGATTGTAGCTGCCTGCAATGGTAGGCAGCTCCTCGAATCCATCAACGAGGAACCCTGTCATGTCGTTATCCGTAAAACCCATGGGTCCTGAAACCTCGGTCATGCCCTTTTCCAGAAGCCAGTTCTCGGCGGCTTTGAAGAGCCCGTTTGCCGCTTCGGTATCATCTTCGCATTCAAACCATCCGAATCTTCCACAATTCCGCCCTGTTTTTTCCAGGTATCTTTCGTTAACAATCGCGCCAATTCGACCGACTGGTCTGCCATCACGCCAGGCCAGAAACAGTTCCGTATTGCAATACCTGTGAGCAGGGTTCTTTGCGGTGTTGAATTGAGCTTTTTCCTGAGTAATCAGAGGTGGAATCCAGAGAGGATCATTCCTGTAAAGTCTGTAAGGCAACATGATGAAGTCTTTCATCTCGCTTTTTGTGTTCACGGATTTAATAACAGCAGACATTGACAGCTCCTTCTTGTTTGTAGTTCAGATGAATCTAATCTGCTGAAGTCCGGGGTCAAATACACAGGAATTTCCTTTCATTCTGCAATGTTATTCTTTCCGTTGTATGGAGCATGGGTTATGAGATGATTTACAGACAGATACTTACGAAAATGAATGATCGCTCCTTGAAACAGGATCGATAATTCTACGAAATACCAAAGCAGTATCTGGTTTTCTGTTTGATGATGATATGAAACTTCGCTATACCCACTTGCCGGTGTATCTGTTAGGTTCATCCTCCGATAACGGTGGACGGTTGGATTTTACTGATGGGTGGAATGAAAAAGTACAGTAAACTTCTCGCGGATAACCACTGGCTTGCGTATTTGCTTGTATTTGCAGCCGGTTTCGCGATAAGGCTGATTCGTATTGAATCCAAGAGTCTATGGGTTGATGAGGCCTATGCCGCCGGACTCATGCATCTGAACCCTGTTGATCTGATAAAACTGTCCATTGAAGGTTCTCCGCATCCTCCCCTGGCTTTCCTTTTCCTGAAGTTTTCAACGGCGGTTTTTGGTCAGGGTGAATTTGGTCTGCGCATGATACCCGCCCTTACTTCCGCTCTTGCAGCTATTCCTTTCATGTGTTTCATAGCAAGAAGAATTACTTTTAAATCCGCTCTCCTTGCAGGTCTTGTCTGGTCAATTTCGCCTTATGCGGTTTCGCTTGGACAGGAGGCATGGCTGTATGGAATTATATCCTTCCTGGGTTTTCTGTTTATTGATGTCGCAGACAGAGCATGGGGAGGAAAGCGTACAGCTCTGTACCTGGTCGTTCCAATTGCGCTTACAGGTATGCTTGTACAGCATATGTTCGGTCTGTTTGTGGCTGCGGGATTTGCATTGTACTTTACTTTTCCCGCTGAAGAGCGTCTGCCTTTCAGGCGGTTAACTCTGGTTACGATAGTATTCCTGCTTGTTTATACCCCGTTTGCCGCGATGATGCTGAAACAGGTTGCTTTCAGAGCGGAAAGAATGAGCAGAGCCGCGATGGACATGACGGCAGTTTACAGGTACCGATTTCTGGTAAGAGTTCCCACCGTATTCGTGAGGCTCATTCCAGGCGGATTGCTGCTTGAAGCCGGACGCGGATTATTCAATGATGGGAAGCAGATTGTTTTCTGGATCGTTTTCGGCGCTGGAAACCTGTTCCTGCTGCTGAACCTCTTTCTCCGGAAGCTGCTGGACAGGAAATTCAAAATATGGCTGTTCGTTCTCTTTATCGTTCCGTTTCTCATTTTCATTAAAGAGGACCCTACTGTCAGACATTTATCAATTCTCTGGATTCCCCTTGGTTTTGCGGTTGCTGCCGCTATTCAAAGATGGAGACTTGCCTGTCCAATCGTTCTTGCGGCAACTGCAGTCATGTTGTACCCTTACTATAATATCGGAAGTTTTCCTTACCACAGATCCGACTGGAGAAGCGCCGTTGCCTATGTTGAGAAACAATTATCTGCTGGTGAAAGCGTTCTTGTTCTTGGTGGTCAGTCGGGAGGTCTGGTATGGGATTACTATTCATCCACGGGTTTTCCAAGAACCGCTTTCGGAGGTGATGACCCGTACAGTGAACACCTGGAAAGAGGAAGAAGTCTGAATTCCGCCGTAGACAGTCTCCTGGATCTGCACGATTCCATCCTGGTAGTTAACGATTACTGGGGTGGTCCCCGAGCTGAAGAGTTGCTTGGTAACTATCATGTACTATCTGAGCACCGGATAAGTCCTGCGATGGAAGTAATCTGCGTTTCGAAATAAATATCAGCAGCTGCTGTCTACACCGTTGCCAGTACAGAAAGTTCCCTGCCGTGGTCTATGAGTATTTCCACAGACAGAATCATGTCTTCAGTTGCCTTTACAGACAGAGCAGAAACTGTATCATCATCGGAATCAGGGGGAGTGGTTAATTCGCGGATTCGCGCAACTTCGCCTGCCTGAGCAGTGGAAAGACGATTTGTTTCAACCAGTTTTGTTTGCAACAGCCGTGGTGAAGGCAGTTTGTCTGACGGTTCTTCATCACCTGTAAGGGCGAGAATGGAAGAAAGAGCCCATGCCAGGGCTTCCCTTACAGGACGAAGTGCTTCTTCAGGAAATCCTCCTTTTACCACAGTGGTGGCAAGTTGCAGCCTTCTTACCGCCTGGCTGAACCCCTTCTCTGCCAGCTTCAATTGTCTGGAATGCTGTTCATCCGGGCCTGGTACAGCCAGTGAAGGGGCGCAATAACACTCGGGGTTGTTCATAAGTTCAGTTGTTTTCGTACCTATTCCAAGAAGTGCTGCTAGCGTGCGGTAGCCCTGCTGATCCATAACATGAAGCCCGGGTACAGAGGGGAGAGTGCTGAAGTGCTCCGCCATCATGTTTTCAGCAGTTGGTTTGATTGTACCGGGGTTCTGGTCAACAACAACAAGAATCTGTTTGACCTGCTGAACACCCGGTATGTCCGGAGCATAGCGTACCAGCAGAATGCGGCCGGGAAAAGAGCCAAGCAGCATATCGGCGTATTCGCGGAGTGTTGGTTTTTTAACAGTTCCAGTCTTTGTTGATGGTTCCAAATCCAGCTTGGCCTCAACAGGTTCAGGCATAATCAATTCCTGAATCTGTTTCATGATCTGCTGGCCTGAATCAACAAAACTGATTTCGGTCAGGTCCTCATCGGTGCCGA
>CAZOQQ010000042.1:0-12251 GCA_964582075.1 uncultured bacterium | reverse complement strand
GCTGTCAAAACCAACCGAAATCATCAGTTCAAACGGCTAAATACAGTACTTGTGAGGATCCGGGTTAAAGCTCTTTGTCCGGGAAGAAAGAACACCCGCCTTTGTTGAGACGGGTGTTCGTTTTGATTTGGTAGCGGGGACAGGATTTGAACCTGCGACCTTTGGGTTATGAGCCCAACGAGCTACCAGACTGCTCCACCCCGCGTCTGCAAGGCGCATTATAGACAAGATGCCGCCGGTGTCAAGGGCGGAAAGCTGTTTCAGTCCCTTCTTATATGCTCCCTGATATTCCCTTCTGCGTCATGAATATTAACGATAAGCGGCATTGAACCCGGAAGGGAATGGGTTGCGCAGCCAAAACAGGGATCGTAAGCCCGGAAACCCATTTCCACGAGGTTGAGAAGACCCTGACCTATGTTTCCATTCTTAATTACCGTTTGTGCCGCCTTTTTCAGTGACATGCAGATGGCGGCGTTGTTGTTTGTTGTTCCCACAATGAGATTAACCTTTTCAACGATGCCATTTCTGTCGGTAACGTAGTGATGGAACAATGTCCCTCTGGGTGCTTCCACTTCTCCCACGCCTTCGCTGGGAGTCTTCGTAGGGATTTTCCTTATGTCATCGGAGGTAATTTCAGGATCGGTCACCAGCTCCAGCATTCGCTCAGCCGCGTACTGCAGTTCAACAAGGCGTGCCCAGTGGGTGGCAAGTGTGGCATTAACGGGCTTTCCCCCCAGCGTGTCGTACATCTTCTCGTACTGTTCCTGAGCCAGAGGAGTGGCCATTCCATCGGCGGCATTGCACCTGGAAAGAGGAGTTGTTTTGTAAACCCCGCTGTCCTTTCCGTCAACGAATCCCTTCCAGCCGATCTTCTTTAAATAGGGGAACTTCAGGTACGACCAGGGTTCAACTCTTTCCGCTATATGATCCAGATAATCTGCGGGATTGAATTTCGCGAACTCGGTACCATCCTGGTCGGTTATTCTCACCGTACCATCGTAAAAATTGATGTGGTTGTTTTCGTCCACAGTTCCCATGTTGTAGGTATTGTGAGAATAGCCCTCGTTCATAATCAGGTCTACATACTCCTGGTTTGCCAGCACGATGTCTTCGAAAGCTTTCAGGCTGAATTTACCGAATTCAACAGCGTCGCGTGCCACATCTTCTATCTCCCTGCGCTCATTTTCGTCAAGCCCCTTAGAGACTCCGCCGGGCAAGGAAGATACAGGGTGTATGGTCTTACCTCCGAGGGTCTTTATTACCTGATGGCACCGGTGTCTTGTGTTGATGACACGAAGTCCTGTCTCCCTGCCGACCTTCGCTATCACTCCAAGGATGTTCCTTACTTTGGGGTCTGATTCCGGGCCCACGATGAAATCCGGTCCTCCCAGAATGTAAAAATGAGTTGCGTGGTCGGTTACATAGAACGCGCTGTAAAGTAATTCCCTGAGCTTTGCGGCCGCTGAGGGAATCCGCACTCCGTAAACCGCGTCAGCGGCCTTGGCTGAAGCCATGTGATGCGCTTCGGGGCAGACTCCGCATATTCTGGTCGTTATCCTTGCCAGTTCCTCCACAGGGTGGCCCTCACAGAATTTTTCAAATCCCCTGAGTTCCGGAACCTGGAAATAGACATTATCCACATTACCATCATCATCAAGAAATATCTCTATCTTCCCGTGACCCTCAAGACGGGTTACCGGGTCAATGCTAATCTTTGTAGTCATCTGTAATCTTCCTCCGAAGGATTGAATGCGGCAGGCTGAAGCGGTAGAAGAGACCCGCGGGAGATGGTATCTGTTTCATAATTCTGTCAACTTCAACAGGATCCTCCGAGTCTATTACCGAACCGAGGGCACTCACTATTTTTGCGCCCTGGTCGAATACTCCCGGTGGAGGTCCGTAGCACCCTCTGCATGGCATACCAACTGAAGGACAGAGGGCTTCGCAGCCTGCGCGGGTTCCTATTCCCGCGCAGTATATACCCTGCTCAAGCAGGCATCTGCCGGGTTCCGGGATTATCTGATGAGGTCGAACAAAGGAGGATATTTTCGTTTCCCTTTTTTCCAGGGGACAGTCATCGCAAACGGTTTTTGTTCCAGCTCCAACCACGCTTCCCTTTTCGGGCAGATTGCCCTCGAGAACAGCTTCAAGAACAGCCCATGTCTGGTCTGCCACAGGCGGGCATCCGGGAACGTAGTAATCCACATCGACCACCTGGTCGAGGGTGTAAACCGTGTTGTAGAGTTCCGGCAGTCCAAGCTCTCCTTCAGGCACACTGGTTACGGTCTGAGGGTAAATACCATCCGGGTTTTCGGTTGAGGGTGTCTCGATGTAAGATGATCTTAGTATTTCCTCCCTGGTTTTAAGGTTTGCGAGACCGGGAATACACCCTTCGTAAGCACATGATCCGTAAGCCACCAGAAGTTTGGATTTTCGCCTGAGCAACTTCGCCATTTCCTCGTTTTCCGAGTTCCTGATTGCACCGTTGAACAGGCATAGGTCTATCTCGTCATCTTGCATAGCTCTTACGTCATCGTATTTAATATCGATGGCGCACGGCCAGAAGACTATTTCCACGGCCTCGGTAAGGGGAAGTATTCTGTCACCGATATCAAGCACGGCTATTTCACAACCGCCACAGCTGGCGGCCCAGTAGAGAGCGACTTTCGGCTTACTCATGGATTATCCTCCTTCCCGTCACGACAGGGTTCCGAAGTAATTCTTCGTCAGCTGTTTCTCTTTTACTTCGGGATTACTGTAATCGGGCAGTAACATCGGCGCGATTCCCGCCTCGCTTATACCGGCTGCTTCCACCTCATCATTGTAGCGTCTGACATGATCCAGATTAACCGAACCGGTTTCTCCGTTTTCCCGTGCGTACTCCGAGGCGGCATAGCCGGCTATTCTGCCGAAGACGATAACATCCAGGAGTGAATTGCCCATGAGCCGGTTTTCGCCGTGTATTCCGCCTGATACTTCACCAGCGGCGAACAGACCGGGCACGTTTGTCTCACATTTGCTGTTTATGTCCAGACCACCGTTCTGGTAGTGAAGCGTCGGGTGAATGAGCATGGGTTCTTTGGAAATGTCTATTCCGAATCGCCTGAATAAAATATGCTTACCGGGAAATTCCCTTCTGACCGTGCCTTCGCCTTTCAGCAAATCTATCATGGGGGAATCAAGCCATATACCGTACTTGCCGGTGGGAGTGGGAATCCCGTTTCCCCTTCCTTCGGGGCTGCATTCCCGGATAATGCAGGCTGCTTCCACATCCCTGGGCTCACGTTCGTAGACGAACTGTTCACCGTGGATGTTAAGCAGATTCGCTCCGGCTCCTCGGAATTTCTCCGTTATGAGAATGCCCTCGGCCTGTTCGGGAAAGACAACTCCTGTTGGATGATATTGCACCGTGTGAAGGAAGGAGACCGGAACCCCGGCTCTGTAAGCCATGACAATGCCATCGGCAGTGGCTCCATAATGGTTGGTGGTCATGAAGCCCTGTATATGAAGCCTTCCGCTTCCTCCGGTGGCCATAATGACGGCTTTTGCTTTCACGAAATAGTATTCGGATGTTTCAAGATTGTAGAGAACCGCACCGGCGCAGCGCCCCTGCTCGTCAAGGACAAGTTCAACGGCGGGACAGAACTCTATCACATCGATCGTATCCTCGTGGTTTCGCGCTTCATCACGAATGGTCTTCATTATTTCAGCCCCGGTGATATCTGCGGCATAGTGCATTCTTTTCCGGCATGTTCCGCCGCCGTGCATAGTCTTCATACGACCGTCTTCGTACTTGGAAAAAGATGCTCCGAGACCTTCCAGCCATCTTATTGCGTCGGGGGCATTCGTTACAAGGGTGTAAGCGAGCTCGGGATCGTTTACGAAGTGTCCGCCTCCCAGAACATCAAGGTAATGGTAGTATGGAGAATCTTTTCCCACCTTGTCGGCTGCCTGAATGCCACCTTCCGCCATCATCGTGTTCGCGTCACCATGACGAAGTTTTGTCGCTATAAGAACCCTGGCACCGTTCTCCGAGGCAAGAATCGCGGCTGCGGTTCCCGCTCCTCCCGCGCCGATAACAAGGATATCCGTTTCGTAATCAGGTTCGGAAAGGTCAACGAGATCGGGATTCATCCTGCTTTTTGATTCAAGGAGATCCACGAATTCGTTGCTTATGGCATAACCTTTGCTGGGTCCAACCCTTATCTTCCGGCGGGTTCCTTCTATAAAATCAGGATGGTAATTTTCTAAAACAGTGTCCCGTTCCTCCAGTTTGACGGCACTGAATTCCTTGCCGTTTTTCTTTCTTTCAACTCTTGCCGGGCGCGTAGCCACAACTTTTTCAAGGAGAATTTTCAGCGGTTCAGGATAGGACATTGATAACCTCCAATCGAATTTTCATCAGACGTACCTCGCATCCCGAGGCGTCCAGTCTTCCCCGGCCATCTGGGGTTCCGATTCCCGGGATCTGTACAACTCCTTCAGTTCTTCCATTGATTTGCTCATAAGATCCTTCAGAGGTTCTTCGAATTTTCCGTTATTGATTTCTTCAACCCTTTTTTCAAGATGTTCCGCGCGAGGGATCCTGTATTTCGCGTTCAGCCTCCTTGCAAGAATCGCTACATTGAACTGAACCTCTTCGGCGGGGCATCTTGAAGCACAGAGGCCGCACATGATACAATCAAAAGATGTTTCGGCAACGCCTGCGATATCCCCCCTTATGGCCTGAGCCATGTAGTGCATTACGTCTATATCCATAGGGCAGCCCTGACTGCATGAATTACACCCGATGCACTTGAATATTTCGGGATACAGAGCGGCAAGTTCTCCACCTGTTCCGGACATATCCCGTATATCGAAGGAAGACCTGTTTCCGGGATAGTAGGGCATTATCATCAGGTGCATTCCCGGTTGTACAACGGTCTGACAGGCCAGTCCAACCTGAAGTTTGTAGCTGTCGGGTATTCTGTATACTGTGCCGCACGCGCCGCATACCCCTCCGCGACAGCCACATCCTCTGATGTGCTGATAACCGGCGTATTCCATTGCTTTCTGAATGGTAAGACTCGCCGGTACATCGTACCTTTTACCCATGAAGTAGATGGGAACAAGCTCGTCCACTGCTGTTTCAGAGGTCCTATTCATCGTGCCACCTCCCCTGACGAAATCTCAAGCGGTCCTATGGAACGCATTTCCTCCGTAAAGTCATTCATATTGTTCGCGAATTTCATTCCCTCCGCGGCGGAGATCCACTCCAGGCGAAGGCGACGGGTGTCTATCCCGAAATCCTTCAGCAGGCGGTTCAGGAGGGATATACGAGCCTGAGTTTTGTAATTACCGTCTTTGTAGTGGCAGTCTCCCGGATGGCATCCTCCCACCAGAACCCCGTCAGCGCCCTCATGGAACGCCCAGAGAATGTGCTCGGGATCCACTCTGCTTGAACACATGAATCTGATATTTACTCCATTGGGTCTGTACTGCAACCTCGAAGTACCCGCAAGGTCCGCGCCGGCGCTTGTACACCATTTGCACAGAAAACAGACGATCCTTGGTTCGAACATCACTCACCTCCCAAACTTGCAGTAACCATGGATTTGATCTGGGAATCCGACAGATTCCTCTGCTGAGTGGCTCCGCAGGCGCATGCCGCCACGCAGGAACCGCAGCCTTCACAGAGAGCTTCGTTAACGGTAGCCGTTCCGCTTTCTTCATCGAATTCCCTGGCATCGTACGGACAGACCGAAATACAGATACGGCAACCGCCGCAAAGTTCTTCATCGACCCAGGCGATAGCGGGATCCTGTTCAAGGTGATTTTTCGAAAAGAGAGAAACCACTTTACAGGCGGCGCCGCTAGCCTGAGCGACGGTTTCGGGAATGTCTTTGGGGCCCTGCGCGGCTCCGGCTATATAGAACCCGCTGTTTATGCTCTCCACAGGACGAAGTTTCGGATGAGCCTCGGATAGAAAACCATTGGGTCCCGTTTGAATTCTCAGTTTTTTTACCAGCTCGACAGTACTGTCCCCCGGAACCATTGCGGTGGCAAGAACAACGAGGTCGGCCGCTATTTCGATGTTTCTGCCCGTGAGGGTATCCGTTCCCCATACTATGGTCTTTTTCCCGTCCCGGAATATTTTCGCGACCTTACCACGAAGGTAAATAATCCCTTCCTCTTCCTGGGCGTTGTGGTAGAATTCTTCGTAGCCCTTTCCTCCAGTTCTGATATCTATGTAGAAGATATATGGCTGTCCGTTCTGAACACGGTGCTTGTACAGTAAGGCATGTTTCGTGGTGTACATGCAGCAGATTTTGGAACAGTACGATTTGTAACGTTCGGGGTCCCTTGATCCTGAACATTGAACGAATACTATTTCCCGTGGTATCATGCCATCGGAGGGTCTCTTTATTTCTCCGAAAGTTGGACCCGATGCTGAAAGGAGCCGTTCAAAAGCCAGTCCGTCTATGACATCGGGAACTTCACCGGCGCCGTACTCATCCAGGTCGATGATCGGAAGGGTTTCGAAACCGGTGGCGGTAATTATCGCTCCTACTTCCTCTTCGACGAAAGTATCCTCCTGCTCGAAGTTTATGGCACCTGTTTCGCAAACCTTCTCACACAATCGGCACTTTCCTGTATTGAAATAAATACAGGAGTCCTTTTCAATTACGGGTTTGTTTGGAACGGCCTGCGGAAACGGAACGTAAATGGCTCCGTGCGTAGCGAGTTCCCTGTCGAAAAGTGAAGGAACCTTCGATGGACATTTCTCTACGCAGATACCGCAGCCTGTGCACGCGGACCAGTCAACAAAAGGGGCTTTCCTTCTGATTCTGACCGTGAAATTTCCAACGTATCCTGAAACCTGTTCGATTTCGGAGTATGTCATAAGTTCGATATTCGGATGCTTTCCAACGGCAACCATCTTCGGTGTGAGAATGCACTGTGAACAGTCCAGCGTGGGGAAGGTTTCGGAAAGCTGGGCCATATGCCCCCCGATGGAAGATTCCTTTTCGACGAGTATGACCTTGTGGCCGGAATCAGCAATATCCAGGGAAGCCTGGATTCCCGCGATTCCGCCCCCGATAACAAGGGCTTTCCTGGTGATTGATACCGGAATCGGTTCGAGTGATTCGTTAAGTCCAGTTTTCTCGACAATCGTACCGACGATTTTTATTGCCTTTTCCGTGGCCTTTTCTCTGTCCGAATGAACCCAGCTGCACTGTTCACGTATATTAGCTATTTCGCACTGCCAGGGATTCAGTCCCGCTTCACTCGCGGCGGTTCTGAAAGTGGATTCATGTAGAGTCGGGGAGCATGCGGCTATAATAACGGCATCAAGATTCTCTTCCTTTATCTTCGCGCGGACGAGCGCCTGTCCGGGTTCCGAACACATGTAAATATAATCCTGGGCGTATGTTACACCCCTCATTCCGCGTGCTTCTTCGGCCACTCGCTTAACATCGACTGTTCCGGCGATATTGTTTCCGCAGTGACATACAAAAACTCCGATTCTTTTCATTTACCATCCCCCTTTCCTGAAGTGCCGCCAATTTTGTCCAGAACGGGAGATACGTCAGCGTAGTGCTTATCAAATCCCTGTCTGCTGCATTCCACTCCAAGCGCAACCGATAGAAGCTGCGAGAAATAGAATATCGGAAGGGGCTTGAAATCGGGGTAAGCTTCATCTATAGCCGGCTGTCTTGAATCAAGGTTATAAAAACACAACGGGCAGCTTACAACGATAGCATCCGCACCGCTGTTTCTCGCCGAAGTAAGTATTCTGTAGCAAAGCCTTGTTGAAGCTTCCGGATTGGAGATCGAGAGATATGAACCGCAGCATTCCGTGCGGTAGGGATATTTCACGGGGTTCGCACCCAGGGCGTTGATGAAGTTTTCGATAATCGAAGGGTTCTCCGGATTGTCGAGTTGAATCTCATTTCCGGGTCTCAGCATGACGCAACCGTAGTAGGGAGCGATATTCAGTCCGCTCAGAGGTCTTTTCAAATTATCTGTGATTCTATCGTATCCAAGCACATCCCGCAGATATTCCATGTAATGGTAAACTTTGACTTCGCCTGTGTAATCCTTCCAGACGGAATCATCTGCCTCGATGTATTCCCTCTCAGGCTCGTCATCAGAGAGAAAGGCGTTTACTCTTTTCCTAGTAATCGTGTCGGATTTTATACTAAAATTAGTCCGTTTAAGGGTGTTGTAGCAGAAGTCACAAATAGTGACAAGCATATCTCTTCCCGAATCACGTACACTCTTGAGAATTCTGGAAGGGGCTATAAGGTTCATCACCCTTTCTTCTGATACCGGAGGTACCGCGCCGCAGCATGTCCATTTATCCAGTTCGTCCAGCTCGAAGCCCAGTCTTACGGCGGCGTCTCTCGCGGAACGGTCAAGATGGGAGGCTCTATCGTTCATGGCACAACCGGGATAATAAGCAACCTTGGTCATGTTTCCTCCAGTTCTAGGTTGACTGTTTCCTGTACACGCCGACAAGGCCGGGTTGAGGTACTTCAGCCGCCTGCTTCGGATCGATCTGACCCGGACCAAAATGGTCGATTCCCTCTTCAAGAGCCGTTTGTCTGAGTGTATCCATTACGGCCTGTATATCAATACCCCTGGGACATCTGACCGTGCACTGGAAGCAGCTTGCGCATATCCATAGCGTTTTGCTGTTGATAATGACATCCTTCTGTCCGAGTTGAAGCAATCGAATGATTCGGTTTGGAAGAATGTCCATTTCCTGGGCAAGGGGACATCCGGATGAACAATTTCCACATTGGTAACACGCGTCGATACTCTGCGCGCTCAATTCGATCACCCGCTGTTTGAACATGTAACTTCCGCGGGTCAGTCGGATAGGGGGGCTTACGGGCGGAGCCAGACCCAATTTTTCTGTCATACTCAATTCTCCTCTCGGGGTAATATGGGATTCGTATGGTTGCAGTTGATAAATTCGAGTTCGATTATCTCTTCGGCGATTTCGGGAAGCCTTTTTCGAAGAACAGGTGAAAGAGTGTCACTGTATTCTTCAGGTCTGATGATTTCAATTCCATAAACCTTCACGTACTTCGGCATGGACAGTCCGAGTGCGTTGCCTGCAGGCAGAAGCTGATCAATTGAAATGTGATGTGCGGAGACGGGCAGTGTACCGTTTCGCGGGAATCGGATTTCCAGGAGTTCTCCGGGTTCGGCCCGGCCGGTAGTAATTGAATCTATGATAACAAGTCGCTCGTATCCGGAGATTTCATCCAGCAGTCTGATTGGAGAAACCGAAGCGGAAAGTATCGTAACCCCGGAGTCTTCGGGAATTCTGCTTCCTATCAGTTCGGAAACAAAGCAACCTATTCCGTCATCACCAAGAATGGGATTTCCAAGACCCAGAATCATCCTGCCGCCGATCTTCGCCTCGGTATTCATTCTGTTCCGGTCTGTGCCGGCTGAGACTCCTTTCAGGGTCCTCTCACTGAACCTGTTTCTATGGCATACTTGAAATAATACCAGAAATAGTATACGATTTCCTCGTTCGAAAATGTATCAATAAGTTCGGCGTGTACAATTGAATCAATGAGAGAGTTAATTCCGGGATTGTCCGCTCTGGTCTCTTCCAGGAGTAACCCGACTTCATTACAATCGGTACTGTCGGAAATCGCGTCGAATTCCATTCTTACATTGTCCGGAAGGGAAGCTCTGAAAATGTTCAGCCTTCTCTGTCTTCCCTCTGTGCGTGTTTCATGACTGCACGATATCAGAATGACTATTCCGGTTACGAACAGGGAAAAGGAAGGGGCGAATTTCACAGAGCGATACCAAGGCTGAACCTGTGAATATTCCCCAGATCAGCAAAAGGTTTGAATGCGTAATCCAGGGAGAACCTGTTCCAGTTCGTTCCCGCGCCGAACGCAAGAGCATCGATGATCGAGCCGCCGGCATTGTCCGCCGCGTCTTTGTCGTGCAGATTCCCACCCGCTCTTATGGAGAGCATATCCACGGGTGAGTATTCCACACCGAGAGCTGTATCGAAGTTGCCGTGAAAAGGGTAGCTGACATCAAGGGCAACAAGGAGTTTATCGTCAAGGAATTCGGCGGAGGCTCCAGCCGCAATCGTTGTTGGCAGTGGATCATTATCCTGATAGAATGCTTTGGTCTGAATACCGGCATTTCTGACTGCGAATCCATAGGAAACAAGGCCGGGTTTGTACCAGGCTCCGAGGTCAACCATGAAGGCATTCCCGCTGTAAGTGTCTATGCTTGAATATACGAACCTTGCCGTAGTTCCCACCGCGAGGACAGGGGTGAATTTGTACACGTAGGTTCCTCCGAGAGAAACACTGTTGGTGCTGAATTCCTCGCCGTTGCCGGTAGGGTTTGTCATGGATGTTCGCTTAAAACTACCTCCATAGAAGTAATTCACCGAGACACCCACCATATCATTATCTCCGGGATTCACCCAGCCCGCGAATCCTGCCTGCATATCCATAAGATAGCCCGTGTAGGTTGAAGTAAACATCTGTTTCTGCATTCCAGCCAATGTGGCGGGATTCCAGTACAACCCCATGGGATCTCCGGAAACTGCAGTAAAAGCGCCACCCATCGCCACGGCTCTGGCTCCTGTGGGAACCTGCAGGAAGGCAAAACCCGTCGTACCGGCGGATGCGGTTGCCGTCAGTATCACCAGTGAAACTGTTACCAGAATCTTCTTCATTTATTCTCTCCGTTTCTCCATGGTATAGACTATTATTATCAATTGTTCCGGTCAACAGGCACAAAGGCCCGGATAATCGTCGCACTGTCACTCAGGAAACCCCTGATCATGTCATCTGCACGAATAATAAGACGATCAGCAGTTAGAACCTGCACAGAATCGAGACTTAGAACGGGAAGATCATCAGGCATCGAATCCTCAATAAACCAGTTTTCCCCCTCCACTCTTAGGTACAGGTCGAGAATATTGTTCCCGCCAAGAGCCGCGTAAAAACCTCCTGTTGACGAATCCACGGGAGAATATACAATAACTGTGCAGGGTTCGAGCAGGTTAAGTTCAAGGTCGATGATTCCCGTTCCGGTGTATCCGCGTGACGTCAGCCGCTGCAGGAAGGATGCCGCCTCGGAGTGAAGCGACTCGCCCGCTGCCGGAATAATCAGAAACAGTACGAGGAGTGGAACGAGTATTTTCATATCAATCCTTCATCCCGGATTTACTGTAGCTCGCCACGATACGTTTCTGAACAAGCAGAAAAAGAACAATGAGTGGCATAGTGGAAAATGTTGACGCGGCCATCAGAAGCTGGAAATTGCTGGACTGTTCCTGGTTGAAATACGAAAGACCTACCTGAAGTACACGAAGCTCCTCTGAATGCGTTACCACCAGGGGCCACATGAAACTGTTCCATGATCCTATAACATTGAATAGAAGCACGGTGATTATTACCGACCTGGACAGGGGCAGGACTACCTTCCATAGATACTTCAACCTGCCGCAACCGTCCAGAATTGCTGCTTCGTACAGGGATTGTGGAATAGTTCTGAAATGCTGTCTTAGAAGGAAAATGCTGAAAACGTTTGCCGTCCAGGGAACAATCAGCGCCATGTATGTATTAATCCAGCCGAGCTTTGCGAGAATCACGTACGATGGAGCAAGGTACACCGGCTGAGGAACCATCATCGTTGAGAGAAACAGCAGGAACAATGTGCTGCGACCTCTGTACTTCATCGTGGCAAAGGAATAGGCGGCCAGGGATGAGGTTACCAGGACTCCCGCTACCGTGAGAAAAGTTACAAGAAGCGTGTTGAGAAAATACCTGCCGAAAGGAACCTTTGTCCATGCCTCAACGTAATTACTGAAGCCTCCATGCTGGAGGGATGTGTTTATCATCCAGAGAAAAGGGAGCAGCATGATTATGCCGCCAATAATCAGAAGGAAATGCTTTGTAATACTCAGAGTCGCTGACTTCGCGGTGATGGTCGTCATGAGTAATGCACTTTTTTACCGGCTACTTTCCGCTGTACGATAGTCAGCGAAAGCAGGATAAGAAAAAGAAAAACGGAAATAGCGCTTGCGTAGCCGATATCGAACCTGTCAAAGGCTTTCTGGAAAAGGTAGAATACCATTACATTCGTTGTCCCCAGCGGTCCTCCACCCGGGGGAGGTGTCATGACGTATACGAGGGCGAATGTCTTGAACGAAACTATTGTACTCATGATAAGCACGTAGTAAGTGGTTGGTGAAAGCAGCGGCCACGTAA
>CAZOQQ010000041.1:0-12442 GCA_964582075.1 uncultured bacterium | reverse complement strand
ATTTTAATTTTCCCATCTCGTAATCTACCATTTCATCGATCATCGCATCGAACGATATCACGGGTTCCCAGCCGAGCATAGTCCTCGCTTTTGAAGCGTCCCCCATAAGAACATCAACTTCCGTGGGTCTGAAATATCTTTTATCCACCGTAACGTATTTTTGCCAGTCAAGCTCCAGGCGGCTGAATGTTCTGTCAAGAAATTCCCTGATGGAATGAGTTTTGCCGGTCGCTATAACATAGTCATTACCCTGGGGTTGCTGCAGCATCAGGTACATGGCCCTGACGTAATCCTTCGCGTGACCCCAGTCCCGTTTCGCGTCAAGGTTTCCAAGGGCAAGATTTTCCTGAAGCCCCATTTTGATCCGTGCTGCTGCTATGGCGATTTTCCTGGTAACGAAATTTCTTCCCCTTCTGTGTGATTCGTGATTGAACAGAATCCCGCTGGACGCGTGCAACCCGTATCCCTTTCTGTAATTAACTACCATCCAGTGAGAGTAGAGTTTCGCGGCGGCATAAGGACTTCTCGGATGAAAGGGTGTTTCTTCATTCTGCGGCGGGGGAGAGGAACCGAACATCTCGCTTGTTGAAGCCTGGTAGAATTTACTTTCTCCCAGTAGACCGACTTCCCTGACGGCATCCAGCAGCCGTGCGACGCCAAGAGCATCAACATCCGCTGTGTACTCCGGCATATCGAAAGAGATTCTGACATGACTCTGAGCCGCAAGGTTGTAGATTTCATCCGGACCGACTTTTTCAAGAATTCTGTTCAGAGCGCTTGAATCTGTCAGGTCACCGTAGTGAAGAAAAAGTGTGGTACGGTAGATATCCTTGTTCTGTATAAGATGTTCTATTCTTTCGCGGTTGAAACTGCTTGATCGTCTGACAATCCCATGAACTTCGTATCCTTTCTCAAGAAGCAGTTCCGCGAGATATGAACCATCCTGGCCGGTTATGCCGGTAATCAAAGCCTTTTTCATGTATTACCACCTGATATTCTATGTTTAAGCATAGTGCTGCGTATATCTTTTTACGCATTAATGTCAGCGTAAGCATACTACTACTCGTTACGTTTGAAAACCGCAAAAGAGTTCCGGGATATTGCGGGGAAGACTTGTCTGAAAGTATGCGGTTGAATAGTTTACGTATGTAATGGAACCTTCAGTACCTGCATAAGATAGTTGCAGGCCGATCCCCTCTGGAATAGACGAAAGAGGTCAGTTTGCGGAGAATCTTTACTGTTGGGTACCAGTTGATCGCCATCCTGGCAGTTTCTCCGGGAGCCGCGAGTTCGCTCGATGTGATTCAATCCGGCATTTCGTTCAGCGGAGAGGTCGGCCGTCATGAAAATTATCAGTGTGAACTTCCTGGAGGACTGGTATTTACTCTTGAGTTTATAGGCTACGGCCCGGAGGGCTGGGCAATAAGAATATTCGATCCGGCCTTTCCTTCGGATAATTTCTGTTCCGTGGTAACCCCGCCATACAGTGGAATAAACGCTCTGCAGATATACTCAAATCATTTTCTCGAAGGTATCGATCCCGATAATGTTTGCGCTCCGGGAGAAGAGCGCAGGTTCTGTTTTGTAACCTGCAAACAGGATTACGATGCCGCGTTTACTTCCCTCTCCTCCATACTCTGGCCTGAAAACCAGGAAGCTCAGCAGGCTGCGATTATCATACATGATGGAATTCCCCGCGAGAATGGAATGCTTACGATAACCGAACTTGTACTTTGTGGCACTGGCAGTGACAGTACCAGGGTAGACAGTCTTCTGTTCGACGTGGATCTGTTTATTCAGGAAAGTGTCACCGATTCTTGTTCAACAGATGAAAAGGGAATATAGTTTGCATTATGGGAATGAGAAGAAGTATTAACAAATCCGTACTGGCCATATTTGCCGTAATAATAACCGGCTTCGTAGTAACAGGCTTTCTGGTATCCCCGGACTCGAAAACCGATGATGGTTTTCCTTTGAATTTCTTCTTCTGGGGAATGGCGGGAATGTTCCTTGCGAGTAACCTGGGGGTGCTTGTATGGGTTCGGCTTTCGAACAGCAGGCGGGAACGGATAGAAAAAACCTGGATTGACGCTGATGCGGAGATTCTTGAGATGAACGAAACCGGAACCTACATCAACAATCAGCCGAAAATACGCTTCAAACTGCAAGTGAATTCACCTGTCAGCGCTCCGTGCGAAGTTGTTCACAAACAGGTAATACCGTTAACCGCTCTTGTGCAGTTCAAGGCGGGGACTACGATCAAGGTTAAAGTCAATCCGAATAATCCTCACGATATTATGCTTCTGTGATTAACAAATCTGAAACACGAAAGAAGCGTAACGCGCTTTTCGGGAAGTACCCTTACCCATGAAAGTGATATTCCGGCTTTGAAGTACACGGAGAAAGTTCTTGAACCTGTCAGTTATCCAACGGATTTCAGACTGTCCGTTCTCATTGTCAATTACAATGCGGGGGAAATGCTTCCGGATTGCCTGGAATCCGTATACGCGACAGTCAGAACAGAGCCCTTTGAAGTAATAGTCGTCGATAACAATTCCAGTGACAGTTCCATTGATGAGGCCAGGAAGTTATTTCCCAGTGTTGTGTACATTGAAAACGATTTCAACAACTGGTTCTCGGGCGGGATGAACCAGGCGATACGCAGGAGTCGGGGTGAATATCTTCTGTGCCTTAACCCCGATACCGTCTGCCACGAGCATGCTGTTGACAGACTGGTGGATTTCCTGGACAGCAACCCCAAGGCGGGTCTGGTGGCTCCGAAGCTTGTAAACGGAGATGGCTCACTTCAGCCCTCATGCAGGAATTATCTGACATCCGGGAATCTGCTGCTTCAGCATACTCTTCCCTGGAGATGGTTTCCGAACAGTCTGCGAAGAAAGGGCGTTCTTGAATACTGGGATCATGACGAAACCATCCGGTCGGACTGGATTATCGGAGCGTGCATTCTTGTACGGCGGAAAACTATCGAGGATATAGGGCTTAAAGACGAGAAATATCCCATGTTTCATGAGGAGACGGACTGGTGTTACAGAATGAAAAAAAACGGGTGGGATGTATGGTTCCTGCATACCGCCGAAGTGACACATTTCGGAAGCCAGTCGGCCATGAAATACTGGGGCGCGGATCTGATACTGGAATTCTACAAAGGGAAACACAGATTCATAAGGAAGCACTTCGGCAGGTTGCCCCTGTTTTTTCATCGTTTTCTTCTGGCGGGGCTGTTATTGCTCAGACTCGCGGTTGTGCTTGTCAGAAGGATATTCTCGGGAAATCCCGCGTTGAAACAGGAAACATCGTTTCTTCTTAAAGGACTTGCGATACAGCTGAGAAAACACCAAGAACCCCCAACGCAATAAGTGCCAGAAACCGGAATCTGCCCTCACTTACCACATCGGCCAGTTTTATTCCCAGCAGACCTCCCATTATAACCGCTGGTAAAATATAAGTTGTATTGAGAGCAGCTTTTAACGTAAATAGATTGCCGGCGACAAATGCCGGTACAGCCACAACGTTAAGCAGCAGGAAATAGGTGGACAGGCTTGCCCTGAACTGATGTTTGTCCACATTCTGGTTGGCGAAAAAAAGAATAACCGGGGGTCCGCTGAAGGTTATCGCGCCGTTCAATACTCCGCTGAGAAAGCCGACCGGAATCATGGCGAGCTTTTCTCTTCTCACTTTTATTCTGAAACCGGAAAGGTATATGACTGAAGAGAGGGCAACGAGAATACCAATAACGATTTTAAGCGCAGATTCGTTCGCGTTCTTCAGCACCCAGATTCCAAAGGGAAGCGCTGCGATTCCGGAGATAAGAAGAGGCAGTATGCGAGCCAAGTTCAGACTTTTTCTGGCTTTGAAAAAAACAAACAGATTAAGGAAAATACTTGTCAGGCAAAGCATCGGCACTGCTGAGGGTACCGGCATAATAAAAGCAAGAAGAGGCAGGCAGAATAGTGAGTACCCGAATCCCGTAAGCCCGTGCATGCAGGCTCCGAAGAAAAGAATGACAATCAGCAGAACTGTATTCAATGTTTACCCCTGCGGCGTGTGGAAATTATCCGACCGGGACTCAATTGATGCTTTTCTTCACAAAAGGTATAAGCAGGTACAACAGCGTTGCCCATTCCTCAAGAGGCCACGACAGGAAAAATACCAGTGCGGAAAATCCCGGGAAAATTATCATGCCCAGGTACTTGTGCTTCCTTATTTCCAAATCGAGACCAAGTTCCTGATGATTTCTGACATAGATGTACTCGATATCTATGGTCAGAGAAATAAAGAATATGTTGATAACAAATATCTGCACGGCCAGAATGCTGTTGAAATTGCCGATGACATCCGTTGTTACGGGAATGAGAGCTATGAACAGAAGGTGTACAAGGACTATCCAGTTCAGGCCGGTGTCAGTCCTTTTAATCCTGTCCATTAGGTAATGCTGGCCTATCCAGAAACTCGCAAGCGTCAGAAAAGCTATAATGTAGTGGCGCAGATCACTTAGAATTCCGGGAATTGCCTTGGCCAGGGTTGTTTGCGCGGGTTCCAGCGTAGGAACGTCGATGCTCAGAACGGCAAGGGTCATCGCGATCGCGTAAATACCATCGGAGATGGCCTCAATTCTGTTCTTTTCGAGAATAGCCTTGTTCAAGCCATCGTCCCCCTTAATTGAACGAGCATACTTTACACCCGAAAACTTTGCCGGTCAAGATAATCCCCAGTATCGTTAAACCGTTCGATTAACGTTACCGGGGAATGTGCTTTATGTGGTGAATAATTCAACAGGTGTGATTGATTCAAAAACAGGCAGGGACGTAACCCTGCCTGTCCGTCTGGAATTAAAGGTTACTCTGAATCGCTGCTGTTTTCTCTGCGCATCCAGGATTTGAAGGATTCTCTGCCCTCTTCGCGCCAGAATTCTTCGTAGTCCTTTTCCATTTCAAGATGAAAGGGACTTCTTTCAGATTCCGGAGTATTGTTCTTTTTTCGCATGTGGATGCTTCGCTCGTAATGATGACTATGATCGGAGCCGAAGAAAACATGTGCCAGAACGGCAAGACCCACAGCCTGCCAGTATGTAATGGCGGGAAGGCCGAATATCTCCGGCATCAGGGCGTTCCAGAGCAATTTTACAAAAATTCCGAATATTACGGCAAGTACCGCAACCCCAGCTACTCCAAGAAGAACGTAACCGATAATTTTCGGTGCCTTCGCCTGTCCGCTGATTTCGTGGTTGAAAATTCTAATCATTACAGAACCTCCTGTACTGTTTTGAACCTGTCCCTGATGGTTCTTATGCCTCGGTGTTTCCTGGCGAGAAGCGTTCCCACCGGTACATTCCAGAGCAGGGAGAGTTCTTTGAATGTTCTTCCGTTGAATTCCGTTTCAACGATAACTTCAATCTGAGCTGCAGGAAGTTCGCGGATCAGCTTGAAAATAAGCCGGTGTCTGTCGCGGCGGTGATACGAGTCTTCAGGATTGTACTTCCTGTCCGGGAGGATATCGAAGAGGTTGAGACTGTCTTCGTTCTCCATGTCGAGAGAAACGGTTTCCTTCTCAGGGCTTCGATAATGGTCAATTATCCTGTTTCGCAATGAGCGGAAAATGTAAGCGGACAGATCAGCAATGGGAGCAACGATATCCTGGCTTTCAAGAATGCTCAGCATCACATCCTGTACTATATCCTCGCCGCTTCTGCGAGCTGAGTCATCTATCATGCCTTTTACGTAACTGACAAGTCTGTTGTAGTTACAGTGAAAAAACTCCGCCAGAGCCAATTTCTTCTGCTGAATCACCAGGTTACTTCCTTTCGCCTGATATCATGGACGTAAAATAATCGGAATTATTGCATTATTGCTCAGTCGAAATATAGAATTACAACCTTGG
Source organism: uncultured bacterium (assembly GCA_964582075.1). Lineage (GTDB taxonomy): Bacteria > Fermentibacterota > Fermentibacteria > Fermentibacterales > JCC-6 > Aegiribacteria. The sequence goes on along the minus strand of CAZOQQ010000041.1, from coordinate 6,544 downwards.
TGTACAGTTATTCTTTGCAGGGTTACATAGTCAATGCCCTTCCGGAATATTCTACCTGTTAACAAATAGCTGAATGTCATGAAATGGCAAGGTGTCACGGAATATGCCGTATATTATTGTGCTGCAAATAGACAGGCTGATTAACCGGAAATGACAAACTCCAGAATGCGCCAGAACAAAAAGTTTAATTACCTCTTGCGGCTGAGAAGATCATACGCCCGGAGACCATTTATGCTACGGAATCACGTACACTACTCTGCGGTACATTACGATAAGCCCTGTTTCTGGACAGGGACTACTTGACCAGAGGTTTATGACAGAACCACCAGTCGAAGCACTCGTATTCTCCCACGCGTTCCCTGGCTGTTTTCTCGTCCATTGCTGGAGGTACGATAATCCTGTCGCCTATAAGTTCATTGTCCGGCCAGCCCGCAGCTACAGCGCCCTGTTTATCGGATATCTGAAGCGCTTTGACGGCGCGAACGACTTCATCCATGTTCCGGCCGACTTCCTGAGGGTAGTACATGATCAGACGTACTTTGCCTTTAGGGTCAACGATGAATACGGCTCGAACGGTGTTCGTTCCTTTGCCGGGATGAAGCATGCCGAGTTTTAGGGCAATGGAGTCATTCGCGGCAACTATCGGAAATTTGATCTCTACATCGAGTTCCGCTTTTATCCACTGAACCCATTTGATGTGAGAGAATACCTGATCGATAGACATCCCTATCAGCCTGCAGCCAAGTTCCTCAAACTGGTCGTACCTTTTTTGAAAAGCAACGAATTCTGTTGTGCACACGGGGGTAAAATCTGCCGGATGGCTGAACAGAACGAACCACTGACCCTTCAGATCGCCGGGAATATTCATCGGTCCGTGTGTTGTCTGCACCTTCAGTTCGGGGAAGTCGTCCCCCAGCAAAGGCATGTTAAGTCTTGATTCTTCCATTATCGTCCTCCCTGTTCGGGGTTATCATAGTAATAACTTCGGCTTGAAAGCCTCCATCATAGAAACTCATTCTCTTTGTGCTTCTCCGCTATAGTGGAAGCGAGTGCGTCCAGTGCCTTAAAATCATTATCGTCAGGGAACCCCTTAACTACAACAGGATCAAGTATTTCAACCTTGAGACTCGTGATCATATCGGCAAGCTGTTGCACCATCCTGCCTCCCCAGCCGTACGAACCTACGATAGATACGAATTTGACCTTTGGACGCAGAGCATTGGCCAGGTAAGTAGCGTAAACCACTTTTGGATGAGCACCGGTCAGAACGGTGGGAGACCCGATTACGATTGTCCCTGCATCCACCAGCGCCATTGCCAGTTTACCGATATCGGCAGTGGCCAGGTTGAATTTTTCAACTGTTACTCCTTTTGCCACCAGGGCATCAACAAGGTAATTCACCATCGCTCGCGTGGTATCGTGCATGGAGATGTAAGGCAATACAACCACGTTTTTCGGATTGCTGCTGACCCAGTCCTGATACGCGTTCATTATGAATTCCGGTTTATCGTACATCGGGCCGTGACTGGGGGCGATTGTTGAAATACTGTATTCCCGAAGCCTGGTCAGGTGTTTCTGCAGAAGCATTCGGAAAGGCATCATTATCTCAGCGTAGTATCGCTTTGCCGCCTCGTAACCACGTCCTTCATCACTGAGGTAAAGATCAGTTGTTGCCATGTGGGAGCCGAAAAGATCGCAGGGGAAAAGAATTTCATCCTCCCGCAGGTAGGTCAGCATCGTCTCCGGCCAGTGTACCCATGCCGCGTGTATGAATTCAAAGGTTCTGTCGCCCAGGGAAAGTGTAGCCCCGTCCTCGACCGTTAAGAAGCGGTTCTCCGGTACCAGAGACAGATCTGAAAGGATATCCCTGCATTTTGGAGTACACACAACAAGGGCTTCAGGAAATTTCCCCAGTATCTGCGGCAGAGTTCCGGAATGGTCCTGTTCCGCGTGGTTTGTGATAATGTAATCGATATGCTCTATGCCAAGGCTGTCGAGTCGCTGAAGCAGCACTTCAGACATCACGCTGTCTACAGTATCTATAAGCGCGGTTTTTTCACTTCCCTGAACCAGGTAAGAATTGTAACTCGTACCGTCGGGAAGGGGAATCAGGTCATCGAAAATGCGCCTGTCCCAGTCAACGGCGCCCACCCAGTAAATACCATTATCGATTTTTCTTGCATTCATATAAATCTCCTGTCAGTGTAATGATTTAAGCATAACAGCGGGATAACCCGTCGGCAATACTCCGATTTGGAAAAATCCTCCACAAACTGTTGTTTATTCATTTCAAACGATTTATAAGATGTACAAGTAAACTGTACTTCGTTCCGCTGAAAAGCCTTGAATTCAGTACGCTGTCATGAACACTCAATAGTCATGTGGAATACCTCTGATGTGTAATGCCAGATGTTCCATATTGTCCATATCCTCGATCCATCCGTAATTAGCATCTGCTTTACTGTCCAGATCCTTTATGTATGGCTTGATATCCAGCAGAGGGGTTTTATCGAAGACATCCAGTCCCGAAGTATGGATGGTGTTTCTAACGATTTTACTGATGCGAACGATACTCAGAGCAATAGGGTTAGGGCGAACGGGCGATCTGCTGGAAAATACGCCTACTCTCTTCCCTTCAGCCCATGGAGGGGATATTATCGTTTCCACGCTGCGTGCTGCGCGATGAGCGTAGTAAATAACGTACAAGTACCTGAATTTACCGAGTTCCCTGAGGCCATCTTCGTAACGCCGGTCAACGACGATAAAGAAATTTCCTTTATCCGTATCCAGAGGCTGATATGGTGCGCTTTCCAGATAAGGTGTTCTGATCAGCCCTATTTGTTCAAATTCAAAAATATTCTTCACAACTGCCTTTCCACAGGAATCCTTTACGTTCCACCTGCTGCGTATTCTTCAAATATACTCCGAAGGCAAGGCAGATTCTTATGCGACGAATTACTGAAACCCCATCATCAGGCCCATGGCATCCTTGTTATCGGGTAACTGCCGCAGTTCTACAGCTTCAGCGTTATCCATCGTCTTTCTTCTTTGGGATTGCAAAAGAATGCTGAACTTTTATCTTGTTATACTTGAATAACGATGTAATAGTTTGCAAAGGTTCCGTGCTTTGTGGCACAGGTTTACCAGTGTAAAAAAGAGCAGATGAGAAGGGGTAAGATGAAAAGCAGTAAGCGTGTTATGCCATTGGTCCGGGGAGTTGTGGGAGTACTCTTCCTGCTTACCGGTTTATCATTCGCTGATGATGCCGATGTTGATGAACTTATTGATCTTGGATTAGCACAGGTATACGAAGGCAATTACGTGGATGCTCTTGTGTATTTGGACCAGGCTGTCGAACTTGACACAGAAGATCCCGAAGCTTTCTACGGAAGGGGTTTCAGTAACTATTCTCTGGGCAATTATGAACAGGCACTTTCCGATTATTCGAAAGCTATAGAACTGGATCCCGGGCTTAAAGATGCGTTTTACGGGAAAGGCGTCTGTTACTATTATCTTGGAAATTATGAACAGGCGATTACAGTTTTATCAAGAGTGATCGAGATGAACCCGGAATTTTCTGAGGCCTACTACTGGAGAGGATCCAGTTACCATGACAATGGGAATTACGAACAGGCTGTTTCAGATTTTTCAACCTTTATTGAAATCAGCCCTGACATTTCTGATGCCTTCTATTGGAGAGGTCTCGGTAACAAGTTCCTCGGGAACTATGAACAGGCGGTTTCCGACTTTTCAATATTCCTTGAGTTCAACCCTGATGATGCTTACGGATTATTCTGGAGAGGTTATACTTACGGGAAGCTGTCTATGTATAACGAAGCGATAACTGACTTATCAAGAATTCTTGAGCTTGTTCCCGATGATGAGGACGCACTGTACTGGAGAGGTCGTAATTATCTGTTATCGGAGGAATACGATAAAGCGGTTTCAGACTTTTCGAAAATTATTGAAATAGACCCGGATGGTCCGGATGCGTTGTACTGGAGAGGTCGCAGTTATCTGTTATTGGAGGAATACGATAAAGCGGTTTCAGACTTTTCGAGAAATATCGAGATCGACCCGTACGATTTAGACGCGCTGTACTGGAGAGGCTTCATCTACTTCAATATACAGAATTATGATGATGCGATATCTGACTTTTCAAGGACCATAGAACTCAATCCTGATGATGCGGATGCAATATACTGGAGAGGTTACAGTTACTTTTACGAGGAAGACTATATCCCTGCAATATCCGATTTTACAAGAGCTATAGAAATAGATTCCGATGATATGGATGCAATGTATATGAGAGGGCGCTGTTACTATTCCGAGGATAATTATGTTCCTGCAATATCCGATTTTACAAAAGTCATAGAAATCAATCCGGATAACGAAAACGCAATTTACTGGAGAGCTTCCTGCTCCGGTTCGCTTAAGGATTATGATGGAGCTATAACAGACTATTCAAGGGCTTTGGAACTGGAACCGGAGGATACCGACGCGCTCTACTGGAGAGGTTACTGTTACGGTATGCTTGAGAACGTCGACGAGGCTTTATCCGATTTATCAAGAGCTATCGAAATCGACCCGGAATTAGCCAAAGCGTACTATCTCAGAAGCCGGATTTATGAATTTTCAGGCGATACAGTGAACGCGAATGCCGATTATGAAAAGGCGATAGAACTGGACCCGGAGCTGGCTCAGTAGGGCAGCCTGGCCGGGAATAGTATCTATATGGTCTGGGAAACCTGCCAGGTATTTAATCGTGCGGATTGAGAATTGTATTGACAATTAGCACAACTGCACTTAGTATGTTCACATGATTAAAAGAGAAGCTGAAGCAACGGTAAAGAAACTTGCCCAGGGTTATCCTGTAGTGATAATCACGGGACCACGTCAATCAGGCAAAACCACTCTTGCTAAAAGTGCATTTCCGGATAAGGAATATGTTTCTCTGGAAAATCTTGATATGCGTGCTTCAGCAAACGAGGATCCAAGGCTGTTTCTTAATCGTTATCCCGATGGTGCGATCTTAGATGAAGTTCAACACTGTCCTGATCTGTTGTCTTACATGCAGGAAAGAATTGATTTCAGCAGCAGCACCGGTGATTTTATTCTTACAGGCAGTCAGAGATTTGGGGTTCTATCAGGAATAACTCAGAGCCTCGCCGGTAGAGCAGCTCACCTTGAGTTGCTGCCTTTCAGCCTGTTCGAACTGTCCGAAACCATTCCATCATATACCCTTGATGGTATTCTATTAAGCGGATTGTATCCTCCTATACATGATCGGAAACTTGATCCCGGCATATGGGCCGGTAACTACATCAGATCCTATGTGGAACGAGATATCCGCAGAATGATAAATGTGAGAGATCTGAGTGTATTCCAGCGGTTTGTGGGATTATGTGCAGCAAGGATCGGTCAGCTGATGAACCTGTCGGGCATAGCAGCAGATGCGGGCATTACCCACAACACGGCAAGGGAATGGATATCCCTTCTTGAGGCCAGCTACATTGTCTTTCTTCTTCGCCCGCACCGCAGGAATTTCCGGAAGCGACTAATCAAATCCCAGAAGCTTTATTTTCATGATACGGGCCTTGCCTCATGGCTTCTTTCCATAGAGACGGAAAGAGCGATGAATCTTTCATCTATGAGAGGACCTCTCTTCGAGAACCTGATAATTTCGGAAATGCTGAAAACCAGATACAATGCAGGCAGAAGGAGTAATCTCAACTTCTGGAGAGACAGAGCCGGCCATGAAGTTAATCTGATTGTTGACAGAGGAGACGTACTTATTCCTGTTGAAATGAAATCGGGACAAACAGTTGCCGCTGACTCTTTCAAGGGCCTCGACTGGTGGAAGAAGCTTGCTTCGGAAGATGACTCATTCCTTGTTTACGGGGGAGACCGCTCATACGATAGAGCTGGCACATCAGTGATCTCATGGCGCGATCACGATGCCCTCAGATCAATTGAAACCTGACTGTTATTCGTCTCTGAGGTACTGCTCAACAATCATATTAAACATCACTCGCTCGCAAACGGTCATAAGCCTCATGGACAAATTGAAAGTAGCAGTTGCAATATGTCCAACCTATTCCCGTTGAATATGCAGAAGAAGCTTCTGTTTCTATCTGAAAAGTTTCCTGTTGTGTCCGTCAATGGCCCAAGACAGTCCGGAAAAACCACACTGGTGAAGCACTGTTTTCCCGAGAAGAAATATGTCTCACTTGAATTACCAGATAACAGGCGATTTGCAGAAGAAGATCCCCGGGGTTTCTTACTGACCTATGACGACGCGGTTATAGATGAAGTACAATATGTACCAGAACTGTTCTCATATATCCAGGTTATTGTTGACGAGAAGAACAGACCCGGTCAGTATATTCTTACAGGTTCTCAGAACTTCCTGCTATCAGAGAAGATCAGCCAGTCATTGGCAGGTCGTGTTGCAATACTGACTCTGTTGCCGTTTTCCTGCTCCGAGATATCCACAGAATCATATGCAAGCTATGAAACTCTGCTTTACAAAGGTTTCTACCCG
>CAZOQQ010000040.1:7197-12487 GCA_964582075.1 uncultured bacterium | reverse complement strand
CTGAGTGGAGCCATCCTTATTCCACAGGATGTAGAACAGAGAATGTTCTGCATATCGTTTCTAACAGTTGTATAGGGATATACCAGAACGGTACCGTCCGGAAAGGAACCGCTTTCCAGGGCGTCAGGTATTTTCGGATGATCGGTGTACGAATGAACCGAGGGGCGAAGCGTAAGCATATTAAAAAGCCCGCTGTCACGAGTTTTACATATAACGGTGATATCTTTCCCGGGGAACGCCTTCTGGAGGGTGTTAGCAATGTAGATCGCAGGCCAGACATCGGATACCAGTGGTCCGGAGACAATGAGAAAAGCAGTTGGATCGAGAATGTCATCGGGCAAGTGGATGGTCCTGTTGTTAATGTTTTTTATTGATTTTCTCGCTGCTGTTGCAAACAGCTTTCCAAATACCCTTTTCATTCCAAATCCTCCAAGAGAGTTGCCGCAAAGTATTTTACTATCGAAGTGTATCCATCTCCGGTACTAAGGGATTGAAGTATGGACATCGCATCGACGAACCTGTTCTGCTCCTTAAAATTGAGCGCGAGTGAAATTACAGGCAAACCTTCTCCCGGGAAATTACTGGAAAGAAAGAACGCCACACTTTCCGCGTCTTCGAATTTTCCTGTCTGAATAAGCGCAAAACTGAGATCGAGCGCGGAATAGAATCGCTCGTTTGAGGATTTCGCATTATCCAGTGAGAGTTCGAACATTTCTACCGCCCTGCTTCCGTTACCCCTCAGCTGTGCTGAGAGGCCGTTTGCCCTGTTTTCCAGCCATGGGTCTCCATGGATTGAATCAAGAGCGCTGCAGGCATATTCCGGAAGGCCGCAACTCCAGCTTAACCTCGCGTACCAGAAATCAAAATAGCAGGGTTTTAGAGGAAATTGCTCGAGCTGCAGGATCAGATTCAACGCATGTGTACTGTTACCGGAGTATAGAGCTTCCTCAAGGAATCTGGTAAGAATTCTGACCTCACCGGCAGCATCGTTGTCTTCACTGTAGGCTCGTCCGGTTTCCACATATTTACCTGCAATCTCCAGATCACTTCCAGATGACAGAAATATTGAAAATAGAAGAAAACAGCTAAAAAACATTGTTTACTCCAGAAAGTTTGAAAACATTCTTTTCAGAAGTCGAAGATAACTTAAAAGGCCGGTCAAAGCCGAAAGTAATGCAATAATAGTTAATGGAGCGTAGAGAGAGTGGAATATGAGCTTCTGAGGAAACGCTAATTTACCGGCGGCCGTTATCAGAAGAAGATAACTGAATAACACTGCAAGGCGTTCGCCGGTTGTAATAGTCACAACCGGGATGTGAACACTCCAGGAGATTACCGCGAGTGAGAAGAGCAATAGAAGATGGTATCCGACAAGTACGCTCGCAACCACCGTATCAATTACTCCAAGTGAGAAGGAAAGAGCTATCAATGAGACGGATATGAAAAGCTTGTCCGCTGTAAAATCCATTACCTTGCCCGGATAAGTAGTTTTCTTAATTCTTCTTGCCAGCCAGCCGTCAAGATAATCGGAGATCCCGCAAACGAGCAGTATCCAGAACAGTAAATCAAGAGACAGTACACTGTATATTATCAGGATTACGATAATGGCTCCAACAAAACGTATCCATGATACAGCGGCGGGAAGAACAGCGAAACTCCCTGCTATCTGTTGAGCTATTTTCTGAATTTCATGGTTCAGCTGCTTCAGAAACGTTATTCCCTTTTCCGCTTCAACCATTTTCAGGGGTTCTTTCCCTGGCTCCCGCAGCAAAGAGGCTGTCGAGTGACTCAATTCCGATCCAGTCCTTTTCCCAGTGGAAAGATGAGGGAAAGAAATCCTTCGAAACGTATTCGAGTTCGGAAAGTCCAATGAAATACCCTGGATGAAAATATCCATCCGTCGAAGTATTCATCCATCCCACATAAAGTATTGCGGAAATGGTTGATGCCAGATCATCGTTTTCAATATCCGGAGGAATGGCAAAGTCAACCGACATAATTCCATACAGATCGAAGCGACCGTACCAGGAAAGGGCTATAGCAAGATCTCTTCTTGTAACCGGTGCTGTCTTTCCACGGGTTTCCATCCAGATTTCAGCGTTTTCAATTCTACCGGAGTGAACGAGCAGGCTAAGAAGGGGTACCAGACTTTTAATGTTACCGTTTTTGATTTGCCTGATGAGTTCCGCTTCGCTCATGGAAGAGTATATTGAATGATCGTTCTGTAAACTGCATCCGGAAGCTTCAAACCAGAAATCCGGCTGTTCGCTATCGGAAGCTGTCGTAACCGTTGGGATAAGCAGAATAACCGTAAACATCAGAATAATGGAGCGGGTAACGGGGATCGAACCCGCGACATTCAGCTTGGGAAGCTGACACTCTGCCAACTGAGTTATACCCGCTCCTATTCGATAAGATGAACAGTACTTCACGAAACCACCGTCAAGGCTTCATTCGCGATGTTTTCTATCAGTCCTGAATATACAATTCTTGCTTCTCCCTGCAGCCACCATCCCCGATCGCTTTTTCCAACTTTCAGAACCTTACCGCTCCTAACTTCGATATTGACGGGAGGATCGAATCCGAAACTATCCACTGCACATATTGCCGAGGCCACAGCTCCAGTGCCGCAGGCAAGTGTCTCGCCCTCGACACCCCTTTCCCAGGTTCGAATGGATAGTTCTGATTTGCCTTTTCGCCATACGAAGTTTACGTTGGCACCTTCTTTCCCGAACATTTCGTGCCTTCTGAGTTCAGGCGCAAAGTTCGAGAAAGAAATATTTTCCGCTTCATCCATAAATACAACCGCGTGAGGTACACCGGTATTCAGAAATGAAACATGCAAAGAAATAGAATTCAGATCGAACTTACGATCAAGGAAATGAACTTTCGGATCGGTCATCCATAATCTTACCGCATCCTGTCCTGTTCTCTTAGCGTAATGAATCCCCGCGTCGCTTCTGAAACTGAATGCCTTCCCGTCGGGAACCAACCCGGAATGAACTGCAAATTCCACAACGCATCTGCCACCGTTTCCGCACATCTCAGCAACTTTTCCATTGCTGTTGTAATACTTCATGAGAAAAGGATATTCGGAATCACTTTTAAGTTCAAGTACACCGTCAGCTCCTACCGAGATACCTCTTGAACACAGGTATCTGATAAACTGTTCAGTTAATATACCGTCAAGAGATGAATCCATGTTGTTGAAAACAATGAAATCATTCCCGGCACCGCTCATTTTAACGAATTTGAGTCTCATTTCGTCTTTCATCTCTAACCATTCCTAATTCAGCAGTTGCCTGTAGATTATCCGGATCTTCTTCAAGCACCAGTTGATACTGAACTTCCGCTTTCCCGAATTGTCCTTCGGACGCGAAAAATCTTGCCAGAAGGAGCCGTAAATCAGGTCTCTCGCCACACCAGAAAGAGAAAGTGTTAATATCTTCAGCAAGATAATCGAGACTGTACACTCCCTGAATATACAACTGAATCAGGTCATTGAGCATCTGCTCCGTCACGTTCGGAGGTCCGCTTCCGTACAGGCCCAGTAAAAGAGCTGCTGAGAGCATGTCAGGGTCGTCCATCTCTATTCCTCTGTCGGCAAGATATCCCGACGATGCTCTGGGATCCGATAAAAGCACTCTGGCATAATCGTAGCCGTCGTAGCAATGCCTGTAGCGATCAACAAAAAGGAATTGCCTTGGTAGCCGTTCGGTACTCCGTTCTCCCAATCGAAATACACGAAGTGAAGGACCTTGAAATACGGGAGTAAGTGAAGAAAGATTTTCGGGCATGTAATGCATGGAAATGGCTACTGCATCATCCGGTACGCTCTCAAGACCTGCCAGGTACAAAAGCCCGGAAGAGCTTTTATCAAGGAGAAAATCAGCTTGATATACAACAAGCTGACATTCTTTCTCTGTCATAAATGCTACAAGGCTGTCCTCCGGCATGAACATTGTCCGGGCGAATCTTACGATGTTTTTTCTGTTGCCGGTGTCTTCAAAGAATGTAGTCGTTACAACAGGTCTTTGAGCGTACGCTGAAACAAGACCCGAAATATGCCAGAAACTCATCACTGCTTCATCACTCTCTGTCTCACTTTGAAGCCACGATAGAAAAGAATCCAGTTCGGTGTCATTAAGCAATGAGGATGTATTCCTGAATTGAAGACCGCTTTTCGAAACGATCTCCGCCAGAGTTGCCGGTATAATCGATTGCAGCAGTATAAGTACCACAATGGGCAGAAAAAGTCGTTTTCTCCGCATCGAAAGCGCAATTACCGGGATCAGTGCTATTGCGAGAAAGACCAGGAGTCTGTCAAAGAAAAGATATCCCGCGAGTGAGAGAAAAAGAAACCAGAATATGAGCTTCCCTTTCTTCTCCCTCCAGAATACCATTATTCCAGGTATCGCGGCAGCTATGGGTATACCGAATATCAGCAGTATCTGCGCCGGTGTCGGGCTGGTATACCCCGGAACCCAGAACAGCCTTGCATCATCGGAAAGCAAGGAAGGATCTGAGGGGTGCGAAAACAGGTACTGAAGCTTTGCCGTAATAACCGCACTTACATGACCACCGGAACCGTTTCCCGCGAAAACCGAAAGAATTGCCAGAAGGGTTCCGGCAATCGGTACCCTGAGCTTCCCGAATCGCGGGAGAAACAGAAGAACAGCCATGACCGATGAAGGACTTACAATGGCTCCGTCATGTCTCATATGAGAAAGGATTAATGCCGCCGAGATCTGTGCCGTCGCAAGAGAAGCACGCAGCGCGAAAGGGACATTACCTTTAAGGCTGTTTCTCCAGAAGAGATAGAGCAGGAGAAAGAACGCGATGAAGGCCGATACTTTCCAGGCGGCAAGGGCAAGAAAGAGAACCCCTCCTGCCGCTATTGATGTTGTGAGAGTTTTGCGGGCAGTACTCCGATCCGAAAGAGCCTTCTCCGTTAGCCAGGCAAGGGAAATAAGTATTGGCAGCGCGACAGTTTCTCGATAGAATGAATCACCACGTGTTCTCAGAAGAGCCGGAAAGATAAAGGCATAGAGGAACGAACCCGCAAGTGAATAAGCTGTACTGTAATCTGAGGCCCGCATCCATAAATACAGGAAAGGTATGGCGAGAAGTGGGAATAATAGACAGAACATTCGGATAAAATCATCAAAATCACCACCCGTGATCCTGTGTAATCCTCCAGCTATGTATTCCTCGAAAATGGAGTTTTCCGATGTATGCATTCCTTCCGGGTACATGACGAGGGTATCCAGTTCCGGAATACTGCCGTTCT
>CAZOQQ010000040.1:0-7097 GCA_964582075.1 uncultured bacterium | reverse complement strand
TGCATTCCTTCCGGGTACATGACGAGGGTATCCAGTTCCGGAATACTGCCGTTCTCAGAAATCAATTTTGCGTACCTGTAAGATTGTGTTGTTTCGTTCTGCATCCTGTGTACAGGCGGCATGATTTTATCCGCGAACCATTTTCTGAAAAAGAAACCGGTTGCAACCGCAACCAAGAGAATCGAAATAATCAGTACTTTCTTTATCCCAACGGACATTGTTCAGAAACATCTTTCATCTGTAAAGAGACTTCCCCGTATTATCAGGAAAGCAAACCGGAATGTTGTTTCGCAATTATAGTGGACATGATCTTCAGTGTTTCCACAGGCCCGGAGCCACCTATCGCGACCGATTCAATTGTCGGCCATTCGTAGCGATTCAGAAGCTTCTCCATCTTTTCGACAGATGTTATCGAAGGAAGATCACGTTTGTTGAATTGCAATACAGTCGGGATTTCACTAAGCTCCATTCCGTACGATTTCAGATTGTTTTCGAGGTCTTCAATGCTGTCAAGGTTGGCGTCAATACGTTCGGTCTGACTGTCGGCTACGAAAACAAGACCATCGACCCCGTCAAGAATTACTTTTCTGCTGAGTGAGTAATAAGCCTGTCCGGGAACTGAATAGAGATGAAGTCTGACCCTGTCGTTTCCAATAGAAGCGAAATTCACTGGAAGAAAATCAAAGAATACAGTTCTCTCGCCCCTGGTGCATAGAGTAACCAGTCTGCCGCGGTGTTCCGGCCCGATTAAATCTCGGATTCTTCTGAGGTTTGTAGTTTTGCCTGAAAGACCAGGTCCGTAATAGACTATTTTATAAGCAACTTCGTTTACCGATCTATGCATTTAACCCCATTTCGGTAGTGTTGTCATGCCAGACTCACAGTATATAATTACCATCTTCTCTGCGATCAGCAAGGTCTAGCAGAATTCTTGAAGCCATGACACCTGTAATATTCACATCTCCATGCACCAGATCCGGTGCTCCAAACAGCTGTTCATCCAGGAGGTAACTTAATACAGTCCTGAGTCTTCTGGCACCAATATCCTCCGTTTCGTTGTTAAGATAATTCGCTACTCTGGCAACTTCCAGTGCGGCTTTTCTGTTGAGCCTGAGTTTTACTCCGTCGGCCTCCAGCAGAGCGGTATACTGTTTCAAAAGAGAATTCTCGGGCTCAGTGAGAACCCGAAACAGGTCATTCTCTGAAAGAGGAACCAGTTCCACCCTCATAGGAAAACGTCCCTGAAGCTCTGGAATAAGGTCAGACGGACTGGAGCCATGGAAAGCGCCTGCGGCAATGAAAAGAATATGATCGGTAATAACCGGGCCGTACCGGGTATGCACCGTACATCCTTCTACTATAGGAAGCAGATCTCTCTGTACACCCATCCTGGAAACCTCAGGGCCCTTACTTTCATTAATACCGATGATTTTATCTATTTCATCGATGAATATTATGCCTTCTTCCTGAGCCAGTTTCAATCCTCTGGGAATATGGTCACTGTTTTCAAGGAGTCTTTGCATTTCCTCATCATGAAGTCGTTCCCTTGCTTCCGATAGTGTCAGTTTTCTTCTCTTTCGCCTGCTGCCCATTATTTTCTGCATCAGGTTCTTGAAACTTTCGCCAGCCGGGTTATCGAATCCTGCTCCCGGCAGAAGCGGCATTATCTCCATGTGTGCTATCTGCTCGGGGAGTGTCAGCTCTATTACAGTATCCTCCAGGAGTCCATTGTCTATCTTCCTGATTATCTCAGTATCAGTCATGGAATCGAATCCGTTTTGTTTCAGTGCTTCGGCAAGCTTGGCATTAACAATTTCCTTTACCTGATCTTCACGTTCTTTTGCAGCTTTTTCAGCTTCCATGTTCACTGCCTGTCGAACGAGTGACCTTACCATTGATTCCACGTCTCTGCCTACGTAACCGGTCTCGGTGTATTTTGTTGCTTCAACTTTCACGAAAGGGGCACCGGTCATGTTGGCGAGTCTTCTCGCAATTTCAGTTTTCCCTATACCGGTAGGCCCCATCATGATCAGGTTACTGGGATATATTTCGGATTTTATTTTATCATCCGCGTTCCTTCTCCTGTATCGATTTCGAAGTGCAATAGCCACAGATCTCTTCGCGTCATCCTGACCTATGACATGACGATCCAGCCATTTCACGATCTGAGCCGGAGTAAGATCTCTTTTCATCAGGTTAACTCCTCGATCTGGATTATTCCGCCGGTGTATATGCATATGCCTGAAGCTATTTTCAGACTCTCGCCTGCTATCTTTGCCGGTCCCATTTTTGTGTGAATGTCAAGAGCCCTTGCCGCAGCAATCGCGTATGATTGTCCCGAACCTACGGCCACGATTCCGTCCTCCGCCTCAACTATCTCTCCCGAGCCGCCAATCAGCAATGCGTGCTCTCTGTCAATGGCTGCAATGAGAGCCTGCAGTTGTCTTAGATACTTATCGGCTCTCCATTCCCGGGCAAGATCCACTGCGGCTCTTGGAAGGTTTCCCCTGGCAGTTTCAAGTTTTTCTTCAAGTCTTTCGAGAAGGGCGAAAGCGTCCGCTCCGGTGCCGGAGAAACCAACAAGAACAGTATCTGAGTAAAGCTTCCGAACCTTCCGGGCCGTACTCTTTACTATCGTTTCGCCGAAGGTCACCTGGCCGTCCGCAGCCATCGCGGCTTTTCCGTTACGCACTATCCCTATTACCGTTGTCGCGTGAATATCTTCGATCATGATCCTCCGTTAAGGTTGTTAACCCATGCATAATTTCCGTAGCCTCTGCCTGGATCCGGAACAGATTCGGTATAAGATACTGGATTCTGAAGAATTCCGGAAAGGGCCGATTCAGAGATATTATCGCTTTCAGACAGAGCTGCATACAGCATGTAAGGTCTTCCGGCCCTGGCTGCCATCCATGCCATATCTTCAGGGGAAACCCTGTTCTTTTCCGTAACGAACCATTCGCACCATTCTACGGATTCGTCGTGGCTATCGCTCAGGAGCCGATACGCGAATCCCTCAATCATCGCGGCCTCGGTTTCATCATCAATGTATTCCGACAGGACAAGACCCACCGCGATGGATGACATTATATGTCCCCTGGATGCCAGATCTATCATACCGGTAAGAATATACGCGGCATCAGCAGTGTCCCTGAGTTCAATTTCGCTGGAATTGTCCGGGTTTATTGATTCAAAAAATACTGAGAGCCCTATATCGCGGGGATTAACCCTCGCGCCTGTCCTGGAATTTCCAAGAATGTCTGCGAGTGTAGTACGTACAAGAGTCGCTATCTTACGGGATTGCGAATCCTCCGGTACAATCATCTCATCGAGTATCTTCCATGCTCCTATGTAATCCGAGAACATCAATGATACTTCAATCCTCATCCAGACAAATGGAATGGAACCGTCATCAAGAGTATCGAAAAGATTTCTGTATTCCATTTCCTGTCTGTACCCGAATGAACCGTTCGAACCCGAGGCCATATTCTCGATCGAAAAGGAAATCTGCAGAAGATTCTGGTTCCCCAGCCTTCTGGCTTCCGAAGCAGCTTCTTCGGCAAGGGTCGAAAGAGTATCGGCGGCGACAGCGGGACAGTAAAGTCCATCGACAAGCTTGCTTACAATCATACTTCTTGACGGCAGTATCTCGGCCCAGTCGTCGGGAAGTGTAATAAACAACTCTTTCGATCTGTCAAGCGCCATTTGAACACTGTCAGGACTGCCACTGGCAAGATACTGGTAGGCAAGCCGATGGTAGGAGGAAATGTAATTTTTAAGAAGCTTCACGGCCTCATTGTTTTTATAGATTGATAGATCTGTAACTCCGGTGAATTTATAGCTTTCCATCAGCTGCCACCCCCTGGCGCTGTTAACGGCATCAATGACGGGGTG
Organism: uncultured bacterium; assembly: GCA_964582075.1. Classification (GTDB taxonomy): domain Bacteria; phylum Fermentibacterota; class Fermentibacteria; order Fermentibacterales; family JCC-6; genus Aegiribacteria. The sequence continues at coordinate 3,203 of CAZOQQ010000040.1, read as the reverse complement.
CTCCGTTATTCTGAACGTTATGCCTTCCATTTCCTGATAGTTCTCGAGAAATTGCCGGCTTTCCTGTGCCACCGTACCTGCAAAGTATATTTCGCGACCGTGAACAGGTTTATTCTTCAACATGTTTAGCAGCACCAGATCCTGCATCGTCAGTGCTCCGTTGTTCAGAATCCCCTCTGTTGGCATAACTATTGACAGGTTTCCGTTATTTATCGACCATGGCCAAACCTGGTTGAAAGTTACACGGAGAATATCTCCGTCAAGGGCTGATGAAATAGCCTGTCCACGTTCGTTCACATGGAAATAGTGGGGCCCCCATATGTAAACGGGATGCAGTGAGTCCACAAGACCGTAGTCATCAAAATCCAGCAGAAGAGAATCCCTGTCCACCAGCTGCTGTACGTACCAGTTGGTGTTCATCAGGCTGAGATTGCTTACTATCACATCTCTCCGAACTCCAAGAACTCCCTGAGCGAACCACAGTGGGAACGTATCGTTGTCACCGTTTGTTATGAGAACAGCATTCTCAGGGCAGCTTTCAAGTAAATTCACGCCGTAATCCTGCGCGAAAAGTGATTTTGACCTGTCACATCTGTAGTAGTTGACCCCGAATGACAAAGCGGGTATAAGCAATGTAACCCAGGCCAGTCGGGATTTGTTTGAGAGAAAATCCTTGAACAGCGATACCAGGCCAATCCCCGCGAATACAGCAAAAAGGGAGAAGGCTGCCCCGAAGAAATAGTCTCTCTCCCGGACTTCACCAAATGTCGTCCCCTCAAGACCTGTCTTGAAATTGAGTATGAAGAAAATGAAAAGAACCGATGACATCAAAAATAGGAAACCCAGGTAGATCAGCAGTTTCGGCCTCTTCATGCCCAGTACCACAAGTCCGTAAATCGCTCCGAATATCAGCAGTATCTTCATTATCATGGACGCTGCGGTACCTGCGGTGGTTCCTATGTAGCGTGCCCATCCGTCATCCACCCTGCCCGATTGCCATGAGAGGTACTTCATGAAGAGTTTCATCTGATCAAGGAAAGGTCCCTTCCTGTCAAAAATGGATGTATGCCCGTACTGATCGCGAGAGAAAGCCAGTTCAAAGGTGTACCAGTGCTCAGCGTTTGTCTCGTTAACTTCGGGATGTTGAACAGCACGGATAGGCATATAGAGATGAATGCTGAAAGCAAGTATTACCAGCCCTATAATAGTTAGAAGAAACCATGCCCGTTTCCAGATATCAGTCTTTTTTCTGAACGCGTAAATAATGTACATCAGCAGCATGGGAGGACCGGTAACGAACGGCACACTGCCATGGTTTCCAATTGCCAGAATGATAAGGTAGGAAATAAGAAGCAGATATCGCGCTTCCCCCCAGCCTCCATGATCCTTCTTCCCCTCCTCATGCTCCTTCTCGGCATATTTCTGTACCCAGCAGTCGAATGCCCATATTATGATAAATGTCAGAAGCAGGGCTGTTGCGTAGGTTTCCGTTGCATTACTGTTGCGCCATATCGTATAGCTGAAAGCCGCGATGAGACCTGCAAGAACCGACATCGGCCTGTACCAGAGAGGTGTGAAACCCATTCTGTTTCCCCAGCGCTGAACGAGTCGAGTCAGTATGGAAACAGTGAACGCTCCCGCGATCGCGCACAGCAGGTTAACCCGCACCGCAATCGCGGTAATGAAAGAAAATACGATGGTGCTGAATCTGCCAAGTAAAACAAAAAGAGGAACACCGGGTGGATGCGGAACACCCGCAGTCCAGGCGCAGGTAAGGTACTCACCACTATCCCAGAAGCTAACACTGGGAGCAAGTGTAAGCAGGTAGGTTACAAAGGCTACTGCTCCGATTATTACCGCGAAAATTCTGTCAACTCTGATTCTGTCTTCCATGTTGTTAATCACGTTTTCCCCCTGGGATGTGCTTTTCTGTATGCTTTCCTCAATCTTTCCATTGTCAGATGGGTATACACCTGAGTAGTCGAAAGACTGGCGTGACCCAGCATATCCTGAACCGCTCTAAGATCGGCTCCATTGTCCAGCAGATGAGTCGCGAAACTGTGCCGGAAAGTATGAGGAGTCGCTCCTGCTGCCCGCGCTGCTTTTTTTACACCGTATGCAACAATACGCCGGATATCTCTGGGGTCAAGTTTCCTTCCGCGGACACTTACGAATACTGTACCCGGGTCGAGGGTGAATTTACCCGCTATCTCTTTCCGGCTGGCGATCCATACCTTCAGTGATTTACAGGTTAATTCCGGAAGTGGTACTATCCGCTCTCTCTTTCCTTTACCCATGATTCTGATCTCTCTTGTTTGAAAATCCAGGTCAGTCAGGACGGCTGAAACGGTTTCGGAAGCTCTTAGCCCCGCCCCGTACAGGAGATCAACAACAGCCCTGTTTCGCTTGCCTAGAACGGACGATACATCGTAACTGTTAAGTACCTGGAGAACTTCAGTGACGCTCAGGAAACCCGGCAGTTTTTTTGATGTTTTCGGCATTACTATGAATTCTGCCGGATTCGTGGAAAGTCTTTCAGTCTCAAGAAGCCATTTTCCGAATGTTCGCAAAGTTGAAACTTCTCTGGCAAGTGATTTTGAGTCGAGTTCTCTGGATGCTTCATGCCGCAGGAATCCTCTTAATTGGTTCAAAGTAAAACTTTCAATGATACTTGTTTCACGTCGCCAGTTACGAAATCTATAGAGATCGGCTCTGTAAGCTTTTACCGTATTTTCCGAAAGCTTGCGCCCATGGAAAATATCTCTGCAGAAATCCTCAATCAATTCGCAATTTTCTTCCTGCAACTGGGACACCAGATACCTTTCTTCTGTTCAACCAGTATTGGAAAACCACATCTGGGACAAGTTCTGTCAAGCGGTTTGTTCCAGAGTACATATTTACATTCCGGATACCTGTTACACGCGTAAAATATTCTTCCACTCCGCGATTTCTTTTCAATGAGTTCGCCGCTGCAACCTTCAACAGGACATGGAACACCGGTTGGAACCGGTTCCGTATGCTTGCATTCAGGATAGTTCCCGCATCTGAGGTATCTTCCATACCTTCCATTCTTAAGAAGAAGACTTCCCCCGCATGCGGGACATTTTCTGTCGGCAAATTCCACAGGTTTGTCCTCTTCAAGAGGCCTTGAGTACCTGCAAGCCGGAAATGCGCTGCATGCCTTGAATTTTCCGTATCTTCCC
>CAZOQQ010000039.1:0-12857 GCA_964582075.1 uncultured bacterium | reverse complement strand
TGTTGCCAGTCTTGTTCCCGCTTCGGCCGTATACATCGCCTGAAGGTCTTCCTTATGCCATTCGTAGGAAGCAACGTTAGCCTTGAAAAGCATGTAGAGCGCGCCTACAAGGATTGAAAGCACAACGGCTGTAATGAGAGCCACTATCAGGGCGGAACCCCTTTCTCCTCCTGTTCTTATTCTATACATAATCAACCTCCGTTAATCGCTTCCCAGGAATTGCACATTATCAAGGTTCCATCCGCCCAGCGCGTTGGAACCGTTGGAATCAAGGATATACCTGACAAAGAAATACTCTTTGTTTGCCGCAGCTGCCTGTATGAATTCACTTGTAACGTAAACATCCTCATAATTCCAGTAATCCTGATTCTCGCCACTGTAGGTTCGAACGAGTATCCAGTCAGCCGACAGGGAATCCGGGGCTGCCGGTGTATCGCTAAAAGCCAGGTACACAAAACCGAGATCAAGAGGAGCAAGTCTGACGCACCTGAAATACCTAAGGACTACGGATGTCGGAATGGAATCAGGCATTTTGTAGCCTTCCGAAACAAGCCAGTAGCGGGAATTGTCGCCGTAGTAGCCGTCATCCGTCAGGTCGGTACCGGCAATAAAGTTATCGTTTTCCATCGTAAGGTACGGATCAACATCGGGTGTAAACACGGGTTTGTCGAATTCCCAGTCGTCTCCGGTACCTCCGTGTGTCCAGTTGGTAAGGGCTGTGGAACCCAAATTCGACGGGCTGTAAATTCCCTCGAAATCGGAGAACAGATGCTGGCTGTCCAAAGGAATGTCTGAACTGTTGAATCCAGTTGCAGAAGTATTCAGAGGGCCTGTATTCGTGTTCACCCTGATTACCGGCAGGTATGTACCCATGCTAAGGGAAGTGGGGGGGGCAGAGCCGGAAGCGTTTCTTGCAGTGTTTCCGGTTGTCTGAATACTACCCCAGTTATAACTGTTTGTGGATACGGTAGCATTGTGATTCATTACTTTGATCATCATGCTCTGATTTTCAGGCAGGAAGAAAACTGTGTCCAGAGCGAATGAATACCATAAACTGTCAGTCGCGTTCCAGGTGACCACGGGAGATAGATTCTCCGCAACCAGCTGCATGTTATCCGTATTCCATGTACCACCGCCTGCGAAAACAGTGTCTGGACAATACGACATGTAAATATCCACATCGTTATAAGTCCATGTATTGGCACCTGTATGCGTGGTTGCAAGAAAATCAACCGAGCTTACGTTCCAGCCTGAAATATTCCCGGTAATATTGAAATCATTGAGCTTCCAGTCTCCGCCTGACATACTGTTGTTTGCGCCGAATATGAATCTGAATCGCACGCTATGATCTGCATAGGTTGACAGATCGAAATACTCGGTCTGCCAGTTTCCGGCGTTTCCGTAGAATATTTCCTGACCCGAAGCGGCCGGATGTTCGTTTCCGCATGCTCCGGAGTAAGCAGAATACGGCAGAACGTTCCAGATACCTCCATCAACACTGATCATAATATAACCGCCGGCGTTGTTGTCGGCCGTGTTAAAATTGTGTTTGAACGAAAGTTCAACGCTCGTCGCGTTATCAGGAATAGTTATATCGGGAGTTTGCAGGTAACAGTAGGAATGAGCACTGTACGAAGTTGAATCCTTGCCTCTAAGACCCCAGCAGTAATCTCCCGATCCGAGGTCTTCTATACTCCAGTCGTCTACTCCGGTATAACCCTGCGACGCAGAAACAAGCTCGCCATGGGACCAGCCTGCAGCGGATATCATATCTTTAAGAATACATATCTGGGAGTTATCCCAGGATCGGCCGAAGTTGTTCCAGGAACCGCTCCCCTCCTGGCTGAGCACTGTTCCGAAGCTGGAAGCAAATTGTACTCCCGATGATACGGCGGCATCGTCGAGGTCTATCGAGACCCTGTTCCATCCGGGACTTAAGGAAGGATCACCTATTTTAGTAAACAAAGAATCGTCATGACCTATGGAGACGATTATGTTGTCAAGTGAGATTCCCCCTCTTGACGTAAAATCATCAGCCGGCTGGTTCCCCTGCTGACCGAACAGAAGGTAGATGGGATTGGGCATGGTCGCGGGAGTGAAGGACACTGTCCGCTCGGTCCAGGCATCATTCGAATACGAAGAAGGATCCAGAAGCTCAATCTGATCGAAAGTACCGGTTACGTCTCCGCTTGCATTCCAGCCCAGAAAGTCCTGCGGACTGCTTGCGTCATTGTGATCGTGAAAGCGGTAAGTGATATTGATTTTTTCTCCGGTTACATGACCGGTTGTAGAAACCTCTACCATCATTCTGTTACTGGCACTCTGACCGGAAATCCTTGAATCCAGTGTTACGAACTTGCCATCACCGGACCATCCGGAAGGCTCATGGATTCTGTGCCTTCCGTTAACATCATCCCAGAAGGTAAGATCTCCATTTGCCCTGTTCTCGAAATCTACAGTAACAACCGTATCCATTGAGAAGTCGGTATCAAGGAAGAATATTCCGTCATTCGCGCCAGGATTTCCTTCAGACGTGCCCTTGTATGTATCCACACGGAATACCAGATCATCTGAATTCTCGTTGTACGCCGAAAGATCGGTAGTCCATACGGCGAAATTACGAAGATTGGTTCCGGCTGGATACCTGTCCATCCTCAGGAATTTATTTCCGGATTCCGAAATGGCGCCGCACCTTCCTGCCGTACCGCCTTCAACGAGAGTCCAGTCCGAAGGACCTATCGGGAAAGATTCGAAATCTTCAGTGTAAACAGGAATAGTATCTTCGATGGTGATCGGATTAATCGGATCGTCCCAGATTGATATAAGGGTTTCCGTAGGCTGAGTACCTTCAAAATCCTCCATCGTTGACAACTCCTGATGATGGGAGTTCGGAATATAAGTTGACCATTCGATAACGTTCCGGAAGAAGCGCCATCCATCACCCGCAGTATACTTCGTAGCCTCCCATGGAGAGAAGTGTATCCTCCTCATGGCCTCATTATGATCGCGTATTACCGACACTCCGGAGTAAGTATCGGAAAGACCTACTCCGGTAAGAAAAACCGTTGTATCAGGTGTAGTGGCAAAACCGGAAAGTACGGAGTTCCCGGCATTCTCCGTGTACATGACAAACTTGCCATTAAGGTGTCTGTTGACCGGATGGCTCGGAACCTCAACCTTCAAAGTATCTTCCAACATTGAACCGGCAGTTGTTCCCATTCCAAAAAGTTGAACAGCGTCCTGCGCGGTCATTGTTACTATAGGTACCGTTAAAGAATCGGTAAATGTTTTGAAAGTATGCGATCCCGATTGCATGTTTCTGAGAACAAGAAGATTTACGCTGGTGTAATCGTAGTATGGAATCAGCGAATCAGTAAGAAGGGTAAGGGTGTAACCCCAGAAACTCAGCCTGTTTATCATAGCCTGCTGATTCGCGTCGGGAAGAGGAGAAATGCCGGTTGTATCAGAATCGACATTGAACACTATTCGCCCTTCCGGTTCATTCTGTGGGTAAAATCCGGGGTTAATATCATGATTGATTCCCAGGTTCCTTGGACTGACAGTTGTTTTCATAACGGTTTGATATACCTGGTCTGCGTACTCTTCGGTAAGCTCTATTTCTATCTGAATATGCCTTATCATGTCCCTCTGAATGAGCGAATCAACGTTGGATCCGAGATTGTTTCCACCCTCATCAAGGTAATTGAACCTGAGGTCAGTTATGTTGTACCCTGATTCGTTCATTACATTGCCGTCCCCGTCAGATATCTCTATCCTTCCTTCGGAATTCAATGATACGGTTCTGTAATCGGTGGGTTGAAGTACTTTGAACGGATTCCAGTCCGCGTAGAACACGAAAATCGATTCCTGAGCTGTAACCACAGGGTGCCAGTTGGAATCCTCCCAGCCGCCATGCGGCATGTAACCGGCCCAGATTATACTGCTGGTCATGGCATCCAGTGCCTGCCGACCGGCAATGTCAAGTTCGTTCTGCCGCCTGGAGAAATGAAATTCGTTGGTACCTTTGGTAAGCAGGAGAAGAACAGCCCCCAGAATCACTCCGAGAACCACGACTACGATCATGATCTCGACAAGGGTCATGCCTTTCCTGCACTTCGATAATAGTCTCATCTGAATCCTCCTGCTCTATCAGTAAATAATACTGAGAGAAAGTGAATCAGGACCATTCTTCGAATTCCACCTGACTTCACAATCTACAAGTTTAGCGTCCTGATACTGAGTGTACGGTGTGCTGATGGTTATGTCTCTCTCGAATTCATCGATCGTTTCAAGATCATATGTTCCGTCGCTCAGTGCACTTACATCTATTGTACGGTACTGTTCGATACCCTGTCTGCAGAGTTCCAGTGCCCTGGTTCTCTGATCCATGAGGTCTGAGTTACCGATCATCTGGGTAAAGAAATATCCCACGGTTACGATCAGCATCGCCAGTATCACACTGGCAATAATCAATTCAACAAGTGTAAATCCCTTTTGGCCTGTTTCGGGAAACCCGTTCATCATCCCGCCCTCCCGTCTCAATTCAGTCAGTCGTTCTGTCATAGTCAATTTGAAATTCCTTTTCATTGTTTCCGTATACACCTCTTACAAGTTCTACTTTCTCTCCCGACGGAGAAAATACCGAAACTCTTATCTCCCTTACGTTATCCGATACTGTTGAGAGAGATATTTCCACAAGATAATCCGAATTACCGGCAATCTCCGTCTCAGAATAAAAACCATTCTGCATGTCATCAGGAACGATATCCCAGATACGGTGTGATGCTATCATCAGTGCATTCCTTCTGTCAGCCAGTGTTGTCCTCTGGGTTACAAAAAACCTCATTGAGATGAACACCACCGAGAACAACAGAAGCACTGCGATAAATGCCAGAATGACTCTGGGAAATCTGCCGATGCTCATCCGTCCTGCCGCCCTTCCGACCTGCTGTCGTCTGAGTTTGCTATTCCCTCCGAAGTCTGAATACTGCAATGAATATCGGAAGAAGGTTCTTTTCCGTTTACACCGGTTGCAATTCCCACGGTCAGTATTATGCTTTCCGGTCCGGCAGGATCAAGATGCAATGAAACAGACTCATCAGTTACTATCGCAATATCCAGCATACCGGAGTTATCAAAATCTCCAGGAATTCCACTGGTTGCGGATATTATTTCCCGCCCGGAAGAATCTGCGGCAATCACAGTCTCACCGTACCGAAACGCGGCGAAATTATTCCCGTCGGGAACGATTCTACCCTCACATCCGGCAAACAGCGTTTCAGCGTTTTCCAGAACGCGGAAACCGGTAACTACGAATTTTCTCCAGGTCAGTTCGGAGTTTTCATCCATCCATAATCCGCCAAGACCGGTTCGTCCTTTCATGTATCCCCAGGCTACAAGCTGACCTGTACCCGATTCGTCCGTTACAACAGTATCCCTTGCGGACGATAAACAGGTAAAACACCCGGTACCCGCCCATGCCGCATCGTACTTACCGTCAAGATCAAAATCACCGAAGATGACATCCTTTACAGCCATATCCGAGGAAATATCGTTCTGCTTTCCGTAAGACACACTGCCATAGAGCCGGCCATCGGGCATTACGACGGGACAGGTTCCGGCAGCTGATAGCATATACTCTCCCGACCCGGTCTCCAGGTTGATAAGAATTCCCGAATTAAAACCATCCGTAATAACAACCGTCGGGCCGTATTCGGTAACACCGGTAGTGATAACAGAAGAATTGGAAAGTTCAAAATCCCCCAGGGATACCGTTCTGAAAGTACCATCACTATCAACAATGAACAGGCCGTCTGTTCCTGAATAATCACAGGCGAGTATACACACCGGTTCAATTCCCGCAGCGGTTGGACTTAAAATCCAGTTATCCGGTCTTGAGCAGATCTTCACTGAAAATGAATAGTTTCCGTCAAGCCGGTTCAGGTTACGATAATTTATTACTACGCTGTCCGCGGTATTTCCCGCCACAATCATCCCCTGCAAAGCGGGAACAACGGAAAGATCGGAAATGCCGGGGAATTTGTATTCCAGAATCTGACTGGCGACATCCGCTGTTTTAATCGTTCTGAAATACGAAGTACACCCTCCGGTCTGAAGTGGCGGAAGCAATTCATCCGGAGAGATCAATCCCGAACCGTACATGAAGGATGCGTAATCAGCCGCCGTTTTTTCCGAAAGAGAAATCTGAACGGACTCTTCAAGATACCTTTGCCTGTCGGACATGTCAGAAGCGTACCCGAACAGCAGATAGATCGAAAGCAAAACGGACGAGAAGGCCGCAGCGGCTAGAACAACAGCAGCCCCCTTTGAACCCTTACCGAGTGGTTTGCCTTTGTACGTTTTCATAGTAACATCTGTTAATGCAAGAAACTTACCACAAATCTGACCCGTAAAATAGCTATATTATTTGTGAATATCTTATATATCAAGACTTACATGGCATCTGTTGTGCATGGAATTTCACACTGCGTGCAAGATCGTTACATTATTTTCCAAGAAGATCTGATTCAGTGGTTTCCTGAAGTCCGGCCCGCCCAATAGTATTCCTGGCGAATTCCAGACCTACATAGAACCTCTCCGAGTACAGCTCGTACTCATCGCGTAAATCCGATGGTGTCATGTTCACGGTAATTACGTTCGCGCCGGCATCGAAGCAATGAAGCTGTCCGTCTTTCTGCAACTTCTCAAAAGTACTTGTTGCGGGAATCAATGTGTTCTTCAGGTACAGTCTCATAGCGGCTATGAAACGCAATCCCAGACCAACGTCCCCCACCGGGTGATCCTGCAGTGGCGTTCCCCTGGCGGGAAGGAACACTGAGACGCTTGACATATCCACTTTCAGTTCCTTCATAAGTATCAGATCGTCTACAAGTGTGTCCACCGTCTGACCGGGAAGACCAAGGAGAGGTCCGGAACCAATATGATACCCGTGTTCTCTGAGAGTTTTCAGCCATTTAATTCTATCCGCAAGGGTAAATCCGGGTTTCATCTTTTCGAACAGTTCTGCATCGGCGGTTTCATGCTTCAAAATAAACTTTCGCGCTCCCGCCCTGAACCACAGATCCAGGTCGTTAACATTATGAATACCCACACACAGCAGAACCATCATCCGCATATCCGATATTCTTCCGATGACGTTACCAAGCCATTCGGCATTGTACTCTTCACTCTCAGCCGCTTGAAGAAAAAAGGTGTTGATACCGTTACTCTTCGCTCTGCCCGCAACGGATACTATCTCGTCAGGTTGTAATATGTACCTTGGAGCATCGGTGTTCTCCACACGCATGCCACAGTAGAGGCAGCTGCATCTGCAGCTGTTCGCGAATTCTATTACCGCTCTGATGAATGCCCTGTCTCCGAATATTTCTTTTCTTACCTCCCTCGCGGCCCTGTACAGGACAGCGGCTTCGGAATCGGATGACATCAGAACAGCTCTGAGGTCATCCCTTGAGAACCCTCGATTCAAACGATCTTCAATCCAGCTCCTGTTAACTTTCAAAAGTTATCACAACCCTTCTTTGAATCCGGACAGCTTCTTACGAACGATTGCAAGAACTCCGGCAGTTTCAGGCATTATGCCTGTCCATATTTCAAAAGACCTTGCGGCCTGATGTACAAGCATAACTTCTCCGGTACAAATTTTCGTGTTCTGTTGCTTCAGACCGTTTCTCCAACGCCATGATCTGTTGTAATTCAGGTCAGCGAAAACCCTGCCCTCAAGAACAGTTTTATCAACCGGGAACAAATCATCATCTTTCCAACCCAGAACAGTGGCGTTTATTACTGTCCCCCCAACAGTTTGCTCTAACGAATCTTCCAGCTCATCCAGCTGAAACGCGGGAGAAAAACCTCTCCAGTCACCGGGATTCCTGCAGAAGAAATTGTATCGCAGATGTCTTTCACGCATGACGTAATCAATTGCCCGGGCGACTCCTCCGCTGCCGACAATGAAGAAAGGTTCGGGAAGATCCTGGCAATCAACATATTCGTTGAAACCGTAAATATCCGTGTTGAAGCCGGCAATATATCCATCGGCTGCTTTCAGGGTATTCACCGCTTTCAACTCTCCGGCATCATCGCTTACTTCATCACAAATACCCGCGGCAGCGACCTTATGTGGATAAGTAACATTCAGGCCGGTAACACCATCGGCGAACAAACCGGTAATCAGCGCTCCGAATTCACCCGGAGATACCGGATAGGATAGATATTCACCACTCATTCCGGTTGTTCTGAAAAATTCCGTATGAATCAGGGGAGAAAGGGAAAAAGTTATCGGCCATCCGGTCAGCCCGAATCTGAAAGTACTCTCCGAATCAGCCATGTCTCAGTCTTCGCACTCTCTGATAAAGTCTGTACAACCAGTCTCCCGGACCACGTCTTCTGAAAAATACGGGATCGAAGAAAGTGCAGTCTTCCTTCACATGACCTTTTTTTCTCATATACTCCGCAAGTGGAGAATGAGCGTATACCCTTATGGTACCGATGTTCATAAATGTGGACTTCCATCCGAATGCAAGCCTTATTCTGAGCATGAACAGTAATTTCTTCAATAATGCCCAGAAACCCTCTTCGGGGTTGCCATTGAAAAAATTAACGCCAACCTGAAGCCCCGTTTCCCGGGCAGACCTGACAGCGGGCAGAATATCACCGGCCCTCATTCTCTTACCGAGCTTCGAAAGACCTTTATTCGTGATGGCATCCGGAGAGAAATCCAGTTTGACAGCACCGGCAGCTTTCATTCTCTTCAGTTGATTCGATGTGATTTTCTCATCCAGCCAGGCGCTCCACGATATCCTGCAGTCAGCTTCCTCAAGAGCCGTGAGTAATTCTTCGAAATACGTTTCAGGCGCGTTGAAAACAGAATCGACAAACTGAAATCTTGTAACTCCCAGTCTTTCCAGCTCTTTAATTTCTCCTATGACCTGGTCTACAGGTCTCTTTCTGAAACTGCTCCCGCTGAGATAACTGTACGTACAGTACGTACAGCTGAACGCGCAGCCTCTTCTGCTTTGTACGCCTATCGCATCCGGGACAGTGTAACGGGATACATCGATAAAACTGTAATCCGGGGATCGGAGTCTGCTTAAGTCTGTCTGCCTCCATGGCAGAATCCTTCCACCTTCCCATCCCTTTATCCCCTTACCGGTATCAAGATATTCGATGAGTTCGGGAAATACTATCTCTCCCTCACCGGGTACACCGTAATCTATTCTGGGATACTTCTTCATGATGATTTCAGGATATATAGAGAATCCCGTGCCTCCAACAATCACGATTCCATCCCAGTATTCCAGCACTTTTATTATTTCCGCGAAAGGCCTGACGTAAGAATAGGTCACAGGATACGAGCTGTCATCGATGTTCCTCAGAGAAACAGCAACAATATCGGGATTGAAAGAGCGTATTTCCTTCTGAAGAATCGTTTCGTAGTCCCTGTTCAGGCTGAGATCCAGCCCCCTGATATCATGATTCGAAATCTGACCCGCGATAAATGCCAGCCCTATCGGGTAAATTGGGAACTCCAGGCGGCCTGTGGGAGATTGTACAAGAAGGATCTTCAAATCCAAACCCTCTTTTCATTTTGTTGTTAAAGAGTATTTTCAAGTATAATGAAATCTATCAGAAGCAGTCTCCGTCTGGTATCTGCCGTTAGCATTCTCATATGCCCGGCAATGGCTGATAATGTTCCACTGCGGACACCACTGCTGGACAGTCTCGCCTCGGATATATCGATACTCGGTTACATTCCCGCCGGTGGTGAGTTATCGATCCTGGCGGCTTCAGATCACTGGTTCGGCCTCCTTTCCGGTGTAAGGTTTCTCCCAGGAGACAGTGATGAACTTGTGTCGGTACTCGAGAATACTTCGAATGAATACAGTTACTATGGAACCGCTCCCTGGACACCCGATGGAGATCTGGTTCTGGTTACCGCTCCATCCTCCATCTGCCTGCCCTCCGGCCTGGAACCTGAAGTTGAATCGGGACATGAGGTTATCTTCGGTATGAATGGATATGAGTTTCTGAACGAACCGAGGACAGCAGTAAGTACGCCTGACCTTGAAGTTATTGAGCTTGTGCCTGATTCAGCAGGTCGATTTTCATTCTATACTCCTGTGAAAGGAGTCTACTGGGTCGAGGTCATGCAGCAGACAGGTTCCGGGCCGTCAATAGTACTTCTCTTCCCCGTTATAGCGGGAGGAACTGCGGTCGATATTTTCAGGGGAGCCATGAAAACAGCGGACTCCGAAGCAGCTTGTCCTTCGGAGATTGTAAATGAACTGAACTCAATAAGAAGAAACATGGGAATACAGGCACTGACTTCCATTGAAGCACTGGACAGTCTTGCAGCAATACGGGCACAGAATCTTGCTCTTTCCGGATCATTCTCGCATTTTGGTCTGAATATTAGCAGCTTGCCTGAAATGCTTCCTGAAGATATATCAGTATACGCCGAAAATATAGGGAGAGGCAGAGGGTATCAGGAAGCCTGGTCAATGATTCTAATCAGCCCGTTTCATCTTCAGACCTGTTTGTCTGAAGCCTACAATCAAATAGGAATATCGGGCGCCGTGGATTCCTCTGAGTACGAATGGCAGCTGGTCCTTGTGCTGGTGCTAGCGTCCGGAATGGATTAAATGATTATAATATCCGATATCATAGGAAGTAATATCTCAGGAGGAACCGCACTGGATCAGATAATCTTCCTTGCGCTGCTATCTGTTGGCAGCGCTCTCACAGGAGGATTCCCCATGTTCTCCTCAGCCTACTTCGAATTTTCAATGAGCCGGGTTTTTATCCTCTCCCTTTTCTTTCTATGGCCATACAATCCAACGGTTTATTTTGCTGTAGCTTCCATTCTGGCAGGTGCCGCTTTTCGAAGAAATATGTCCAGCAGTAAATTCTGGAGGTACCTTACATCGGGAATACTCATGGTTCTGATTCTTGAATCAGGTCCTTATATCTACCGTTCTCTCGGGGCGGGAATACCGAATCAGACGATGATTGTTTCAGTTATACCGATTCTGATAGTAATTGAGATTGTAATCAGTATGTTGTTCTCGATAAAAGGAACGAATTATATAAAGCTTTCGAGAAGGGTACTGATCGGGTATTTAGCGGCAATTCCCCTATCACTTTTGACTGTAATTCTTGTACTGCAGGATGGGATTCTGGGAACCACACTGGCTTTTGCAGGGTTAACCGGTTTCTCTTTCATGGCAAGATCAATCAGCCACAGGAATCAGCGGAATACCCGGAGAATAATGGAAATCAGCCACCAGGACAGATTGGCCACGCGCCTGATGAATTCATCATCGTACGAGGAATTCATTCTGGAGCTTCAAAAAAGCATCTTTAAAGATTCTGACAGCCGCATCCGGGTACTTACAAAGTCAACCGGAAGCTTCGACTGGATTCTATGGGATTCAGAAAAACAATCCGGACTTGATGATAAAGATGTAAAAGGCGCTATACCTGATAAAGGTCGGTTTACCGGGAATCTGATCGTTGAAAACGTAAGCGGAACAGCTCTCGGATTACTGGAAAACCAGAATCTGGTAATTGTGCTTTCAGGTAAAGAGAAGGATGTTCTTCAAAAGATGCCTTCATACCTTCTGGATAACATGGTACTGCTGCTCGGTCGTACATGGGAAGCGGTTGGTCATTTCATGCGCAGTGAAAGATCTTTCCTGGCAGCCGCAGTCATGCTTGCGAGACTTGCGGATTCCAAAGATGATTACACGCATGGTCATTCGCTGAGAGTTGCAGCGCTTTCATGCTCACTTGGCAGGTATCTTCACCTCTCACCGGAGAATATTCAGACCCTGCGCGTCGCTTCAATACTTCATGATATAGGAAAACTGGCAATTCCCGCTTCGATTCTGTTGAAGAGGGGTCTGCTGACGAAGAAAGAACGTGAGATCGTTGAAGCTCACCCGGTGGAGGGGGCAAGAATTGTCTCGGGATTGTCAGGTTACGAGGAGGTTGCAAGAATAATAAGGGGGCATCACGAAAGGCTTGATGGAAATGGATATCCGGATGGTCTGCGTAATGAGGATATTTCTTTCATGACAAGAATCGTCGCTGTAGCCGATACTTTCGACGCTATCACAAGTGACCGGTCGTACCATTCAATTTCCAGGTGGGAAAGCGCACTCGAAGCTATAAAAGAAGAGACTGGAAGTAAATTCGATTCAAGGGTTGTCTCCGCACTCGAATCAACACTCTCAAACAAGAAAACGGGTATGGCGTGACATCAAACGATACGGGCAGAGGCCTGACACTCTTCACCGGTGCCGCGGTACTTCTGCTTATACTGTGGATTCCGCTAAAGCCTGTTCTGCATCCGGGGGTCAACCTCCTTCTGGGATGCATGTGGATAGGAATCGTATACACGCTGGCAATGCAGAACCATGCAGCAACCGGATACCCGGTAATTCTATTTCCTGTCTTTCAGGGATACCTGGCACTGACAGGCTACACCGTTCTGCAGGAAGCGGGTTTCATCGTATCCGTTTTTCTGGGTATGCTCATCTATATGGTCAGAATAGGTAAATCACCCGGAAGCTGCATCTTAGACTCGATGAAAACTACTCTGATCTACCTGCTATCGTTAAGGATCACTACTTTTGTGCTCCATCAATTCCATAACCGTATTTTTGAGAATGAATACCTGACTGCAGCTGCACTTTCAATTGCTGTAATCATGGTAATGTTTCAAAATCATTTCTTTAAATTTCTGCTTGAGACGAAATCCCTGAAAGTAACAGGATATGTTGTAAGGCAATACTTAAAATCGATTATTCTTCCAGGTTTTTTCATACTTTTTCTTCTTC
>CAZOQQ010000038.1:0-12945 GCA_964582075.1 uncultured bacterium | reverse complement strand
CATTCCGGCAAGAGGCAGAACAGTAAAAAGCGCTGCGGTGGTTGCCGCCCATACGGGAATGTGTTTTCTGCCCGTCCAGAGAACAAGTAAAGCACAGATAGGATAAACCGCGAGGCGGGATGTAAGAGTCGAGTCGAACAATCCCGGAAAATCCGACAGCACCGCAAGCAGAAGAGCTGCGGTCATAGTTGCAACACCACGTATTTCAGCGGTGTTATCGGAACTGATCGTATATTTCTCGTCAGACATGAAGTGAAGCCAATCTGTAATGCTCTATTTGGTTGTAATCAAAGCACGATATTCGCAGTCAGGAGAAGTGTCAATCCTGGAGTTCCATACCTCGTACTAATTAAATATACCTGCTGTTCTGGTTCAGCATTCAGTCATTTAAGGAATAGGATTCTAAACTATATTAAAGAGCCTGAAGGTTAGCATCTGTCATAAAATAGAATCAGCACATCTCCGGGAAGGGACTTTTGAGTCAGGCTGAACAAAACCGTTCACTTGTGGTTATCACTAAGTTATCGCGCCGAAGATAATTCCGCTTGTTGTTGCCATAACTACTACAAGGCCCACGAATGTTACCGTTTTCTTTGTTCCAAGTACTGTGCGTATAACGAGCATGTTGGGAAGTGAAAGAGCGGGCCCCGCCAGAAGCAGCGCTAGTGCCGGTCCTTTCCCCATGCCGGAGCCGATAAGACCCTGTACTATCGGAACCTCAGTCAGGGTGGCAAAATACATGAACGCACCCGCGACGGAAGCAAGAAGATTTGCTCTGAATGAATTTCCACCAACCGCGACGCTTACCCATTGTTCCGGTATCCAGCCCTGATGTCCCGGACGGCCAAGAAGAGCACCCGCAATTATGACACCCAGGAAAAGCAGGGGAAGTATAAGTTTAGCGAAACCCCAGGTTTCATTGAACCACTCCGCTCCCTGGCCTTTTGAAGTTCCTATACTTATCGAAAAACCGATGATCGCTGTCATGAATGTTCCAGTGATGCCCGCTCCCAGATATACGGCCAGCAGGGTTCCGGCAATCGAGAGTATCAGTTTCCACGCTTTTACACCCAGCCATCGCCAGGTAGCCAATGCTGCCGCCATGGCAAAAAACGAAGTTAAGTACCATTTAATTCCGAATACGGTTTTCATTATTTCTGTATTATTCGCGCTGTTACTCCAGTTAGTGAATACAAGAACTCCAACAAGTGACGCGAAGAATATTACGGTCTGCCAAAGAGGTTTGCCATTTTCTACAGGGGTGTCAACGAACCCGGATGCCCGCTTCTTTTCCTCATCGCGATAGAGGAAATGCATCGAAAGCCCTATCAGGATACTGAACAGCACGGCTCCGGCTGCTCTGGCCAGGCCAAGGCTGAAACCCAGAATTCTTGCAGTCAGAATAATGGCCAGTATGTTTATGGCAGGCCCTGAATAAAGGAATGCGCATGCGGGGCCCAGCCCCGCGCCCATTCTGTAAATACCGGCGAAAAGTGGAAGAACCGTGCAGGAACAGACCGCAAGAATACTGCCGGAGACCGAAGCTGCGGCGTAAGCGACTGCTTTCTTTGCTTTAGGTCCCAGGTAACGCATTACCGAATCGCGTTTTAAGAAAACCGCAAGGCTGCCAGCGATGAAAAGAGCAGGCAGCAGACAAAGTATCACGTGGTTTCTCGCGTACTCCTGCAGCATTGACAGAGATTCCATCACACCTGACCGGAAGACCGGCGAATCAAGCGGCATGTAAAATGCGCCAAGAAATGCCACGACTATAAACACCGGAGTTTTCCATCTGGTTTTCATTTGCAGGTCTCCTTGTTCGGCGGAAATTTATATTTGTAATATATACCAAATATACAAATGGTCAAGAATAGTCACAGAAACGGTACATCGGAGCTAATGCTGGAAAATGCAGGCTATCGAATGCCCGGAAACCATCGCATAGACGGTCTGCTGCGTGATCAGGGTTCCCTTGAGGAGTGGTTTACGCTTTCTGAATAACAGTACTTTTGCAGTTTGAGCATGATGAATGGATTGTTCTCGCGGAAGAGGGTTTATACTGCGCTTGTACTATTCCGTTTAATAGTGTATAGTTGCATGCTCTATGAGGTGCTGATAGATGTAATCAGGCTGAATGGCGAAATGTTCATCAGCGACGGAGGAAATTTTGTTTGATAATTTGACGGACAGACTTTCTGAAGCTTTCAGGAAACTGACCGGCAGGGGAGTGCTTACGGAAACGGATATCAAACAGGCAATGCGACAGGTGCGCCGCGCTTTGCTTGAAGCCGATGTTAATTTCCGGGTGGCGAAGCAGTTTGTCGCCGATGTAAGCGAAAAGGCCATGGGTGAGAAGGTTCTGGGGAGCATGGCGCCTGGGAAACAGGTTATCAAGATAGTTAACGATGAGATCGTACAGCTTCTTGGAACAGAAAGATCGCCCCTTCAGCTCTCTGGCAAACCTCCACTGGTTTACCTTTTGATCGGATTGCAGGGATCGGGCAAGACCACAACAGCAGCCAGACTTGCCTGGTGGCTTTCGGAGAAGAAAGGTAAGAGATCTCTTCTCGCGGCATGTGACCTTCAAAGACCTGCAGCAATCGATCAGCTTGAAAAAGTAGCCGATAACGCTGGTGCCGGTTTTTATGGACGAAGAGATACAAAAGATCCTGCAGCAGTTCTGAAAGGCGCTATAAGTGAAGCCAGACTTAGAAGCTACGATGTCGTTATCGCGGATACAGCGGGCAGGCTTCATGTGGATGATGACCTGATGAATGAGCTTGAAGATGTCAGCAGAGTAATAGATACCTCAGAAATACTGCTTGTTCTGGACGGTCTTTCCGGTCAGGACGCGGTTAACGTGGCAATGAAGTTTCAGGAAAGAATCGGTTTCACGGGTTCGGTCATTACAAAGATGGATGGTGATTCACGAGGTGGAGCCGCTCTTTCATTCAGAGCGGTAACAGGTAAACCCATAAAATTCATTGGAACCGGTGAAAGTGTTGACGGAATCGAACCAATGGATCCCGAACGTCTTGCCGGTAGAATTCTTGGAATGGGCGATGTTGTGGGACTTGTTGAGAAAGCTCAGGAAGCTTTCGATTTCAAAGAGGCTCAAAAGCTTGAGAAGAAGCTTGTTTCGAACTCCTTCACACTTGAGGACTTCGCGAAAGAGCTGAAACGTATCCGTAAAATAGGGTCTCTTACCGATCTTCTTGGAATGCTGCCGAGAAACATGAGACCTGCCGGGATGAATATTGATGAATCACAGTTTACAAGGATGTCAGCTATTATCGGTTCGATGACAGTAAGGGAGAAGCGACATCCTGAAATCATCAATGGAAGCAGGAGAAGAAGAATTGCGCTGGGAAGCGGTACCAGGGTGAACGATGTGAACAGGCTGCTCCGTGAGTTTAAAACAATGAAAAAAATGATGAAGCGGATGAAATCGGGAAATGCGACAGGAATTCCCGGGCTATTTCGCTGATATGGAGGTGAAGTTTGGTAATTATTCGTCTTAAAAGAATGGGAAGCAAGGGCCAGCCTTCTTTCAGAATCGTCGCTGCCGACAGGCGCAAGGCAACCGGTGGCAGATTCCTGGAGAGTTTCGGCTATTACGATCCCCTTCGTAAGCCCATGGAGGTTAAGATAGATGAAGAAAGAGTTTTTCACTGGCTTGACAGGGGAGCTCAGGTTTCAGATACAGTTAAAAATCTTTTGAAAAAGACAGGAACCTGGAGCAAGTGGCACAAACTGTCTTCCGGTGATGAGGAAGTTAAACCGGAAGTTGTATTCATCAAAGGGCAAAATAAAACTTCTTGATATGAACTGGTGCGTTTGCAGGCTGAATTAGCATCTAAACTGGAGGGTTCTCATGAAAGAGCTTGTTGAACTTATGGCCAAGGTACTTGTTGCGGATCCCGAAGCTGTTTCCGTTGAAGAAACGGTTGAGGAAGATGTTACCGTCTTCGAATTGAGGGTAGCTGAAAGTGATCTGGGCAGAGTCATTGGTCGCGAAGGCAAAATCGCGAAAGCTATGCGGCTTATAATCAGGTCGGCTGCTGCCCGGCTGGAGCAGAAGGCTACTGTCAGAATTATTGACTGATTCTGGAAGGCCGATACCCGACGATATCGTTTATCTCGGGTATGTTGAAAAGACACATGGATTGAAGGGTGGACTGAGGGTTCGATTCTTTTCGGGGCATGGAACTCCGGATATACCGGTTGGAACAACGGTTCTGTTCAACGGAAAAAGGCGTCTTACCGTAAGTCGCTGCACCTTTATGGGTAACTCAAGGTTCAACCTTACATTCAGGGAGATCGGCAACAGGGATGATGCCGAAAAATGCAGGGACGGATCAATATACATTACCAGGGCTGAGGCGAAAGTGAAGCTGGATTTCATCCCGCTTTACAGCTTCTCCGGTTTTGAAATACTGTCACGCGGGTATTCCCTGACGGTTGTGGATGTTGAACCTGCCGCCGCGAATCCTCTGCTTCTTGTTGAAAAGAACGGGGTCAGGTTTC
The DNA here is from genome assembly GCA_964582075.1 of uncultured bacterium. GTDB lineage: Bacteria > Fermentibacterota > Fermentibacteria > Fermentibacterales > JCC-6 > Aegiribacteria. The sequence continues at coordinate 8,418 of CAZOQQ010000038.1, read as the reverse complement.
ATGTTCCGATAATCATGGTAATGAATGAAGGTTTGATTGACTGGGAGAAGAAAGTAATTGAACTTGATCTTCCGGATGGACTTGAAGACCTCGTGCCGTGACAGGAGCCGGTAATGCAGGCAGCAGTAGCAACACTGTTTCCGGAGCTGTTTGCTCCCTTCATGAATTGCGGGATTGCAGGAAGAGCTGTTGAAAATGGTCTTGTTGATCTTTCAATCCTTGATATAAGAGAAAGGGCTGTAGACAGCAGGGGATCGGTTGATGATTACCAGTTCGGAGGCGGGGCAGGTATGCTGCTCAGGCCGGAACCTCTGTTCGAAACCCTTGAGCGTATTTCCTGGAGAGGCGATGCGCGAGTTATCTTTATGACCCCGCAGGGAAGAAGACTGGATCATAAGCTCGCGCGGGAACTCGCGGAATTCGGTAGAATGATAATATTCTGCGGCAGGTATGGAGGTATTGACCAGAGGTTCAGGGATGCGGCAGTAACGGATGAGATAAGCGTGGGCGACGCGGTAGTATCAGGTGGTGAAATTCCCGCGATGTTCCTGATGGAAGCGGTATTCAGATGGATTCCAGGTGTTCTGGGAAGAATGGAATCCGCTCAATCGGATACTTACGCGACAGGGTTGCTGGATTACCCGAGGTATACAAGACCCGCGGATTACAGGGGCATGAAGGTACCGGAAGTTATTCTCTCAGGGAATCACGCGGAGATCGAAGAGTTCCGATTCAGAAAGGCGTTTGAGCTGACAGAAAAGAATCGTCCGGATATGATTGATTCGGAGAGCAAAGAAATTATCAGAGAACGATTTATCCGGTCACTTAGGCAGGCGGATAGACAGAAGGAGCAGAAAAATGGATGATATTATCAGGGGTGTTGAATCACCTCAGATCAGGGATGACTATCCTGATTTTAAAGCAGGGGATACAGTTAAAGTTCACTTTCAGGTTGTTGAAGGTGATAAAACCAGGGTTCAGATTTTCCAGGGTATGGTTATTTCAAGAAGGGGTGGCGGAGCTTCGGAATCGTTTATTGTAAGAAAGATATCCGGCGGCGTAAGTGTTGAGAGGATATTCCCGCTCAATACCCCACTGATAGAGAAGATAGAAGTTACAAGAACAGGAAAGGTACGCAGAGCCAAACTGTTCTACCTTCGCAACAAGCGGGGTAAAGCCGCGAGGATTAAAGAAAAGAGAACGTACGGCGCCAGATAAAGAGGAAACTCCGCTTCATCTGTTCGATAAAAGCTACCGTTCGAAATATCCCAGGTTTGCCGGGATAGACGAGGCTGGCAGAGGTCCGCTTGCGGGTCCGATTGTTACTGCGGCGGTAATGCTTTCACCTGATATCATTCTCAGGGAAGTCAACGACAGTAAGAAACTGTCCGATGCCAGACGCAGACGGCTGTTTTCCATAATTACCGAGGAATCGGAATGCTGGTCAACCGGTATTGTTGAACATCACGAAATCGACAGTTCTGGTATGTCTGAAGCCATTCGTCTTTCTTTCGTAAGGGTAGCCGAGGCACTTGGCGAGCATGCCGACATGTTCCTTATAGATGGTTTACCTGTGAAGAATTTGAACATTCCTGCGGAATTTGTCATCAAAGGTGATTCCAGAAGCCTTTCCATCGCCGCCGCCAGTATTATCGCCAAGGTCACTCGGGATGACATAATGATAAGGGCAGATCTTAAGTACCCGGGCTACGGTTTCGCCTCCAACAAGGGTTACGGTACGAAGCGCCATATTGAAGCTATCAGGAAACTGGGTCCTTCGCCTATTCACAGAATGTCATTCGCCCCCATGAAGAATGACAGGCAGATGAGGTTTCGTTTTGAGTGAGATATCGAGGGAAGCCGAATCCTTCGTATGCCTCTGGCTGGAAGACAGAGGATGGGTTGTTGAGGTCAGGAATTTCAGAACGCGCCGCTCAGAGATCGACATAATCGCCAGTAAAGATGATATACTTTCGTTCGTTGAAGTTAAATTCGCTTCCGATAATTCCGCAACCGTCGCGCTGGGGAAAATTGATTCGGAAAAGCAGGCAAGACTTGTTCACGCCGCCACGGTTTACCTCACCAGGAACCCTCCATCGGGCCAGATACGTTTTGATGTCGCGATAGTCCGGGGTTCGTCCATGAATCTTCGCATCGACACATACCTGGAAGACGCCTTCCGTCCGGATACGATTTAATTCTACAGTCAATTTCCAGATAGATACCTTCCGTTTCCCGGGGAGAAGAAGCACATAAAATCTGATTGACGAAGGTTAGTACTTCACTGTATCATTCAGCCCATTAAATACTTGTTGATTTTTCGTGTTATTGAACTCTATGAATGATCTCTTTTATCCATCGTGCAGGAGGAATATGATATCAATAATTATCTCCATGATTCTCGCGTATTCAGTGATTCCTTCCGGTCTGGATGTCTTGAGCAGAACTGAAACGGAATCATCACCGCTTGAGATTCTTCCCGTTTCATTCGAGACCGTTTCAACTGTCAGGGGCAGTGACGCAAACAAAGTCCTTATACTTGTAGCCGATTATCTTGCCAACCCTCTTGCAGGTCCGCTTGCGCAGTTCCAGAGCGATATAGCTTCCGATGGATGGACTGTTGAGTTGCAGGTCATGGGAGGAGGTACGGTTGAGGATATTAAATCCCTCCTGCAGGGAACTTCGAACCTTGATGGCGCTATCCTCGTCGGTTTTCTGCCATGTGCGTGGTTCGAGGAAGATTACTGGGCTCCCGAGGAATTCCCGTGCGAGCTGTTCCTGATGGATCTAAACGGCATCTGGACGGATTCTGATCTTGACGGACTTTACGATGGACACACCGGTGATGTAGCGCCTGAGATATGGGTTGGCAGGATAGACGCCCACACGGCCTATGGTTCCGAACTGCTTCTCCTTACGGAGTACTTTGCCAAAGATCATATTTACAGAACCGGGGCGATGGGATTGAACCCTGAAGCCCTGGCCTTCAACGATGACGACTGGAACTACTATACGGATTGCGGTCTGGACGATATTTACGGTTCATCGAATGTCACAGTTATCAATTCATCCAGTCAGACAACCGCAGAAAATTATCTCCTCAACCTTGATCACGGCTACGAATTCGTTCATCTTATGGCGCATTCATGTCCATGGGGTCATACTTTCAAAGTACCCTCGGGGATGGCGGGTACAGTGATGGCTCCGGAAATTGCCCAGACGAACCCCCATACAGCGTTTCTGCAGTTGTTCAGCTGTTCGAACGCCAGATGGGTGGAGGAAGGGTGCCTTGGTAACTGGTACCTTTTCGGCACCGATTACGGATTGCTTATTTCCGGTGCCGCGAAAACCGGCTCGATGCTGGATTTTGAAGAGTTTTACAATCCTCTGGCCAGCGGGCTTACATTCGGACAGGCTTTCAGAGAATGGTGGAATTACGAAGCACAGGGAGGATTTTCCTCCTACCAGAGAGCATGGTTCTACGGTAACGCTCTGCTTGGGGATCCTACCCTGAAGCCTCTTTCGAGTGATATGGGAAACGGATCGCTGCTTCCGGCTGGGGCCGGATATTCCGAATACGAACATATCTCATCCAGCGGATATTCCGATTGCTTTCCAGATGTTGCTTCAAGTAACACTGTCCCCGAACGCACGGTTGCGGCATGGCTTTCCGGCGAGAATGGAAGGCTCGATATAGCCGCGCGTCTTTACGAAGATGGTTCGGGATGGGGGCCTGTAATGTACGTTGACGCGGACGAATACTGGGATGTCGGTGTTGCCGCGTGCTATCACGATACATCCCCGTGGATAGCCTGGAGTGATTTTGAATTATCCACCTACAGTTACAGGATAAAAACCGCCCACGGAAGCAATTTCTCACAGGTTGAAGTGCAGGTCGATCAGGAAGGTTATCAGATGAGTCCGCGCCTTGCCTCCACGGACAGCAGGCTCTGGCTGGCCTGGCTGGACTGGGACGCGACCGGTGGCGCTGTAATGCTGAAGAGCATAGATGGAGTGTTCCCGACTGCTCAGATGAGTTCCGTCGGAAAATGGTGTCAGAATCCGGAACTCATAGTTGATGATTCGGGAACTGTTCATCTCTCATGGGAGGAGCGGTCCCCTTCAGGAAGCAGGATAATGTGGTGCTGCGGTGACACATCCGGTTTCAGCTCTCCGGTTGAGGTTTCTTCCGGGGAATTCTGTCATTCCCCCAGTCTGGACACCGATCCTGCAAACGACAAAATCTGTCTGCTGTGGGTTGATGAAACAGGTGCTTCCAGTTCAATCGATCTGCGAGTCTGGAACGGAACCGGATGGGGAAGTGAAGAGACCGTGTATTCAACAGGAGAGAGCGTATCGGGCGCTTTCCTGAGTAAATTACCAGATCCTCTCGGAACCGGCGTGGTCTGGCAGCAGGGGTGTGGAGCCTCTGCGAAAATAATGGGCTTTCCGCTTGGTGGCTCCGCTGCGACTGAGCTTTTCCCGTTTGCGGGTCCCGCTTGGTCGCCGGTTTCAACCTCGGATAATCTGTTCTGGGCCGGCAACGAGGGGAGCGGCTGGGAGATATACGTTCATGATCTGTCCGGACTCGGCACGGGCGGCCAGGAATCTCCGGGAATAAAGGTGCTTCCACGGATAGTCGAGAATCCGGTAAGAGGAAGCCTGGTGCTTTCACTGCCAGGAAGCGGGACGCCTTTCGAATCGGATATCCGTATCTACGATCTCAGCGGCAGAAATGTATACGGACGGCGTGTTTCAATTCAGGCCGGAGTTGAAACAAGGCTTGACTGTTCGATGCTGCCCGCGGGCGTTTACATGTTAACCTTCATGGAGGGAACTCCCTCCAGCAGATTCGTGCTGCTGAAATAAAGCACTGGGAATTTTCAGTAGATCTGCGGATAACTATGCACCGGCCGGTTATAGAACAAACAGCGGGCTGCTGATATTGACCCGATGCCGATAGCTGCCCCTCTACACTACACCTCTTACAAGCACAAAATACACAATCAATACGGCTGCCAGTGAGTAACCGAACCAGCCGACTTCTTTACCTCTGCCGGAAACAAGCTTGATCACCGGGTAGCTGATAAAGCCAAGGGCAAGACCATCACCAATTGAGCATGTAAACGGTATCCCAATCATAACAAGAAAAGCCGGAATGATTTCAGTGTGATCATTCCAATTCATTTTCTTCAAGTTCTGCAGCATCATTGAGCCCACAATAACCAGTGCAGGTGCTGTAATGGGAGGGTAACTTCCCACCATGGAAAATACCGGAGCAAAGAACAGCGCGCTTAGAAAAAGAACAGCCACGGTAAGTGCCGTAAGCCCCGTTCTTCCACCCTGTTCAATACCAACGGTACTTTCAATAAAGCTGGTTACAGTGCTGGTTCCAAGGGCAGCCCCTGTAACAGTTCCCAGGGCATCAGACAGCATTGCTTTTTCCACCCTGGGAAGACGGTTGTCCTTTATGAATCCCGCTCTTTCACTGACTCCCACAAGTGTTCCCATGGTATCAAAAACATCCATAACCAGAAAAACAAGAATAACGGGAAGCATGGTAAGGTTAAAAGCTCCTGCAATGTTCATTTTCAGGAATGTGTGAGAAATATCAGGAGGTGCGGAAACTATCCGGCTGGATGGAGCAAAAAGAGTAAACAGTTTTGAATCAGCGTACGCCGACTGGTCAAGAACATTGTATAGAAGAAAAGTAAAAAGCGTCGAGCCCACTATGCCCCAGAAAACAGCACCCCTGACTTTTCTGGCCATGAGAGAAGCGGTAACAATAATCCCGAAGAAAAACACCCATATATCCGGTGATGCAAAATTCGTGTTCATCTTCAGGAAAGCCCCTGGAGCATTTAGCACAAGACCGGAGTTCTGAAGACCCAGAAAGGCAATGAACATACCGATACCCGCAGCAACTCCAATTTTCATCTGCATGCTGATCGAGTTCATTATTCTTTCTCTTACACCAAAAACCGAAAGCAGAACAAACAGAACTCCCGAGATAAATACTGCTCCAAGTGCAACCTGCCAGGCATGAGTTTCTCCGGATTGAACAGACGCCAGACCAGCGGCTGCGGGAATCGCAGACAACACAAAAAAGAAGTTTTCACCCATTCCGGGTGCCTGCGCAATAGGATACTTTGCGTACAAAGCCATGATCGCCGTTGCCAGTGCAGCAGCAATGCATGTTGCTGTAAGTACAGATCCCGAATCCATCCCGGTATCCATCCCGAGAAGAGACCCTGACAGAATAGCCGGCTGAAGAAAGATTATGTAAGACATGGTAAGAAAAATGGTCAGGCCGGCCACTAACTCCGTGCGAACGGTTGTTCCGGCCTTCTCCAGTTGAAACAATTTGTTCAGCATGTTTTCCTCCAATGCATGTATCAGTAGAGATTAATTGTTTTCTTCCACCTGTGGTGTCAACAGTACAATTTTGGATATTCTGTTGCCATTTCTCCAAAGACCTTCGTGCATCTCCGGAACATCATCCTGCCACGGAATGTAATCCGCATCGGGCTTATATACAAGTTCCGGTAGTTCTGGAGGAGTTCCCGGGTTGACCTGAAGCTTCTGAACAAGTCACGAGAGCATCTTGAGTGCATGATTGATGCTATTCATGAGTTAAGCCCGCCTGCTTCCATAGAATACTCTTAACGCTGTTCCACCCGTGAAAACCAGTCCACCGCTTCCTTTCGTCCTGAAGATGCCGCTTAGTGCTTCCCCTTTTGAATTTCCGGCTCTTGCACGAAATATTTTCAAAGGACTGCCAGAATAGAGTAATCCTGATACAAAGAAAGAGGCCGGGCAATTCGCCCGGCCTCTGGAACATTTTCCGAATGTATTCGTCAGTAAGCGGCTTTGATGTCTGCCCAGGTTGTTCTGGCAAGAGCAACATCATGATCGTAAAGAACGAACCAGAAGTCAAAAAGAAAATCATTCCAGGTACCGTTGTTGCTCTGCTTGATGTTTGGCAGGTATGTGGAGTCACAGGCAAGCCACCCGACCATATCTGAAGAGCTGAATACAGATACAGCCAGCCAGTAAGTACCAGCCGGAATGGTTGGGTAGCTTTGGAGCTGAAGATCACTTCGATACAGATCAAGTCCCCATGACTGATCGCCGGTTAGGGTTTCCGTTTGGTTGGCAGCAGCAACCGTGTCGCTCCACACAAGAGTTCCAAACTCTCCAGAGTTGTCTTGATAGATATCCAGTTTAATATCATAAGGATGACCGGCGGTGGTAAACACCATCCAGAGAGCTATACTCTTAATGGTTGCAGAGCTTGTGAATACAAAATTATCAGCACTGGCGAACTGTGGCGCGTGGACATAAATGGCGTTGGTGAGGTTCGGAAAATCGTAAGGTTGTTCGTAAAGAGTACCGTCTAAGGGGGCAGGCGGTTTTGACGTTCCGACAAAACCGGTATCTCCAAAGTTTGATCCGGCAGCCAGACATATATTCAGAACAAAACAACAGCGAGTATGAACTTCATAGGAATCTCCGTTTGTTGCGGTGGGAAAATATTACTGTGTTATTTACACATAAATAAAATAATAATGTATAACAAAACAGCAGTCAATCAGTGAATTGAGGGGATTCCGCCGGGATGTGCTGTAGTTTGATGGATGTATCGTTTATTTCCAGAACGACTTCTGCGAACCAGATACCCTGCTCTCCATTTCCGAACGCCAAAGAGAACCCGTGCTGGATGAAGTTAGTTTTATCCCAGGTAGCTGGAGTGTAAGCTACATGTACAGGGATGAACATGGAAATACGATGAGTCAAGTTACAAACTCTCCTGACTACCACCCGTTCATTTCTGATCTAGGTATAGGTCCAGATGGTAATGTCTGGGCTTGTAGGGGAGGATCTGGGATAAAGACATGGGACGTTGTTTCTCCTGAGGGAGAATTGCTTAGTAGTATTATCGTTCTTCACAGTAGCTATAAGTTATATCCGAGAATTGTAATGAACTATGGTGAGATCTATTCGTATGATATGATACCAGATGATTTTCAACGGATATACAAAATGACCTTGAGATAACTGCCGCTTGACACCCCATTCCGACGAGCCTGATGACAGAGGCCCTGTTCGGGAAGATCCGCACAACCCTCGTTTCTTCTCTTAATCTGACTCTTGTCTGACGCGGGGATACTGCTGTAAGAGCCGATATTATCTGCAGGATACCTGAAGATCAAGTCCCGAATTTTCTGTAACTTTCATCTAGACATAATGGTTGGACCACACAACCAGAGGGTTATATACGTTAGTTCCATCAGAACATTCTTCTTATCCCATAGAGAAGCGCGGCAGCATTACCCGTTGCGGTAACAATTTAGTCCGGCGTCTTCTTGTAGAGGCAGTCTGGCACTACAGGCACCGCCCGAGTATGTCCCGCTGCAT
>CAZOQQ010000037.1:8063-13062 GCA_964582075.1 uncultured bacterium | reverse complement strand
CACTCCCGATTCGACGGCGCCAGCGGATACGATGGCGGTAGTCGCTTTCACTCCCGATTCGACGGTGCCAGCGGATACGATGGCGGTAGTCGCTTTCACTCCCGACTCGACGGCGCCAGCTGATACGATGGCGGGAATCGATTCCACAGCACCTGAGGACTCTATTGTAGATTCACTTACCTTCCAGACACCGCAAGACAGCACTTCCCTGAAGGAAACCCCCATTTCACCACCCGGCGGAATTGTACGGGAAGATACTCTGGAAAGCACGACTACAGGGGACACGACCCAAGAGGAACAAGGGGACAGTACCGAACCCCCTATGCCCGACACGCAGTCCGAGCCTGAAGGGACCTGATCTCTGGAACATATCCCCTCATTCAGTTTATTGGGACGATCAGGCAGAGCCAGGAGAGGTGTACTGAATCTCTCTCACGGAAAGGTCGAAACTCCCGTTTTCATGCCTGTAGGCACACAGGCAAGTGTTAAGACAGTCCGAAACTCCGATCTTCTCAGGGATAACTGGGAGATAATTCTCGGCAATACCTACCATCTTTACCTGAGACCCGGACCCCAAGTAATCGCTGATGCGGGTGGGCTTCACAAATTCATGTCATGGGACAGGAATATACTTACCGACAGCGGCGGATTTCAGATCTTCAGTCTCTCAAAATTAAGAAAACGATCGGAAGAGGGGTACTATTTTCAATCTCATGTTGATGGTTCCAGTCATCTTCTCTCCCCCGAAAAGGTTATCGAGCTTCAGCGGGTATTTCAAAGCGATATCATGATGGTTCTTGATGAATGTCTTGAACAGCCAAGTGATCGACCAAAAACTGAAGAATCCCTCGCTCTTACACTAAGATGGGCTGAAAGAGCAAGGAGAATGCATACACCCGGCAAACAGGCACTTTTCGGCATCGTTCAGGGCGGGAGTTTCCCGGATCTCAGAAAGAAAGCCGCTGAAACTCTTTCAGGCATGGAGTTCGATGGTTACGCAATAGGCGGTGTATCCGTCGGCGAACCAAGGAACATGATGAAAAAAGCGGTCAAATCATGTATCGACTTCCTCCCTGAGGACAGGCCCAGGTATCTCATGGGAGTGGGAAAACCCGAGGACCTTGTTGATTTCGTCGCTCTCGGAGTGGATATGTTTGACTGCGTGGTTCCCACACGAAACGCCAGAGGCGGAACGTTCTTCGTTCCCGGCGGGCATATCAATATACGCAACGCGCGTTTTATTAACGATCCGGCTCCGGTACAACCGGGATGCGGATGTTATACATGCATAACTTATTCAAGATCTTATTTAAGACACCTTTTCAACGCGAAGGAATGGCTCGCACCAATTCTGGCAACACTTCACAACCTTCATTACTTCTCCGTACTTATGGGCAGGATAAGGATGTCTGTAGAGGAACGGCACTTTACCGCCTGGAGAAAGGAATGGTACAGAGAACGTCGCAGCTTCGATAAGGAAAAATACTGATGAGCGATGAAACTTCGCTTGAAATAGCACGCCTTGGCAACGAAGTGGGCGGAATAGCCTCCAGTCCGAATACGAAAACAGTCTTCGTCCGCGGCGCCCTCCCCGGAGATACCGTAAGATGCAGAATAAAGAAAGAGAAGAAAAAGTGGCTTGAAGCGGAGTTACTTGAAGTACTGGTTGAATCCCAGGACAGAAGGGAACCGTTCTGCGAATATTTCGGCGAATGCGGCGGATGTTCCCTTCAGCACCTTGATTACCCGAAACAGCTTTTCTGGAAAAGGAAGTGGATAGAAAGAGCTCTTTCGAGGACGGGCGTAAAGTATGCCGACGGAATAATGAACGATGTTATTCCGTCACCTCTTACAAGCGGTTACCGGAACCGTGTATCCTTTGATATCGCAGGTGGTAAACCCGGTCTTCACCGTTACAGGGGAGATATCATGCCCGTGGAAACCTGTCCTCTGTTGAATAGAAAAGGACAGGCGACGTTCAAAAAGCTTCTTTCGGAGAATATGAACGGGTACAGAAGGGTATCGGTAAGGGCTTCAGATCGAACCGACGAGGCTATGGTTGAGTTTTCCGGACTTCCGGACACTGGACTTACCGGAACAATCGATGCGGATATTATCGCGTGGAAGGAAAGGGACGGCTGGAAATCCATTCCTGACGGAGCTACGCTCCACGAATCACTTGGAGAATTGACCTTTTCATATAAACCGGGCTCGTTCTTTCAGGTAAACACCGGCTCCGCGGAAACAATCATTTCGATAGTAAACGGGCTATGTGACAAAGACGGAAAGGTTCTGGACCTGTACGGAGGATGCGGAACTTTCGCGCTCCCTCTGGCCTTTGCAGGAAGGGAAGTAACATCTGTCGAACTGAACCCGGATTCCTCCTCTTCGGGAAGAGATTCCGCGGCACGTCTGGGAATCGAAGGAGTTACGTTCCTAAGCGGCAGAACAAGACATTACCTGCTTGAAACGGTGAACTCCGAACAGCCCTGGAATACCGTTATTGTAGACCCTCCGCGCGGGGGGCTCGGGATCAGGGTCTCACGCCTCCTTAGAAGGGTAAACTCGAGGAGAATACTCTACGTCAGCTGTAACCCCTTCTCTCTCGCGCGGGATCTTGGAATCATCTGTGACGGCGGCTGGGCTATTGCCCGGTTGCAGCCTGTTGATATGTTTCCACAGACGGATCACGTGGAAACGATAGCAGAACTGAAGAGGAAGGACATTCAATGACGGCAGCCGTACTCGCAGCGGGATTATTAGTGGGAATGATTCAACAGGCGGGCCTGCCCCTTCAGGATCCACTCAACTGGTGGCTCTACGCACTTGAAACAGAATCAAAGAATATGCTTCCCGGCACTTTTCCGCTGGTAGCTTCATCCTTCCTTGCCGCCACAACAACCGAATCCCTGGAAAATGTCAGGAGAGTCATTTTCACCAGAAGCTCTTCACCGGGAGATCCGCGGGAGGAACACCTGGAATTCTCCCTCACCGGAAAAGCTGCCGGAGAGGTACTGAATAACCCGGATGGGTTCGAGACAAGGGCAGGAATCACCGGCAGGTTATTTGTGAATGTTCTTTCCAACCTGTACCTTGACGAACAGCTTTCCGTATGGACAGGTTCCGATGAGAACCCCCCTGATCATTTTTCTCCTTTTCACAGGGGAATGGAGAAGGGAAGACATCTCTACGTAGATTGGGGTTACATGCGCTTGAGCAACCGGGTTGTCTCCCTAAGTTTCGGAAGAGTTCCGCAAATCTGGGGTCCCGGACGGTTCACGCAGTTGCTGATATCCGGTAACAGTCCTTTTCTCGATATGCTGAAAGTCAACTTCAAATTATGGGACGTACTTGAATTCACGGGATTCACGTCGACGATTGACAGCGATTCCGGAATTTACCTTACCGCTCACAGGCTGGATTATTCACCCGCCGGGAATATTCGAATCGGTCTGAGTGAATCCATTCTATTTAAATCGGAAGGTCTGGATTTCGCGTATATGAACCCTGTTATACCATGGTATCCCGTTCAATGGAACGAACGGGTCGATGATAACGCCTTTCTTGCAATAGATGCCTCGTGGCGGCCATTCGAGGGTCTGGAAACCTACAGTGAGTTTCTAATCGATGATATCCAGTACGAGAATACCGGCAACAGACCCGACAAACTTGGCTGGACGGCGGGAATATCGGCGTACCTGCGCCCCCTTGATATCGGGACAGTAATAGAATACACAAGAATAGACAGGTACGTTTACAGTCAGAGGAGACGCTGTAATTATTACCTTCATCATGGTGAAATTATCGGATCCGGTCTTGGCCCGGACGCGGACAGGGTAACACTTTCCCTTGGAACCTCCGCCGCATGGCCCGTCCTGGGTGAAATTACAGTTGATCACACAAGACATGGCGAGGGGACCGTGCAGGAAGGGTGGCCGGATTCGGCCTCAACCGGTGAAAAGTTTCCCTCCGGAACCGTTGAATATCTCACCGGCGCAAATCTGCACATCGGATGGTATCCCGCGGGTTTTCTGGAAGTGCATGGAAAAATAGGTAATACCTGGACACGAAACGCCGATCACGTCCGGGGGGAATCCGCCTCCGAACTGTCGACATCCCTTGAAGCCATCTACATCTGGTAGGGGACGGACCAAACTTCTTCAACTTGTGGGTTATTATACATACTATATTCGTTAATAAATAGACATCACCCGGATATTCTCAAACGGATAATCTCAATATTATATATTGAATATTGATGTTATTATGATAATATCATCATTTAAAAGGCTTAATTCGGTTTTCACTGCCATCAATGATCCTGACATCACAAATTTTCCTGAAAAATTCCACCGGACCGGCATCACCTATAATACCGTACGAGTACCCGGCTTCCCTCATGCTGTGAAGCACTGAGATAACAACAGCCCTGCCAATACCCTTCCCGCGAAAATCACTATGAACTCCAATGGGTCCGAGGAAACCCTTTGCCGTGCAATCCCAGCAACAAAAACCGATGATTCTGTCGGTTACCTTTTCAAGGGCAGTAATAATTGTGGGTGGTACGGATCCAAAGGCTGGTATAGCTTCCGCCTTCCAGCCTTCGCTGAAATTGTCCCCTATGAACGATAGAATTCGAGACGCGTAGTGAGGTGGTGGCTTTCCAATCCAATAATCCTTCTTGAATCCTTCGAAAGCCGGCAGATCGTACAGAGGAACCAGTAAGTCCGACAAATTACACAACCTCTCCAGTAGCCGTTATTTTATATCTCCTTAATAAGATAGCTTAGCGGCATAACACACCGGTAAGCATTGATAAACGGCTAACTTTCGATTCTCGTTCCCAGGTATTCATCACCAATAAGAACTTTGCTCATTACCAGTATGTCACTTCGCCGGTGCCATCCGGTCTTTTCATAGAACCGTATCGCGGGGTTATCGGTGTATATGAACAGATGAACTTTCTCTATACCCGCATCCCTCAGGGCTTCCTCGACAG
>CAZOQQ010000037.1:2358-7963 GCA_964582075.1 uncultured bacterium | reverse complement strand
CCTTCGGTTCCCATTGCGTACGCACGATCCCTGTTTTCAATAAGGTATTGCAGCGCGTCTGCCATCTGATCCGGAGAAGCGGGACTTACAAGCATACCGCAGCAGTCGTTTTCCCCGACAACCTCAGTAATTCCTGGAATATCAGAAACCACCACTGGAAGCCCTGAAGCCATGGCTTCCACTGCTGCAAGACCAAAAGCCTCCGAACAGGAAGGCATGAAGAAAACATCAGAACTATGAAGCAGTTGAGCAATATCCTCAACATTTCCGAGGAACTCAATATCCGATTCCAGTCCAAGCTCTTTGACCTGTTGTTCAAGAGTACTCATGAGAATTCCCTCTCCGGCAATCCGAAATCGGACACCAGGAGAGACCCTGTTTCGTAGAATCGCGAATGCTTTTATTGCCGTAGTATAGTTTTTCTTATCCCTCAAACTTCCTATTGAGAGTATCGTGAAAGGAGGTTCACTTCTGAAAATCCTGTTGTCACCGAACCGCCTGTTATCTATTCCGTTGTAAATGATCTCTATCCGATTAACCAGTTCGGGAATCCAGTTGCCCAGTTCCTCCCCTGCTCCGTGGCTGACACAGAATATTCTGTCGTAACATGAATACTGCCACCTGTCTATGATTCTACCTGTAATACTGCCTCTTCTTCGATTCAAGGTACCATGTTCAGTTGTTACAAAATGACAGCTCAATTGTGAGATTTCTTTCAGAACAGCTGTATATAACTGTGCGGGAAACAAATGTGAGTGTATTACATCCGCGTTGTTCATTTCAGTTTCTTCAATTCCCGATAAAAGCCTCGGTAATGCTCTGAAATCGTATGGTGAAGACAGTCCCAGTGAGTACAATCCTTTACCGGACCATCCGTTGTCTGTTCCGGTAAGGGATACTATTATGGAATCGTTTCCCCTGCTCAGATATCCCTGATGAAGATCCATTACCAGCTTTTCGGCTCCGCCGATCTGTAATCCGTTAATAATCTGAACTATTTTCACAGAACCAGTCCTGTACTCAGTGATTGTTAAGAAACATATTGATATTGAAGTGAATCTAAAGGAAAAGGCTGATTGTGGAAAGATGATGATGGGAGGTTTCTCTTGTTACCGGATGATTTAATGCGCGAGGAAATGGATCATTATCTGAAAGAGAAGGAGAAAGTAAGGCAACTCGTGGGGCAGATAGGAGGCCAGCAGAATTCCAGAAAACACCGTATACTCAATGCCGCATTCCTGATAGTAGTGGGACTGCTTTTTACATTCGATCTTACCAGACATTTATTGAACCTGGAGATCACCGGTTTCCCGGCTCTTCTATCAATCGAGTTTGCCATCCTGCTCGTATCTCTGAAAGTAATCTGGATGATACACACACAAACCAAGGTTGATCATTTCCAGTTCTGGGTATTGAACTCGATAGAGTTTCAGATCAACAGCATTGCCCACAGGGTTAGAAAAATAGAAAAATTGATGGAGGATAATGCGAATAGAAATGGTGCCGGGGGACAGAATTGAACTGTCGACACACGGATTTTCAGTCCGTTGCTCTACCAACTGAGCTACCCCGGCACCGTTCGAGCCAATTTACGAAAACGAATTCAAAAGGTCAAGCTGTGTCATCGGAATAAAAGAGGGGTGCGCATCATGGATTGCGCACCCTTTCGAATGACAGATATCCGCCTTATTTGATTACATGCAGCCAGTCTCCCAGCAGATACTGTATTCTGCCGATGAGCAGACTGATCCGGCCCATAACGGTAAAACCGAAAGTTGCACCGAAACCAAGCATGATTACCCAGATACCTATTTTCGAGCCGGTACCGAAGAACGGCCCCTTGTGCGGTTTAGAAAAGAAAAAGTAAATAAGCGCAGCAAGTGTTCCGAATATCATGACCAAATTCCCAAGAACCTCATGCCATTGCATTCCGCTCGAATAGAGAGGAATCATGGCAGCTTCCAGCTGGCGAAGTACATAGGCCTTCAGTGTAAGCGGAAAACCAATTCCCATTCCGGTACCCATCAGAAATGCTATCGGGTATCTTGAAAGCCATGCAATACTGGGTATGAACCTTGTAATGTACAGCAGTCCGAGCAAACCCGGAATAATGAGCAACCAGTGATCACCGGCAAATATAGGTTCAAGGAGTTTGGGAAGTATAACTGTATTGTAAATAAGAACCATCGTATATCCCAGAGAGATACCAACCACCAGGTGTTCAGCAAGGCGATAGACGGGATTCTCTTTGTAGAGGAATGAGTAAATGGCAAGTGTAAAGAAAGCGCCTACCCAGATTCCTATTGTATCGTACATTTTCTACCCCCTTCCCTTCAATTTGGTCTTTTTGTGGAATCCACCGGCAAAATACGCGATATTACCCAGCATAATTAGAAGGATAATGAATATATGAGCGGCTGACTGAACATCCATACCGGTAAACGCTTTATCCGTTGTCCGGGTTATTCCGTTCTCCTTGAGCAGTACTTCGTATTCCGCAGCTCCCCGGAGGCCACCCATCTGCCCGATAATCTGACCGGACTGGATATACGGGAAATAATCGGTTGCCATAACACCAGTTACGCCAAATGCTACAGGAAGACCTATCTTCTCCCTCGCGTAGGTTATCCAGTACGTGCACACTCCCGAACCTGCGTTCGTTTCAACAAGATCGACATCCCGAAGACTCTTGTGTTCCATCAATATGGGCATTTCCCCTATTGGATTTCCATGATAATCCACAGGAAACTGCGTTTCGATTGAATTCGTCATTCCAAGTATTACAAGGTGAAAGAGAGGAAGGTAACCCAGCAAGGCGTAATCCCTTCCCTCGAAAACCCATCCCACGGCACCTTCGGGAAGCACATGGCCGTCTCTTTCCCACGCGGCTACAAGTTCCTCTCTGTCTGTAACACCGGCATCACGGTACGAAGCCCAGTCTTCAAACAGTACTTTCTCATAGTTACCAGGGATTTCAGTATTTGTGGTGTAATTAAGCGCATCAACAGCCATCCCCTGCCCAAGAGGCACGATCGCGGTCATGAAGACGGGGATATGATTGTGAAATGCGTGCCTTAAAACCGCAACACCCATCGGCAGGTTTTCCGCCTGAGTCCCGGGGGCAAAATCGAACCCTATGAAGATGGCATTGTCCGGCCCGAGTTCGTTCACAAAGTCAAAAATACTTTCAACCTCTGTGGTTGTAGTCACAGGCATTCCAAAACCTATAAGAAACGGAACAATCGACACGATACCTATTCCAAGGAAGATCCAGCGCCGATCAATATTAAGCATCTTTTCCCAGATATTCACGGCACTCACCTACTTCCCTGCTCCGCCGAGCCAATTACGCTCGACGCCAAAAATGATTTTTAAGTTGGTTGCCAGCATTCCAAATCCGACACCCAGCATGATCGCACGCTTGGCGGCAAGGTTAGGAAAACGAAGTATCCATAACCCGGTGTTCGGAAGCCATCTTCCTAATACTTCGCCGACAGGGACCTGTCCCAGCATGACAACAACCGCTGATATAAGCAGTACGCTGGCAAGCGCGGACTTCGCTCTGAATGCCCTGAAAGCGGCGCTTGCAATGTAGAATGCAAGCAGGCTGAACATTGTGGATTGAATCGGAACCTGAATGTGCAGGAACAGGAAATCATGAACTCCATGAATATCTGTTCCTCCGCCAAGTGATTCCGGAACGATAAGAGCGAAGAGAGGCATTCCGAACAGCGGTACAAGCACCGCCCAGCTGTACTGCCAGTTCTTTGCCTTTCTGCGTATTTTATGCGAGTGCAGGCGCGTCAGACTCCCTACACCCAGAATAAGAGCGAATGCTCCAACAATCGGAGCCCACTCAAGATAATTATTAAAAACTAACTGTGAGTATTGATGAGGAATGAAATACTGAACAATCATCAGTATCCCGCCCACCATTACTATCATCAGTGGAACAGTTCTTTTCACTGCTCAAACTCCTTTCCGGTGGGCTTACTCGACAATGGACACGGTTACAAGATTCCGCAACCAGTCCAGTGTATGAGTATCTGCTACGAGATCTAAAATTCCAAGAACCAGCGCAAGCGTTATCAGAGCCATGATTATCGCTTTGCACGCATCCTGGCCCTTAACAGCCCCAATCTGCTTGGGTTCATGCCCGAGGTAGGCACTGGCCGCGTACAATTCCTCTCCGATCAAAGTATAATCACATGTGGTTATGAAGAAGGGAAGCTGAGTCACCGCATCGGTTCCCGCTATCTGTATCGCCCCTGAGAGTGAACCCGTCTCAGCAAGTATGAGAGATTCCGCGTAGAACATTCCGAGGTAAAAGTTGGTCGCGGGTCTGTCCCTCATCATAATTCCATTGACGCCGGCAACGTACGCGAACTGACTTTGTGTCAGGAAAAATACCGAGTCAGGATCGTAGGAATCCGGTCGCCCAGCCTCAAGATATGCCTGCTTAACAGATTCCTCTGCAACGGTGTATACAATCGGATCCATGTTCGGGACTATCAATCGAGTCTGGTATTCGGCGATTTTTTTCGCCACACGTCCAAGAATTGTAAGACTCGCTATCGTCGCAACATCGGAAATAGTTGAAATCCCGGGAACATAGAGTATGGGTTTTCCCATTTCGGTAGCTCTTCCTATTGCTTCGTCGATAGCCTCAATTCCCGCGATAGGCCGGAGATACATCTTTATACCTCGTTGAGCTTTTCCGAAATAGTAGAAAATCAGCAAAATGAATAAAATTCCTGCAACCAGAAGTCTCGTTTTACCCGTATGATACCACTCGCCTTCCGCGACTACTCCAGCTTCGCAGATCGGGCCGAAATACTCCTCTTTATCCAGAGATACGGAAGCAACTCTGTATTCGTAAGGTACGCCCGGTTCAACGGGATACTCGGGATCGTAACCGTCTATGAATTCCGGATCTTCAACAGCGGGTATCATCTTAACCAGATCCCAGGAATCGTTTTCCTCTTCACCTGCCACGCGCCGATAAACATTGTAGGCAAAAATACCCGACGTGTCCGCCGGTAATTCGAATGAAACCAGCAGCTCGTCCCCCGCATCGTTATTCTTGTCCATTACAGTAACAGCACCCGGCACATCCAGCCCGGGATCAGGTTCTTCCAGCTGCACTTCCTCCACGGGCTGAAGCTCCGCAGCAACTGCCATGACAGAATCCTCAACACCGGCAGATGACAGGTTGTCAGGTACCGATGTCAAATTTTCGTCATCACTCTGTGCTAAAGAAGGCAACAGAAGGAGAACCATGAGAGCGGGAACACATATCCACTTATTCCGCATGGATCCACCTTTCCTTTTAATGATTACTTTATTCAAAAAATTCATTAATCTTTTTTGCTACTTCGGCACCTACGCGCTTTGACGCGGCTGCGCTTCCAGCTCCGATATGAGGCGTGGCTACTGTTCTGTCGAATTCCACAAGTGGATTCCCCCTGGCCGGCTCCTCTTCGTAAACATCAACTCCTGTGGCAAATACTTTACCGGATTTCATGGCCTCCAGAAGAGCAGCCTCGTTTACGGTACCACCCCTGGCGCAATTAACAACAATAACTCCATCCTTCATCATATCGAA
>CAZOQQ010000037.1:0-2258 GCA_964582075.1 uncultured bacterium | reverse complement strand
AGTTTGAGATTCCCTTTCGCTGCCTTTTCAAGAACTGGTTTTCTTACCTTCGTGGCACTGCGTACAACAAGAGCATCGAATTGAGGAGCTGTCTCCAGAAGCTCTTCCGGTGACATTCCCGTTTTTTCAACTATTTCATGACCGGCTTTACGGATAGCTTCAAGAGCATCTTCCGCCACAGGGTCACATATAAGTACTCGAGCCATTCATTTCCTCCTGTTTCAACCATTTAAAATTAAGGAATTACAATACAGATAAAGACATAACACATACTACAGCGCAAGCGGATTCAAGTCAATAACAGTAGTGTTTCGGATATTTTCCCTTCATTTCCTTGAAACTTTCTAATGCAGCAACCTCAGCGCTTTTTCGGCAATTAAGGAGGCCGTTAGTCCGTATTTTTCCATTACCTCTTCCGGAGACCCGCTGGTTCCAAAGCTGTTATGAACAGCGACCACATCCATTTTTACGGGCAGGTTCAGGGCGAGAGTTTCCGCCACTGCGCCGAACAGACCGCCGGTTACCTGATGATTCTCGGCCACGACAACTGCCCCCGTTCTCTCAACCTGATCGAGGAGCAACTCGATATCCAGCGGTTTTATGGAAACCATATCAATAACCCCTGTCGCTACTCCCGATTTTTCAAGGATTTCAGCAGCTCGAAGCGCCGGGTTCACAAGGGCTCCACACGCGATCAGTGTAACGTCGCCTCCGTCTTTGAGCAGATTCCCTTTCCCAATTTCCACCTTTTTTTCTATATCGTAAATCTGAGGAACCGCATTTCTGCCGAATCGGATGTAAACTGGCCCCTCTACTTCGAGTGAAGCAAGAACAGATGCCCTTGTCTGATTGGCATCAGCCGGTACGAGGACATGCATATTCGGGAGTACGCGCATCAGAGCGATATCTTCCAGTGCCTGATGCGTAGCTCCGTCAGGACCAACGCTCAATCCTCCATGAGCACCGGCAATCCTTACACCGAGATTCATGTAGCAGATTCCAGTTCTTATCTGATCCCACGCACGACCGGTTACAAACACTCCGTACGTTCCGACAAAAGGTATGAATCCTGTCAGAGCAAGTCCCGCGGCTTCTCCAAGCATATCCTGTTCACTTGCCCCGAGGTTGAAGAACCTGTCGGGAAATTCCTTACTGAAAGCCACGCTGCCTATGGAGCTGGATACGTCTCCCTCGATAACCACAACACGATCATTTTGTCGCCCGGCCTGCAATATCCCTTCTACGTAACCTTCCCTTGTCGCCTTGAACTGCCGTTTCGTTTTTTTCATGAAATATTTCCCCGGATCTCCTCTACAGCTTTCTTATATTCTCTGTAATCGGGATATTTACCGTGCCATCTGCTGGTACCTTCCATAAACGGAACACCTTTCCCCTTTACCGTGAACAGACAATAGAACAATGGATTTTCCTCAACCCACAACTTGCTCGCGAAATAGTCCATTCGCCCCTATAAACTTCCAATTCCCGCCTGAAACCAACATCCCGGAAGCTTACGACTCCAGGGAAATCCCGGAAACTGACCATACCTTTCAGATTCCTCTACTGTCAATGAAGAAACCCTTTTGTCCCTGTGTCTGGAAGATGAGGAACGTTTTTTCATAGAGGAGAATAAGGGTTATGGTTTCCCGCGAGTATACCCTTGTCAATCCACTATATCACCCGCCCCCTCTCATTCTCCTGGATATACCGAATCAACCGTCCGGATTTTTCCTCACCTGAGTAGCGTGAAGCGTGAACCCGCTGTTCGGTTTCCGGATTTAGCGATAAGAATGTACACACCTCCAGGCATGCTCGAGGGAACTGTCCAGTTCACCAGGCACTCGCCTGTATCTGTATTCTCTACTTCGAAACTGTCGATCCTGCGCCCTGACAGATCAAAAATAGTTACTTGCAGCAATCCGGCGGAAACATTTACGGAGAGGTTCAGACTGTTGACGACCGGATTCGGTGAGATTCCGGTGACGGAAATCATCTCCGCATCTTCATTGTGTGCTATTCCCGTCTGATCAAGGAGGTTCATGCACAGCAGAATGTTCATGAACCTGCATTCGGCACAAAACTCGGCGATAGCTGTCGAATCGTTCTGGCTACCCCAGAAACCGCTGTCATCAACTTCGACACCGTAAGAAATACAGGTCTGGTGTTCCGAGTTGTCGTACGACCAGTCGCAGGAGAAAGGGCTTCGCTCCAACCTAACATGGTGAGAGTTGCAGAAGCGCAAATCGCACACATAGATC
>CAZOQQ010000036.1:0-13380 GCA_964582075.1 uncultured bacterium | reverse complement strand
CCTTCTATTCGCGCATACGGACCGCCGTTCCAACCGGGAGAAACCAGGCTTTTAAGGCTTCCCTCCCACGAAATACCGTAGTTCCTGTCAATCACCGAAAAAGCACCGGTGAGCTCGAACCCCCTGCCCTCTTCAACATTGTTGCCTCCGTATACAGTTGTGTCCTCAACGCTGAAAAGGTCGGTCCGGCACGATAAACGGTAATGGGTATCGGTGGGCACCCGTCCTCCAACCGGATAATCAACTCCCACAGAAGCACTTCCGATTCCAAACCCTCTTTTTACTCCGAGGGACATGTAAAGGCTTCTCCGATATCTTCTGAAAAGAGGCGCATTGTAGAAAACACTCCACGCTGAATAGCTGCCGCTCTTAAAAGGAATCGACAGGTGAGCTGTCCATGTGTAGGGACCTCCCATGTAAGACGGAATTGCAGCTGACATGCAAAGAATTTCACCCCTCCATGAGCTTGCGGCGTAAGATGGAAAAGGCAACACCCACAGGCTTCTGTAAGAAGGTCTGGGATACGGCAGCAGCATCGGTTTGATCTGACTCAGTACCGGAAGGGAATTGTTCCATGGAGCGCTGTCCGGCATGCAGAAAAACGGATCGACAATAACCGTACTCCAGCAGCCGGGAACGGTTACCGTGTCTTCGGTTTCGGGAAGCATGGTAAATTCGCACAGAAGTGAATCACTTCCCGAAAGAAAAAGCAGATCAAGCGTAACGTCATGTGGAATATCACCCGAAATAATCGCGGTCGTGGAATCACCTGTCTGCTCCAGAGTTGAAATACTCACATCCGCGCTGCCTGTTTCTCTCAGCCAGTAATTGAATTCCCTTTCCCATGATCTTCCCGTAACTTCTTCAACAATCGACTGGAAATCATCTGTATGCGGGTGATGATACATGAAGCGGGTGAAGTACATTGACATTATCCTGTCAAAGTCTTCATCACCAACCTGCCTCTGAAGCATCCTGAGGAAAAAAACCGGTTTTGAATAATAGGTGAACCCGTAGGGGAAGCTGCCGTCTCCGCCTGTGGTCGCGTCACTTAGTACCGGGACTTCCTCACCACCAGAGGTACCGACGGAATAGGAAAGAAGGCTCATATCCTGATCGCTTATCTCCAGTATCCAGTCCGGAGTTCTTGACATGTTACCTGAAAACCCGCGTCTTCTCTGCATATAACGAAGTTCGCTGAAAGTGTTCATTCCTTCATCCAGCCAGGCTTCATCAACTTCATTATTTCCAAGCACTCCGTAGAACCACTGATGGCCAATTTCATGTGCCGTAACCATCTCAAGGGCTCTTGTCATGGGAATATCGGCTCCGGAAAATACAAACTGAGGATACTCCATACCTCCGGCCATCAAAACCACAGGCTCTACGACCCATAGATCATCGTACGGGTAAGGCACGTACCATTCGCCGTAATAAAGCAGGGTTGAATCGATAATTGCCGGTACATCCGCCCAGTGGTTTTCGTCATCGTCAAGAAGAACAAGGTGAACAGCGATCGAATCTCCACACGGATTTTCAGGGTAAATGAAGGTATGCTCCCTGACGGTATAATCGGGGCTTGCGGACCAGACGAAATCATGAACATTGTAAGCCTTCCAGATCTCAGTTCTTCTCAACGAATCCTCCCGGAAGGATACGCTTTCAACCGCTCCGGTAGCAGCCGTTACAAATTCCGCGGGAATATCCAGGTTAACCGTGTAGTCGCCGAAATCACTGTAGAATTCACCCTTCCAATGGTACCTGGCCCTGTGCCAGCCGCTACCGTCAAGAACACACATCTTGGGGTACCATTGAGTTATCTGATAAGTTTCTCCCAGGTGTCCCATACGGCTCCAGAAACCGGGAACATGTACGCTGAAATTACCCCGAAGCACCGCTGTATCACCTGCTGCGAGAGGAGAATCAAGGCTGATATACCCAAGACTGCCATCCACTTCGACATTTACGGAATCTCCGTTCAAACTCCAGCCCGAAAGATTTATCCAACCTTTTTCAGATTCAGCGGATGCTCTGAAGCCGTATCGGCCGACAGCCTCGAGATCCTGACCGAATGCAGTCCGGTAATCACGGTAAGCGTTCGGATAGAGGTGCAGCCATAGAGTGTCCACCGGGAAATCAACTCCGCTTACAAATTGTATCTCGGAAGTCCCGATGATCATGTTTGAATCCGGTTCAAGCACTACGTTCATAAAGTAATCCGCCCTGCTCTCCGAAGCGGGAAAGCCGGCGCCCGTGATCATCACGAAAATGAGTCCCGAAATCATCAACACAACCTCCTGAACATATTGCTATTCGACTGGAAGATGGAATTAATCGGGTTTATTCTTCCGCTTTGCCCTCAAGCATATCTGCAGAACTATCAAAGATAGCGTCTGCCGCGAAACCATTTTTCCGAAACAGTTTAGCGTAATCGTGAAGAATGTCGGCAAGTTCTTCGGCATCGATATACTGCGCGTAGTCACTTCCGAGGAAATCATCAAGTGAGTTGAATGAAATGAACCAAGTATCATTGTACTGGATAACACCGAAGGCGTAAACAGCTGCATCGTAATAGTCCAGAGCTTCCTCTTCCGAAGCATCCATGGAAGCCCTGTGAGCAGCTCGAAGAAATCGGCAGCAGAGTTCACTTTGATCGTAGTAGGCCCAACCGTAGAGCATCATGGAAATTTTATCCGCAGCCGGACGAATCTCGCCGATTTCCAGCAAGGAATCAGCCGCTGATAGAAGATCCATGGACCGATCACTTTCCCAGGTCCGTACCGGAGAAAGGCTCGCGGAACTCGAATCCCATACATAGGACGCGTTATTCCTTGCAGCCCTGCCGGGATACTCGGAAGATACAACTATCACGCTGTCCTCACTGTTATAGCTGGCAAACATCTTGGCGGGATTAATAAACATATTGAACGATACCGTTCCAAGACAAACAGTATCCCTGCCGGAACCGATAACAGCAAGTTCTGAACCGTCATCCAGTTCTGACATGACAGCGGTATTTTCAATAATCACAAAATCAAGATTATCGACTCCATCAGGAAGTAATTCTTGGGGAAAATCCATTATGTTGATAACATCGGGAGCGTTATTCGCCCATTTTTGAATATATATGATGAAATCATCGGAACAGACGGGCAAAGAAAACAACACTGTAACCAACAAAGTTAATGACCCTGAAATACCGAATCGAATGGGATAACGCATACCAACTCCTTTGAAAAACTGATAATAGTTAAAATCGTGCATTTCCTCAAGGACTTGTACGTATTCTCATTGTAAACAATCTTCCTTGAGTATTCTCAAGACTGCAGCTTAACGACTCTTTTAAACTCAACTCTTCTGTTGTTCCAATAATACACCTTACTCGGTTGATACCGTGGAGTGTTCCTGTTATTATCACTTCCAGCTGAAATTGATTCGGAAACAAACCACGAAATTTCAGGACACCCGTCAAGACGGAAATTGGACATATCACCTGTTAACCAATCCTTTGGAGTACAGTGAACATATACATGATCGATAGAATCCGAAATATTCTCCGGAAGAAAATATTCTTCCGAAAAGGAGGGGAAATCAGGCTCGGTCTGGCTCTGGGAGGCGGTGGAGCAAGGGGCCTGGCACATATTCCGTTTTTGAAACTGCTTGACGATATGAAAATCAAACCCTGCTGCATCGCGGGAACAAGCATGGGCGCAGTTCTTGGAGCCCTGTACGCCTCCGGTCTTAGTGGTTCCGAGATTCACTCTGTTATACAGGAAATACTGAACAGGAAACGAAATTCTCATATTGACTTGCTGAAGGACATGAAAAAACTCATGCATTTCCTTGATATCGACTTCCTGGGACCTGGAATCTTCAAGGGTGATTCTATCATGAAATACTTCTACGATACCATTCACACAGACAGTTTCTCGGATCTTGAAATTCCCTTGAAGGTCGTTGCCACTGACTTCTGGACATCCGATCAGATAGTAATTTCCTCCGGGAACCTTCTTAAGGCTGTTAAGGCAAGCATGGGACTGCCGGGTCTTTTCACTCCTGTGAAATACGGAGAAAAAGTTCTGATAGACGGCGGAGGCGTTAATCCGGTTCCATGGGATGTTCTTGATGAATGCGACGTTATCGTAGCCATCGATGTTATGGGCAAAGCGGAATCGGTATCAGGTAAACCGCCCGGAGCGGTCAAAGCGGTTCTTGAAACGTTCGATATAATGCAGAGATCTATCGTGAAAGCAAAGAGAATAATCCGTCAGCCGGATATTTATTTAAAGCCCGATATCCGCAACACCGGAATTCTCGAGTTCCAGAAGGCAGATGAGATTTACTCCAGTGCCCAGGCTTCATGCGGGATACTTCGCGAGGAGTTAAAGAAATACTATCCGGAAATACCACCATCTTCCTGATATTATTATACTCTCTTCAGTTCATGGAAACGGAAATATATGATTTCATTCATGCTTAACGATCGCGAATATACCAGCAAGCTTCCTCCGGGAGCGGTTACTCTTGATCTGCTCCGGAAGGAAGCCGGGTTAACGGGTACGAAAGAGGGCTGCAGGGAAGGTGACTGTGGCGCCTGTACCGTTCTCCTTGGAACACCAGTGCATAATGGAATTAAATACATGGCTCTGAACTCCTGTCTTCTTCCTGTGGGTGAACTCCAGGGCAGACATCTCGTGACGATTGAGGGCGTTAATCAGAAGGAAGGCTTCTCTTCCATTCAAAACTTCTTCGTTGATGAGGGTGCTTCACAATGTGGTTTCTGCACACCCGGCAACATTATGTCCCTTACGGGTTACCTGTTGGGCACGGTAAACCCTGAAACCGCTGCGGCAGCGGATTCTCTTGGGGGAAATATCTGCAGGTGTACCGGATACGTGTCCATCAGAAAAGCTGCCGAAGCAGTTTCCTTGAAAACAGGTCACTCACCCGCTGACAACTGTTTCACCCATGAGCATATAAAATGGCTTGTGGCAAACGATATTCTCCCGCCCTACTTCCTCTCGATTGAAGAAAGACTTCGCCGGATGGATACGGGAGAATTCTCTGAACCTGAATATTCATCCGAACGTACATTTACAGTAGCCGGAGGAACTGATCTTTTCGCGACTGAAGCCGGAATTTTACGGAATGCCAAAATAAATTTCCTTTCCGGAAACAGTGAATTTAACCGAATATCGGTAAAGGACGACAGGATCATCATCGGGGCCGGAGCTACTGTAGCTGACATCATCAACGCCGGAGTTTTCGAGGGTATCGGTAATCTCCGGCAATCACTTGCGCTTGTATCTTCTCCTCAGGTTCGAAACAGAGCCACTGCAGGTGGAAATATCGTAAACGCGTCACCTATAGGCGATCTCACCATACTATTTCTTGCTCTGAACACCATAGTGAAAATAAAAGGCGTCTCCGGACACAGGGAAGTACGGCTGAAAGAATTCTTCAAAGGCTACAAGGAACTGGATCTGTCTCCCGGAGAGTTACTGGAAAGCCTCGAATTTTCATCACCCGACGCAACGACCAAAGTAAATTTTGAAAAAGTCTCAATGCGAAAACATCTTGATATAGCCACTGTCAATACTGCGGCAGCTTTCAGGGTAAGCGAAGGTAAATTCGTGAAAGCCGATATTTCGGCAGGTGGCGTTGCCCCGATTCCTCTGTACCTTGAGAAAACGTCAAACTCACTTGTCGGTCGGCGCGTTTCCACCGAAACAGCCATGCTGGCGGTTAGCACCGCCCGCAGCGAAGTAAGCCCCATAGACGATGTGCGCGGTTCAGCAGAATACAAAAAGCTGCTTCTGGGAAGACTTATCGCAGCGCACTTCGTAAAGCTTTTCCCCGAACAGATTGTCGGCGAGGAATTGTTGTAAACATCAAAGTAAATCGCGCAGCCTGACTGCCAGCTCGAAACTTCGAAAATTCCGTAAATGCGGAAATTTTCCCGATTGATCCTACCACCGAATACATGAGTGATATTCGTATCAGCTTATCAAATAATAATATTTCATTCTGGTAATAATTTTGCATAACAAATGATACCTGTACAGGAACCGAGATCCGATCTCACCCGGAGTTCACCCAGCATTACCGCTTCCCGCGACGAAGCATGAAGCTGCGGGGAAGATCACACAAACTATAACTGAAGAGGAGAAATAACCATGCAAAGACTCGTGAAGTACATGCTGCTTCTTGCTGTTGCTGTTCCAGTTTTTTCGATCAGCTGGAACTGGATGAACCCGAAACCCACTTTGAATACAATCTGGGATTTGGAAACGATACCTGGCGGCTTCTCTGAAATCGCTGTCGGGGAAAGAGGCACTTTGCTGCTTTCGGATGATCACTGGAACACTTACAGGACATGTTCGTACCCCGAAGGTTATGAGAATACATGTTTCCGGGGAGTCTGTTTCACCAGTCGCAATACCGGTTACCTCTGCGGTTCGCAGGGTGTTGTTATGAAAATGAGCGATACCGCCAAATCATGGGATGTTATTTTCAATGCAGGGCAATATCAAATTCTTACATGTGTCAGATTCTTCGACGACAATTTCGGCTATGTGGTCGGTTCAGCCTTTGACGAAAGTGGACGCATTTACAGGACAACCGATGGAGGAATGCACTGGGATACTCAATCCTTTCACAACTCAATCAATGCAATTGAAGTACTGTCTGCCGAAGAAGCTGTTGCTGTCTGCAGTGCAGGTCTTGTTCTGAAAACTGTTAACGCCGGAATTGACTGGGTCGAAATAAATACTCCAACCTCTTCAAGCTTATTGGATGTAGATTTCATCTCTGAGAGAAACGGTATTGCAGTAGGTAGAAATGCTACAGTACTGATAACACATAATGGAGGAAAAGACTGGTCGGAAATGAATGTTCCCTTTGGAGATGATGTTATCTTCCGGGGAATTAATTATGTGGATTGCAACAATGCTGTTGCAGTTGGAAACTCGGGCAACGATCCGGTTGTAATCTATACTACCAATGGCGGTATATCGTGGAATCGCGCAGGAAGTACCGCACCAAACTATCTTACATGTGTGGACTACAATTCCATGACAGGGTATACCGCAGCAGGCTGTTGGGGAAGCATTTCCAGTTCTCAGGATAATGGTCAAACATGGAATTCGATCTTCGACTCCTTCTATAATCATATCAGGGAAATAGTGTTTGCGGATTCAGTTAACGGGTTCTGTGCGGGACTCGATGGATTCGTTGCAATTACCAATGATGGAGGATCTTCCTGGAGCCGTCAACGGATTTCCTCAAATGATCTGTTCGATATCGCGGCCTGGAATCCCGACAATGCGATCGTTGTTGGAAGTGATGGTTTCGCTGCATACACATCAAATGGTGGTGAAAGCTGGAACACCGCAGTTACTCCAGTTTCGTCCGCTGATCTTAACGCAGTTGCCTATGTTGAATCCGGCAAAGCAGTTGCCGTTGGTGACGGCGGAACGATCATTATCAGTACAGACAATGGAGCCAACTGGCATTTCCCCGGAGGCTCTTCCGCTATGATCGATAATCTGAAGGATGTTTGTTTTGCTGATTCCGACAATGGTTTTATCTGTGGCGAAGGAAACGTTTTTCTGAGTACGAACAACGGAGGTGAACGATGGAAATATCTGCCCCGTCATGGCGCAGCTGGCATTTCCATGCAGTCCATCGACTGCCTCGACTGTCGTACTGTTTACTGTGCAGGTGCTCAACACTCCATAATCAAATCCAATGATGGAGGTGTTTCCTGGGAACTTCTATTAAGCGGAAGGTTAGGAAACTGGTTGGCGATTGATGCTGCCAACAGTTCCGATATTGTTGCTTGCGGACAACTTGGAGCTGCATGCTATTCAAACGATGGTGGACTGACGTGGTCTGACGCGCACATTCCCACTCTCGCATATTTGTTCAGTGTGCATTTTTCACCGGAAAATTCCACTTTCTATATCGCAGGACATGTAGGAGCCATGCTTTTCTGTGATGATATTCTCAGCTCTATAGGAGGATCGGAAGAAAACGGTGTCCTTTCCGGCAGTACTCCTTCGGCTGATTTGATTTCCTCCACAGTATCCCGTAATGGCGAAGTTGTTATTAATCTGTCTTGCGATGATGCTCTGAACGTCAGAATGGGTATCGTTGATCTTAGCGGCCACCTGATCGCAGATTTAGGAAACAGAAACGTCCCTGCCGGCGAAAGTTCCATTCTGTGGGACACGTGTAATATGCCTGCCGGTGTTTACCTTGTTTTCGTGAAAACCGGTGGTAATATTTCAAGTTCAAAAATGGTAGTATTTTAAAATACGGAGTTAAACGGGAGAGGATTCGGATTGAAATCCTCTCCCCTCATCCGAATATTCAGAATGTTAATTGTTAATATTCTTCTCGTACAACCTGAGGTATTTATTCACCGTTTTCGGATCGCATTTCAGCACTTCGGCTGTTTCTTTCTTGCTTTTCACTCTTCTGTATGTATCGTACACATGATTCGCCATGACAGATTCGAGTGACTGCACTGAAGGATTGCACCCGGTTTGCTGTTCTCCTGTTTTAGCACCTTCAAGAAATATATCCGATTCACGTATGATTCTACCGTTACCAAGCAACATTGATCTCTGAACAACATTCTTTAGCTCCCGTACGTTGCCAGGCCAGTCGTACTCACATAGTTTCTTCAAAGATGATTTCAGAAATGTTGGAGGAGGGGAATCTCCCGAATTCAATTCTGAAATGAAATGCCTGACCAGCAGAGAAATATCTTCCTGTCTATCTCTCAACGGAGGCACTTCAATCACTATCACGCCGATTCTGTAGTAAAGATCGGATCTGAATCGTTTCTGCCTGATACTATTTAACAGATCAGAATTAGTAGCAGAGATCAATCTGAAATCCACTTTTCTTTCAATGCTGTCACCCAGCCTTCTCAACATTCCGGTTTCGAGAACTCTTAAAAGCTTCGCCTGGAGATGAAGGGGCATATTACCAATTTCATCCAGGAACAGGACTCCTCCATCTGCCGATTCTATAAGACCTTTTCTATCCGTCCTGCTGTCGGTAAAGGCACCTTTTACCGATCCGAAGAGCTCGGACTCAATAAGGTTTTCAGGTATTGCTCCACAATCAACAGCAACGAATGCTTCCTTTGTATCGGAAGTCCTGTAAATCGCTCTCGCTATAAGCTCCTTACCTGTGCCTGTTTCACCGGTAACAAGAACCGGAACCCTGGAACCGCTGACTTTCCGTATGTAACTTGTAACCTGCCTTATTGCCTCCGAATTTCCTATTATCTCCGGGAAACGAATATCCGCCTCCTTCCGGGGCCGAACTTCCAGGTGACATATATTCATCACGGAGTTTATTACCGGCTGGAACAATCTGATAACCGAAGTGTCTCCTCCGCTGAAATAAACATTCTTCCCATCGGGAAGTACCAGTTTAACCTCGTTAATCGCTTCAGATACCGGTTCAAAGGAACACTCAAGGCCAAACCCGATACCGAGATCCGAAATATCCTCATGGCCTGAAGTGAAGGCTGGAATCCATTTCGCAATGCTTTCAACCTGACTGACGATTCTTCCAATATCAATAAATTCTCCGGAGATACTCTTCTGCTCCAGAAGTTCATTGAATCCGGGATGAATTTTGTTAAACGAACTCAGGTATTCTCCATCCAGCATTTCACAGATATTCGTATACGCTTTCAGGATTCTGTTCCTGATTCTTGTATCCGAAGGCATCCCGAAATGTGTCGCGAGCTCAATTGCCTTCAGAGGGGCTGGAAGATCGAGTATCTTTTCAAAGGCATCATCTCTGGATTTGTTAAGGATAACCATTGCCTCAAGTTCTTCAAGTTTAAGGTTCAGCTCCCTTGCCCGTAAAAGGATCCCTTCCGAATCAGTGGGTTTCTGGAAATAGCTTACAGCAAGATCACATAGAATAACGAGATGCTTATCTCCGAGTTCGATACCTTCAAGTCTGGCCTGTTCAATATACCTCTGTGCTTCCCGGGGTTTCCCGCTCTGAAGCAAAAGCTGCCCCTTGTAAAGCTGACATAGTCCCCTCATCAGAGGTCTCTTCAGTTCGGATGCCATAGAGAGGGCTCTGTTAGCCTCGGGTATTGCTGACTCTCCTCTGCACAGCATTACGCCTGAGTAAGCTTTAATCTGCAGAATCCTCTGTCTGTACAGCAAACTATCGCTTGACACTTTAAGTGATTCGATCTCTCTCATGGTGTTCGCTGCAAATTTGATATTTCCCATCCGGAATTCAAGAACATACTTATGAATCAGTCTGCTCAGATAACCGGGACTGAAAGTCTTTCTGGCAAGATACGTTGCCTGTCGGAAACTGTTAAGAGCATCGCGCCAGAATCCCAGTATTTCCAGCATTCTCCCTCTTGATATCAGGCAAATCTGCTGCTGTTCCGGATCAAGACTGTCCGCCGCAAGCTTGTAAGCCTCCGTTGAAGCGATAATGGCCTGATCGGTATTTCCGATTCTCATGTTTAGAACCGCTTTCAGGCAAAGCAGCGGTACTCTTGCATCAGACACTGTTTTTGAAAGAGTATCGTTAATGATTTCGAGAGCTTCT
The DNA here is from genome assembly GCA_964582075.1 of uncultured bacterium. GTDB lineage: Bacteria > Fermentibacterota > Fermentibacteria > Fermentibacterales > JCC-6 > Aegiribacteria. The sequence continues at coordinate 2,775 of CAZOQQ010000036.1, read as the reverse complement.
TCAGGCTTTCCTTCAAAGTCCAGAATCCAGCAGAGATACTCAATCGATTCAGGATCCCCGGATTCCATAAGAAAGTGTTTTGCTCTTTCCCTGTCACCTGTTTCAACAAGGCTTGAAAAATAGGGTTTGCCTATTTCTGCGGGTTCCGTCCCGAGTTCAACGGCTTTTTCGAAATACTTCAATGCCCTTGCATATTCCGTTTTTTTCTCAAATACGATACCCTTCATAAGGTAGTCTTCTTCGGGGATTGTTTCAAGCGCAAGATCGAAAAGCCCCAGTCTGATGTAGCAGTCTGTAAGAAGCCTGTTATCTGCTGATTCGAGCAATTCCATACCGTCATCCGAAATAAGGAACCTGTAAGCGCCTTCTGCATGAAGATCTTCAGATCTCATTTCCTTCCTTTGCAGATCGACTGTACTGTCGGTTCTGAGTTGAAAACCCGAATCCGATTTGAAAGGATAACCTGTTACAGTTTCCAGAAGCGGAAGTTCCTCCGGATCAAGGATCGCTGCCGCAGTCGATGGTCCCTCGAGCTGAATGGTCCTGAAAGCCCGGCTATCAATCTCCCAGGAATCTTCTGTGCTGGATACCACAACGGAGATATCTGAATTCATCATCTCAGACAGCTGCAGGAGGATTGCTTTCAGATCTTCGGAAGCAAAATCTATCTGATCGACGATCAGGAGTCTTGGTACATTCTCTTCCAGAGAGAAGACCTTCTCTATCAAAGCCTTCGGTGAATCTATCAGGGGCGAAGGAAAATCTGATCCAGGCAACGGTCTGTGTGATTCCTGAAACCTGCATTTTATTATCCCAATCTGCCAGCCTTTGATAATGGCTTCATAAATGATGTCATTCAGCAGCAAGTCACGCAATCTCCATTCACCTCCCCGAACAAACGTGAATGTCTGAAGAGGCGGAAGATCGGTTTTCGGAGTACCTCCCGGTATTCTACCCAGACTTTCCAGTCTTTTTCGTGCTCTCGCATGCCGAAGTTTACTCAAATCGGGGGCCTGAGTACCATCCCATATACGGGAACTCTCTGATGACAGCATCGATCCAAGCAAATAGTAATCCGAAGCCGGACTGGAAAACCCACCGTATTCCAGTTCGGGGGAGAGCGTACCTGCCTTGTGAAGCAAGGAATCACCCCAGGCCATAAGAACACATCTGTCTCCCTGAAGCATGTACGAATCGATGGAAATTCCAAGATGAAGGAATCCCTGACTGTGAAGTTCATCAACCGGCTGAAATAGTTCATTGAATCCTCTTGGTTTTCCGGTAAATGGAGAAACCCTGTCAGAGGATACCGAAAGGCAGACTCTTGTTTCATCCACCTGATGCTTCAAATCCGGGAACACGACGTTCTCTGTAGTCATTCTTCTCTGGAATTTGAGAAGGTTATCGATATCGGAATCGTTCCCGCTGAAATCGAAGATTCTGCCTATTCTGGTTTCACCTTTGTATCGGAAAACGATATCTTCTATACCCTTGCGGTGAATTTTGCGAGATAACACATCGGAAAGCATGATTTCTCCACAGTTAAACCAATGAATAATAATAGTATGCAGTCACCACTATCGGAATATTATAAACCCGATTCTGTCAATAATAACTATCATGAAATATCCTGCAAGGTTGATTTGCAGTGTCCGGACCGCTCAGCAAAGCTTCGCATGAAAAATAGAATCACTGGAAAGCAGGGAATACGAACAGTGGGATGAACCAATCTCCAGTGAACTGAAGTGGCTGAACGTACTTCCTGCGCTGACCATCCATATCAATATTTACATATTGAGTTAAATGTTATAATTTACACGGATACTATGGCATTAGCGCTGAATTTCTACGGAATATACGGTATGATGCTGACATAACAGCGGAAACAAACAGATATGTAAAATCAATTTAACCATTTACACTGGAGGATACATGAACCGCTTAACAGGAATGCTTGCCCTGACAGTCATACTGGTGGTCTGCAACCCTGTCAGCGCGCAGATACTCAATACACTTCGCGGTTGGTCCGATGTCGATAAAGGATGCTCGATCGTCCTGGATGGCATGTTCTCTCTGACCAGGGGTAACTACCATCACATGGATCTGTCAGTCAGCGGACTCGTCCAGTTCCTGACGGGTGGAAACAGAATCAGATTTATGGTGTCCGAATCATTCTACAGTATCGATGACAACAAGGTATCCGAGGAATTTACCGTGCATTTAAGACACAACTACCGCCTGACCGATGTCTTCGCTACTCTGCTTTTCGCACAATATCAGTACAAACCCTACCAGTGCCTGCAGAGCAGATCCCTGCTGGGCGGAGGGATAAGGGCGGATATCCTTAGATCAGATGCGTGGAATATAGCTATCGGGATTTCCGCCATGGCCGAAGGGGTAGCGTATACGAAAGGAGTCACGGAAGAAGATAAGACCAATGCGAGGGGCTCATTTTTCCTCAGCCTGGTCTGGAAACCTGTTCATCGATTTACACTCGACATAAGTGGCTTCTATCAGCCGCTCCTTCCCGATTTCAACGATCCTTTACTGATGTCTTCAGTCAGCGCACAGGCGGACATTACTGACGGATTGTCGCTGGTAACCGGCCTGAATATGGATTACGATCACAGCCCTGTTGAAGGAGTGGAACATACGGACATGGAGTTGAAATCAGGGCTGAGATTCAGCCTCTGATGCCGGAACGCCTCTTGATTCTGCGGTGACGTCAACAGTCTACCCCGATCCTGACGATCACCTTCTAACCGGGAATAACCG
>CAZOQQ010000035.1:0-13507 GCA_964582075.1 uncultured bacterium | reverse complement strand
GGCGGTTATTTTGAAGGCAGGTACGATTAACGTATGAACTTTTCAAGTTCGTTCCTGTTATCGGTTTATTACAGGGCAATAGCCACTGCCTCCTTCGTGTTCAGGGGCAGGCGCGGTTCAGCGTTTCTTGCAAAAACCCTCAGTTATATAAAAGTTGCGCAGCATGCCTTCGGTCTGTCAGATACGGGGATCCTGATAGATGGTCATCTGCAAAGAATCTTCCCGGACAGATCAGCCGAATGGCGCAAAAAGGTAATAAGGGGATATTGGAGGAACCATCAATCCGCCAGGGTGGCTCTTTTCAATACATCCAGGATGTGCCCCGCGGATCTGGAAGAATACCTGGAAACAGACGGCAGGGAGATGCTGGACGAAGCCGTTGAATCGGGAAGGGGGGTTCTTCTGCTGGTTCCCCACTTCGGGGACGAGAGAACACTTCACATATTGCTGGGAATGGCAGGTTATCCGGTAAGTGTTATATCCAGTGCCTACGCGGAATACCCCCCGTTCGTTCGAAGATCCAGGCTTAAAGCTGGACAACGATGGAACCATGTGGGATTTCCCGGCCAGAACCCGCGGTGGATGTTCGACACGTTGAATCGGGGGGAGATACTTCACATCGCTCCAACCGGGTATGGAGGACCGAAGGGAACCTGGGTGAAGAACTTCGGGGTACCAATACTCGCTTCATCAACCCCCTGGCGTCTTCACCGAAGAACAGGCTGCGCGATGTTTACGGCTTACAATCTGATTCTTCCCGGAATGCGCTACAGGCTTGAGCTTGAGCCGTTCGAACCGGAACCTGACGGCTCCGACTTCACACAGAGACTTTTCGATCGTTTCGAACAGAAGGCAAGACAGTATCCGGAACAGTACGAATGGCTGCAACTGATAATCCGCCACAGGGAATCAAATACAATTAACAGAATCGGCTGCATCCCGCAGGAGGAACGGGAGCTTGAAGAACAGGCAATACCCGCGGACAGCGACCCGATGAACATTCCTCCTGCTATTTCAGACAGGATCTAAAACGAAACTGTACGGATACACCCGTCACTGCCATGTGGCCATGTGCTTCGGCCTGATTATCCGTTACGAAAAGGAAGTGCGGGATAGATTAAATCAGCAGCAGCAGCATCCTGATGAACCATCCTTTATTTCCATCGTTTTCCCGCAGCATAGTACTTCACAGCCGGGGTGGTCACAATTTTTTACTTTAACTTCCAGTTCCAGTCCGCACTCGGAACAGACGAGTATCGTACCTTTTTTCACAGCTTTCACCTGATTCTCCTTTGTTTGAACGACTTATAACCCTACCATGTTAATATGTATTTAATGATCCGGACAGTCAATCTTGAACCTTTGCTTACTTGACATCCGCATACGTAAACATATGTATATGCCGGAGGTGATCGGGAGTGAGGAAAATTACAGACCGCCAGAGGCAGGTTCTTGATTACATTTCCAGTTACATCAAAGAGCACGCGTTTCCGCCAAGTATCAGGGATATACAGAAATTCTTCGGTCTGAAAAGCACAAAAGGCGTGAAAGATCATATCGACCGGCTTGTTGAAAAAGGGTACATAAAAAGACTGGATGGAGCCGCCAGGGCTCTTGAGGTAATTGGAACCGGCGATGAAACAATCAGGAAAATTCCCGTTGTAGGTACGGTTGCCGCGGGTCTGCCTATTCTTGCCGAACAGAATATAGAGGATTATCTGCCGGTATCAGTTTCGACAGCAAGATCTGAAGGTATGTTCTTCCTCCGCGTAAAGGGCGACAGCATGAAAAACGTGGGAATACTCGATAACGATCTCGTACTGGTTCGTCCGCAGCCCTCCGTCGAACAGGGTGAGATTACCGTTGTGAGAATCGGCGATGAAGCCACGGTCAAGCGATTTTTCAGCTTTCATAACAGAATTGAACTATATCCCGAAAACCCTGATTACAAGCCTATTGTATGCTGGGAAGAAGATGAAGAAGTTGCAATTGTCGGTAAAGTAACGGCCGTATTCAGAACGCTCGAATAAGTACCTGTTCTGAAATTGCATCCCGGCCGCTGTAAGGAATGTCAAAACCGGGTGCCTTGAATTGTCTCCATGATTATTTTCATTACTTCAACAATTTCGGATGGTCTGGAAACCGTGTAGTCCGCTTTCCGCATTTCCTCGGGTTTTCCGTAACCGTAAAGACACCCTATCGACGGAATGGCGTTCTCTCGGGCCGCCTCGATATCATGGTATCTGTCACCTGTCATAACGGTGAAAGAGCTGTCGGTTCTGTTTATTATCCTTTTTATTCTTCGGGTTTTCGATGCGTAACCGTCCCGGCCCTGCAGTATTGAGAAGAAACCGCTAATTCCAAGAGATGAAAGCACCAGTTCAATATAATCGGAACCTGCATTGGAACAGACAGCAAGGTTAAAACCCATGTTTGTAAGCTCTTGAAGCATTTCCAGTGTACCACTGTAGAGTTCCCCTTTTTCGGGAAGGTAAGTATTCTGATGCTTTCGAATCCCGTCGCGAAATGCCCTGCATGTTATTTCATCACACCCCAGAAGTTTCTGACAGAATATTTCCAGTGGTTCGCCGTAAAGCTCGTTGATTCTATCGGGGGCGGCAGGTTCAAACCCAAGATCAGCCATCGCCATCTGAATAGAAGGTACGAGTGCTGTCTCCGTACGGTGAAGAGTGCCGTCAAGGTCGAAAATCGCTGTTCCGGTTATTTTCAGAATATGCCCTTCAGGTTAAGATGGGAATATACGAAAACTGCCGACTCCTGCTAAATTGATTATTATCCGCCGTGCACATTTACAACCTGCTGAAAGGGAAAAATGAAAGCTGAACTCGAATGCCTTCCCTGCCTTGTGCGGCAGGCCGTTGAAGAAGTCAATATTTCATCACCCGATTCGCTGTTGCGGAGAAAGATCATGCGCAGATGCTTTGCTTTCATGTCTGAAACGGATCTTGAGAAAACACCACCGGAAATCGCAGGAGGGATCGCCCGAATCATCAGTAGAATGACCGGTGTTGAAGATCCTTACAAATTGATAAAATCGGCGCATACGAAAACGGCACTCAAAATGGTTCCCGAAATGGACAGCGTTATTTCGCAGTCGGATGATCCGTTCCTGACGGGCCTGAAGCTCGCGATTTCAGGAAACATTATTGATCTCGGCGCAAGGGAAAGGGTTTCTGACGCGGATATTATACGAATTCTGGATGAGGCGATGAGTATGCCGCTCCGCGGTGTAGATCCCGGTAGGTTCAAAGCGGAAATTGAAAGAGCCGGCAGTATTCTGTACCTGGCTGACAATGCGGGCGAGACGGTATTCGACAGGAAATTTATTGAACAGCTTCCAGGGAAGAAAATTACCGTCGCGGTCAGAGGGGCTCCGGCAATCAATGACGCCACTCTGGAGGATGCGAGGGATGCCGGCCTGGACAGAGTCGCCACCCTTGTTGAAAACGGATCAGGGATTCCCGCAACCGTTCTAAGTGACTGCTCCCCTGAATTCAGGGAGATTTTCGAAAATGCTGATCTTATTATTTCCAAGGGACAGGGTAATTACGAATCGCTCTCTTCCTCGGATGCCGCTATTTATTTTCTATTCAAGGTAAAGTGTGATCTGGTCGCGTACCATTCGGGATTCCCTGTCGGCAGCCAGGTACTTCTTAAACCTTCCGACAGCGCAACCGATGCATGAGAACGAACCGTATTGCACGCCACTTCATCCGATTCCGGAGGATACATCTCCATCAGGCTTGTTCGCTACGGATATGGACGGTACGCTTCTTCTTCCCGGACAGGATTTTAATCACCGGGACATGCTGGCGCTGGATTCCCTCGGGAAAATGAATATTCTCCGGGTTATCGCGTCCGGAAGATCGCCATTTTCATTTTACAGAATGATGGGCGAGAGGATTCTTCCCGTGGATTACCTTGTCCTTTCCAGCGGTGCCGCTATACTGGATTATCGAACCGGCGAATCTCTGAGGACCTCATCCATGGCGGCAACACAGACTTCTAATGCTGTAAGGCAGCTTACCGATTACGGTTACGACTTCTGTCTTCAGGGAACAGACCCCGAAAGCCATGTATTCACGTACAATTACGTATCGGAATGCAATCCTGATATGGAAAGTCGTATAGCTCTGTATGCAGGTCATTGCAGACCACTTGAAGATGGTGATGGAAAGCGCGTTTCAACTCAGCTGGTAATTATCATTCCTCCCGGCAGTCAGGAAGGTGTTCATGGTAAAGTAACCGAACTCCTGGGAGAATCCTACAGTATCCTTAGAACCACATCGCCTATTGACGGGAAATCCCTCTGGATTGAAGTGTTTCCGGCTGGCGTGTCGAAAAGTACAGGGGTTGAATGGATCGCGTCCAGGCACGGTATCACCGGCAGAGATGCCGCCGCGGTGGGGAACGATTACAACGATCACGATCTTCTTGAATGGGCCGGACACGCTTTCGTAGTGGAAGATTCCCCCGAGCATCTCAGAACCCGTTTCCGGGAAGTGCCGTCGGTCAGCGAAGGCGGAGTAGCGGAAGCGGCAAGACTCTGGCTGATCGAACGGGGAGAACTGTCCGAAGATGATACCTGGCCGGAGTAATACAGGCTTTTATCAGGAGCGGACAGGGGGAAGAAGACTTCCCCCTGAATTCTTCTGTTTACCTCAGAACAAGGAACATCCGGGTCAGCGTTTCCGCTGATGGCGCGGTCAGTTTCATGAAATAAACGCCGTTCGGAACAGCTTCGCCGCTGCCGTTTGTCGCGTTCCAGGAGATCGAGTGTGTTCCCGCTTCAATTTTTCCGGTTTGAAGGGCGGTAACAAGCCTGCCCGACAGATCGTACACTGTCAGTTCGGTACTGCCCGCTGACGGAATGCCGAACTCAATTGAAGCTGTTGAAGTAACCGGATTGGGTGTCGGCATTTTCAGGAAGAAAGAAGGCACGACTCCGGAAGAAGCCTCGCCAATTCCCACCGCGGGGGTGGCGAAGGTAATACCGGGATACTTGTTATGTGCTGTTGATGTAATCGTTACCTGGTTAGATCCGGGAATCGAAGGAATGTTGAGATTGACGATACCTGAAGCGTTGGTATGGCCCGAATCAAGAAGTGTATCCGTATCGGCGTAATAGGCGGCAACCAGGGCCCCTTCCACGGGTGCTTTGGAATTGTCCGTTACTGTAACCTGGAAGGTTCCAGGAGTGATATTGGGCAAATGCGTGTTCGTAAGTATGGGAAGAGGGGCGGTGTCGTTGTAAATATCCGTCTCCGGGTCACCGAATAAATGCGCCATCATAATCATGTCATCACCACCGGTGCCGAAGTACTGAGCGCATTTCTGCTTGCCCCACGTGTGGGCGGCTCCGAGATGATGCAGCCCTTCTGTGAAGTACCCCCTGAAAGTATGAATCTGGAGCGTGTCCCCCGGACCTACCGGAGTATACGTAGATGAACCCATGATGGTTATGGCTCCTTTTGGATCGGCGATCGATCCCTCGGAAAGGAACGCTTCGCAGAAGCAGTAGTACGTATCGAACTCGCCGTTCTGACATCCGATGGTGTATACCCAGGGCATTCTTCTGCCGTTTGTAAGAGCGGCAATATCGGAGATGCTGAATGAAGATGTGATCCACTGGGTATGATCTCCATGGCCTATGTAGCTTATTACCTGGCGACCCTGGTTAATATCGGCAATGATCTGGGCGTGATTAGGCGATGTGCCGCCAAGCGCATCACAGTAGAAATCCGATTGAATAGCGTTTGCCTGAAAAAGATGATGAATCCTCAAAGCCTCCTGGGGAGCTTCAAAGTCTGTACAGGCCAAACTGAAACCCTTCATAAACCAGTTCTCACCGGTTGGCTGATAAGGGTTCATTTCATGCTGCTGTATCTTCCATGAAATGTACGCCAGGTCGGCAGTGTCGTTACCGCAAATTCTTCCGATGTGCATCGAAGGCAGAACTCCCGATCCCACAACGGCATACTTGTTATCGGCAGCGTGGGTTTCTGAACCGGTGTATTGCGGAGTGGGTACAACGGTATCTTCACCCACGAGCATTATGTACTCGGGCGGGTTTGGCCAGGTGTTGAAAGCGTTCTCGATCCATGCGTCGATAGCGCTTACCGAAGTTCCAATGTCTGAGAGTAAACCGATTTTAACATTGTAACCCTTCTGCTTTTTCCAGCTGATAAGATTCTGGGCCTGGCCTATGGATTCAGTCGTTCCGATGAAGAGGTAGCTTCCATCGATAATATCGGATTCGTTTACGGGTTCGAAACCTATCGCCTGTTCGTAGAGTTTGAGAAAACTCCTGGTATACCCCCCGGGGGCCCGCACAAGTTCGTTCTCTCCGCTGCCGCCAGTGTCAACGACGTTTACCACGACCGAAGTCACTATTGAAACTTCACCGGTTACAGGGTTGACCCGCACGGGGTTGAATCGAATCCAGGCGATACGGATATCTCTGAGAATATTTATGGACTCGAGCTGGACCGGACTGGACGGGAAATCACGCGAAGTACCGTATACGGAATTGTCTATCCTGTACGGTGAAGGTTCTCCGGAATACGTTGGAGGCTGTTGATAAGGTACTACATTGAAATTACCCAGGGGCTGGGTTTCTTCACTTACGATTTCAAGTTCAATGTTGCCGGTAGGGGGAATCAGAACCATCCTTCGAATAACAGGCAGGTCGGGAGAACCGACTATAGCCAGGTAACCTCCATTTGAAGGTATGCGGAACGCTGTACCCCGACCGAAACTTTCCATTTCCATGTTAACCGATTCAAGAGCGGAAAGGTTGAACTCAATAAGCTTGGTGTTATCGGTGGACCCGATAAGGACGATATCATCCTTCGGGTCGGGAGAGCGATAAACGATTTCTCCGGAAACGTACGCTGCCGTGAAAATCAGTACCAGCAGGGTAAGAAATTTCATAATCCTTTGCTCCTTAATTGTCGGCAATTAATGATACAGAAATAGCTATCAGTAAAAAGTATCCCCAATTACCGCGCGAATGTCAACAATGAGAAATAACCCGGGTTTCATCCCGTAACCGTGCGATGTATAATTTCCGGTCGGTAAGAACTGCAAAAGAACATTACAGAAAGTACTCTGGAGGCGGTAAAACGAAAGTCCACGCGATAAGTGATCTGCACCTGTCTTTTTCCAGCGGAAAGCCGATGGATGTTTTCGGAGAACACTGGAAGAATCATACGTTTCTCTTAGAGAAACACTGGAAAGAACTGGTCGGTGAGGATGACCTGGTACTTCTGCCCGGAGACCTCTCCTGGGCGATGACATTAGACGAAGTCGCGGAAGACATTGCCTGGCTCGACAGTCTTCCCGGAAGGAAAATAATCACAAGAGGCAACCATGATTACTGGTGGTCTTCCATCTCCAGGCTTAAAGAAAAACTTCCTACGGGTATAATACCTCTTCAGCATACGGTCTTTGATTGCGATACTGCGGTCGTTACCGGCACAAGGGGGTGGGTTACCCCGGAGTCGGACGAATACGTTATGAAAAGGGATGAGAAAATTTACAGACGTGAGCTGGGCAGACTTGCCATTGCCCTGGAAGCGGCGGCGAAAATCAGAACCCTGGGGAAACCGCTGATAGCGATGTTGCATTATCCACCGGTTGTGCGCGGAATTGCTACCGGATTTTCAAGAATGCTTTCTTCCGCGGGAGTTGATATTTGTGTGTACGGCCATATTCACAATTCCCCTGAAGACTGGCCCGGGGGGCTTGATATGGAAACAGGCGGGGTAAAATACCTTCTTGTTTCAGCGGATTATCTTGGTTTCAGACCAGAGGAACTGAGGATTTCATAGAATGATAATAAACGTGTCCGGTCTTGGCATGAGGTTCGGGGCCGAAGAAATATTCGATAACATCAGCTTTACAATAAACAGGGGTGACAGAACCGCGCTGGTGGGAGTTAACGGAGCCGGTAAAACCACGCTCATGAAAATTCTCAACGGCAACCTGGAGCCGACATCGGGAACATTGCACGTATCGGCGGGAACCCGGATAGCTTACCTGCCGCAACAGATGAGAAGTTTTCCCGAGGGCAGGTTGCTTGAAACTATATGCGGCGAAGCCGGTGAAGCGGCCTCCGCTCTTGATCAGATGAACAGGATTCATGCGGACCTGGAGAAAGTAAAGGAGGGAGGAGAGCAGAAACAGCTCCTTGACAGACTTGCCCGGGTGCATGACCTGGCGGACTCGACAGGTGCTTTCACAATAAGGAACCGGGCGGAGAAGGTCTTATCGGGCCTTGGTTTTTCTATTGATGATTTTGAAAAACCCCTGGAAGAATTCTCCGGGGGCTGGAGGATGAGAGGACAGCTTGCTTCACTGCTTCTTTCCGACCCTGACCTTCTCCTGCTTGATGAGCCGACGAATCATCTTGATCTGGAAGCAAGGATATGGCTGGAGGAATACCTTCTTAAATTCAGGGGAGCTGTCTGGATAATTTCCCATGATCCCGGGTTTCTTGACCGGGTCGTCTCACGGATTCTCGAGCTTGAATTCGGAGAGCTTTCATCTTTTACAGGTAATTACTCCTTTTATGAAGTAAGAAAAAGTGAGGATATTTCACGCAGGGAGAAACAGGCGAAGCATCAGGCGGAACAGATAGAAAAAATCACAAGGTTCATCAAAAGGTTCAAAGCTACAGAGAGCAAGCGTTTTCAGGTGCGGAGCCGTGAGAAAATACTCGAGAAGATAGAAGTAATACAGACCTATAGAGATCCGACTCACATGAAACTTCGGTTTCCAGAGCCACCTGAAGGCGGTAAAATGGTGGTTCGACTCGAGAACGTTTCAAGAAAGTACGATCGAGTGGTTTTCAGCGACGTGAACCTTGATATACAAAGAGGGGAACGAATCGGCATAGTTGGAAAGAACGGTGAAGGCAAGTCAACCCTGTCGAGGATACTCGCTGGCGTTGAGGATCCGACCGAAGGTACAGTGCAGACGGGATCGCGGATAAAAAGCGGATTTTACACCCAGGAGGTTGATCAGAACCTTAACCCACAATTCAATCTTCTGCAGCAGTTGTCCGCTGTCAGTCCCGCGAGTTCCGAGGGAGAACTCAGAGGTATTCTTGGCGGATTCCTTTTTACAGGGGATGATGTCTTCAAGAAAACCTCCGTTCTTTCAGGGGGCGAGAAGAGCCGCCTTGCTCTGGCAAGAATTCTATTGAGTCCCGTAAACTTTCTGATACTTGATGAACCCACCAACCATCTGGATATATTTTCAAGGAATATTCTCTGTGAAGCTCTGGAACGGTACAGCGGGACACTGGTTCTTATCAGCCACGACGAGCAGCTTCTTTCGGCCCTGGTTCAGAAAGTATACGAAGTCCGCAGCGGTCAAGTGAATTTGTTCGGCGGTTCATTCGAATACTATCTCAGGAAGAAAAAAGAGCTAATCAGAAGAACATTCGAAGCCGCCAGAAGCGTCTCAGCTTCGGGCAAATCCAAAAGGGAAGTTGAAAAGGAAAGAAAGAGGCGGGAAGCTGAAGAGCGCAAGGCAATCTACAGCAGGCAGAAGAAAACCCGGAAAAGTATCGATCGGATTGAAAGGAAACTGCTTCCGCTGGAAGAGAAGCGGGAGGAGCTTGAGGCTTCTCTTGGAGATCCTGAAGTTATTTCCGATACTGCCAGGCTTGTCGAACTTCAGAAGGAACATTCCTACGTTTGCCAGCAGATTCAGGATTATCAGAAAATGTGGGACGAACTCGTCGAGGAAATGTCCGATCGGGAACAATAAATAGTGGCAGAAAGTTCACTCCTTCCGATAAATTGCTGCTGCCTGTTGACACCCCGGAATACTTGATATATTGTGCAACTACGCAAATAGAATAGAGGTTGTGAAATGAGCGTGGATATCGCTGGGTTCGAGAAACGGGCTGAAATCCTTAAAGCAATGGCAAACACTGCGCGCCTGGTAATAATCGATACGCTGTCCGGCGGTGACAGGGCCGTCAGCGAACTGACTGAAATTGTGAATCTTGACATTTCCACAGTTTCAAGGCATCTGCTGGCCCTTCGTAATGCGGGCATTGTCACCAGTAAAAGAGAAGGGAACAGAATAATCTACAGTCTCTGTACTCCCTGTGTGCTTAATTTCATGAGTTGTGTCGAGAAGGTAATCGCTCATAAAGCCAACAGCAGTTTAAAGACGGTTCACGCGGGATCTGCTTAGAGGGAACGGGTAAGGAGATAATAGATGAGGAATATCAAGATACTGGGAGGTGGTTGTCCGAAATGCAAGGCACTTGCCGAGATGGCAAAGGAAGCCGCGGATGAACTGAACCTGGATTTCGAAATAGAGAAAGTTACCGATATGAATGAAATCATGTCATGGGGCGTTATGTTTACACCCGCGCTTGTTGTGGACGGTGAAGTAAAAGTATCAGGTTCGGTGCCTTCCAAGGAAAAGATAAAGGCGTTTCTTCAATAGAAAAATCCGGAGCGTAAATCAGAGCTCCTCAGTTACCCCTGTAAGATCAAGCTTTACAACGGTATCGTCATAGGTTAAACCGTAAAGCTGGTAATCAACGTCAATGAAGATATCGTACAAAGATATGCCGGGGTCGAATAACGCCAGAAAACTTCCATCGTTGTCGAAGACTTTCAGGTCTCCGAAATCACTAAACCATAATCTGCCCTCGCGGTCGAGGCAGAATGACGATGGAGAGACGAATTGACCCGGATGATCTCCGTCGCTTCCGAACCTGTTAATGAACCGTCCGTCGGAGCTGAATTTAAAAACGCTTTCGTTGAACGAGCCGTACGCGAAGATGTTTCCGTTTCCATCAACCGAAATATCGGTATCAAGTTCCGAATCACCGCTCTGTCCGCTGATAGCTTCCCTGATAATAAAATCCACACTGCCGTCCGGCGCGAATTTAATAATATCGTCCCGGGTACGGTACCATGAAGCCACAACGCTTCCGTCATCACATACTTCGGCGTCATTAAAACCCCATCCATCCGGATGCTGAAGAGAACCTCTCTCTTCTCCAGTCTGCGCGTCGTGGATAAAAATGCTGTTGTCATAAATCATGTACAACATTCCATCCCGGGAAATTGCCATGGAACGGAGATAAACATCGGATTTACTGAAACTCCACTGACCTGTGTAGTTACCGTCGGGATCGAATATCTGTATTCTGCCCGTTTCCCTTTCCCCGACGTATATATTTCCACCGGTATCGACGCATAAGAACAAGGGATCCTGGAAAAATCCGGGGCTCATTCCCGTTCCTCCGAACTCCAATACTACAGGGATAGCCGATTCTCCTGTAATGGAAGAAACAGGTCCTTCGAGAACCTTATGGATATTAACGGCTTTCATCTGAAGAATGAAGATAACTACGCCGGCAATTAGTGTGAAGATAACCATGGATACAATCGCCCCGGTGCAGGATTTCCTGGCCCCGACGGGGTTAATAACGATCTCAGGCTGAAAGGTGGTTGTCACCCGGGTTTTCTCGGGAGGACTGTCCGGCAGGAAAGATTCGGGAACTATTACGGTGCTGTCACAGTAAGGGCAGGAAATGGTTTTCTGACCTTTTTTTATCTTCAGCTCCGCGCTACAGGATGGGCAATGAAATTCTTGGATTTTCATAAATAACCTCTTTATCGAAACAAACGGTTACCGATCCGGATACAAAATATTCATCAACTCGATTGAAACCTCCCGAACACCTACTGTATCCATAGTACTGCCTTCAATAAGTGAAGCCCGAACCATGGCATTCTCAATCAGGAGTTTTCCCGGTGGGACAAGGATGGCATTTCGAAGTTTATCGAGCACTTCCGATCTTACAGAATCCTGAAGCACCGAACCGTCAGCGCTTACAAGCCATATAGAGATATTTCCCAGGATATCGCTTTGAACTTCAAACAGGATTTCCTTATCGAATTCCGAAAGGACATCCCTGCTGATTATCCTGTACAGCACCGATTCCATTACCGGGCCCCGCTGAGGGTTTGAAAGGCGTCCGGGCAGTTGAATCTCAACGGCGTTCGGAACGGCGGAAGCATTAAAATCGTTGAATGGATATTCCGCCTCCGGCTGGACGGGCATTTCGATCTTCACCGTTGCGGATGGTGGCGGGAGCGGTGAAGGTGATGTTCTCCACGGGTTTTCCGTACCGTTTCCTCTGATCCATAGAAGATGACCTGAATCTTCCCTTAACGGATAGAGATTTACGATCATGTTCTCAACTGAGGATATGGCTCTTCCCCAGGTTTCCATAAAGGATGTGTCCAGCGGGTTGGGTTCTATCCGTATACCGAACAGATTCGAAGGAACACTCCCGTGAACACATGTAAACGCAAGATTAACGGAAGCATCCCCTGCCGGAACTGTCTCGGTGCCGGTACCTCTCCATGTAGCCGAGGACAGGGCAAGTGAATCGGGAAAATCCGTCCAGAAAAAAGAAGTAACCTCTTCAGGGTGGTTGATCATAAGTGTATCCGCGCCAAGCTCAAGCCACTGGCTGCTCCTCAAGGGCAGCTCGACCGGCGGAGAGTCAGTCCCCTCCCGGCTGAATAACAGAACCGTTGAAGGACAGTCGGAAACAGGTACAAGCCCAAGCCCCGCGCTAAGTGCTGAATTGTCCGGTATACCGCCGGCCGATGCGAGAGTCCGCGCGGTCTCAAGAATTTCCCCGCCAACACCAATCGGACAGATAATTACGTATCCGGACCATCCCGCCCTTTGAATCATCATGCCGCTGCAGGCAAGTGCCCAGAATTCTTCACTCTGCCGCTGCGTGATTCCATCCCATGGTTCTTCTGGCAGCAAGCCGTCCTTCATCATCACGACAATAATATCCGACGAACCCGAAATCGCGGGCAGGTTGTACACGGGGGTATCCATATTCAGTAGAAGAGATAAAAGAATAAAAGAGATCAATTAGTTGTCTCCCATCATCTGTTCCAGTTCATGGGTTCTTTCGTTCTCCTGGTCCACGGCTGACCGTGCATCATCGATAAGGCCGTATGCCCCGGTAATGGCATCCTGCGGGCTTGTATGCTGCATCTCCTCTATCTGCGCGGTATCAGGTTGCGCGGTTGCAGTGGAATCTGCGGTAATCTCAGCCTTATCATCGTTACCGCCGCATGCCACGGAAAGACTGAGCATGACAAACAATAAAATCACTCTCATTTGTTACCCCCTCGATCCGGGCTTCACACTTAAATTCCCGGAATAAAAATCAACTGCACAATAATAAGGTAATTTGCATCCGGAACAATTGCGCCGCAAGTAGTGATTATGTAAAAAACCGGGTGCGAGTGAAGCCACCTTATCAGATACCGTAACATTACTTCTATTTATAGTCAAATTGCTTCAAATGCGGAATGTACCTTGACCAGCGGCACCATCTTTACAATAGTTTCGTCCCGCTTACGCGGAGAGGTGGCCGAGTATGGCTTAAGGCGTACGCCTGCTAAGCGTATGAGAT
>CAZOQQ010000034.1:0-13780 GCA_964582075.1 uncultured bacterium | reverse complement strand
GTTACCTCCATTTTACAAGTCCCATCCGACGTTACCCTGACCTTCTGGTCCATCAGGTTCTGGATGCACAGGAAAGGGGTGAACTGCCCGGGAGTGATTCAGCGCTACCGGAACTTGCTGAACTGTGCAGTTCAAACGAGGATAATTCCGAGAGCGCGGAAAGGGAAGCGGAAGAACTTATGGCAATGCTGTATCTGTCAAGAAATACAGGGATGGTGTTCGGTGGGGTAGTAACAGGTGTTAAGGACTTTGGCGTTTTCGTAAGGCTGGATGGAGTGCCTGTTGAGGGGCTGGCGCACAGAAATGAAATTCTCCGCGCGGGAATTCCTTTTACTGAATCCGGAGGGCCATACCATGTAGGTTCGCTGCTTAAAGTTGAGGTTCTTGCAGTAAATACGATGGAAAGAAAATTATCATTAAGACCGGTCAGGGAATAATTGTAAATGAAACATACGGTAGATTACAGAGAGCTTGCGGATTCAATTGAGGAATGGATCAGACAGACTGTTTCGAAAGCATCGGCTGGTGGCGTGGTTGTAGGATTGAGCGGAGGGCTTGATTCCGCCGTATCCGCGTCGCTGTGCGCCGAGGCTCTGGGGAAAGAAAATGTTCTCGGTTTGATAATGCCCTGCGGAAGCGTTCAGGCGGATACGGATGATGGCAAAGCGATAGCTTCGCATCTGGGGATAAATTACAAGGTCATCGATCTGTCTCCCGTACTGCAGTCTTTTGTTGAAGCCGGGAGGCTTGATAGTTCATTCGTGATGAACATCGCGAATATCAAATCACGTCTTAGAATGGTTATGCTGTACGCTCATTCTTCGAACAGGCTTGTTCTTGGAACCAGCAATTACTCGGAAATACAGGTAGGTTACTGGACGAAATGGGGGGATGGCGCTTCCGATTTCCTTCCCATCGGCAGATTGTACAAGGATGAGGTCAGAAAGCTCGGGAGTGTGCTGGGTCTGCCCGGATGGGTTATCGACAGGGTACCTTCAGCGGGACTCTGGGCAGGGCAGAGCGATGAGGATGAGATGGGAGTTTCCTACGAAGATATTAAAGAGTATTTTGCTGGAGGGAATGTTTCCGATTCGGTAAAAGCCCGTATGGAAACAATGATTCGCTCAACGGAACACAAGAGGAATCCGACGGTATATTTCGCAGCAAGAAAATGGATGGAGGACAATGACAGGTAGAACGAGAACCGCTCTGATCAGTGTCTGGAACAAGGAAAACCTGGTTGATCTGGCAAACGGGCTTTCCGGGCTGGGATGGAAAATATACGCATCCGGCGGAACCGCCGGCCGTATCAGAGAAAGCGGGATAGAAGTCATTCCAACAGAGGAGATTACCGGTATTGGCTCCATCCTCGGCGGAAGGGTCAAGACCCTTCATCCTGAACTGCATGCGGCAATTCTTGCCGCTGGAGATGCCAGGGAAGCAAGAATAGAAACACGTAAACCTGTATTCGATCTGGTCGCCGTTGATTTCTACCCATTTGGAAAAACCGCCGGTATGAATGCGGATGATCCGGAACTTGTCGAGTTTATTGATATCGGCGGTCCCGCCATGGCCCGTGCCGCCGCGAAAAACTGGCGGCATGTTATTTCGGCCGTTGGGCACGATATTTTTCCCGCGTTGCTGGAAACGCTTTCAAAAGGTAATGACGATGAAATTTACAGACGTATGATGGCTTCCAGAACTTTCGATATTACTTCGGGTTACGATATGGATATCTCTCTCAGCCTTGAGCGCGGTTTTGTTCCCGAACTCCGATACGGGGAAAATCCGCATCAATCGGCTGTTGTACACTATTCATGGCCCAGAAGAGGTTTTGGCGACGCGGAAGTACTGGGCGGAAAAGCCCTTAGTTACAATAATTACCTTGATGCTACAGCCGCCTGGAAGCTCGCGCTTGAAATGCCCGAAGATTCGATCTCCGCGGTTCTCATGAAACATGGCAATCCCTGCGGCGCCGGGACGGGAGATACCCCGGCGGAAGCCTTCGAGAACGCTTTCAGAGCCGACAGAATATCACCTTACGGCTCCATACTGGCGTTGAACTGCAACTTGGATATGGAACTTGTGACAAGGTTGAAAGGGTTGTTCCTCGAAATCGTAATGGCCCCTTCCTTCGACGGGGAAGCTCTCGCGCGTCTTCAGAAAAGAAAAAAACTGCGAATCCTTCGTATGCCCGAAAACATCGAAGAAGGAAGGCAGGTCAGAAGTATTTCGGGGGGCCTGCTCTTTCAGGATCCTGATTCCGTGAGTGGCCTTGGGAATACCAATGTTGTCTCCGAGCGTAACCCGTCTTCGCGGGAGCTCGCGGCCATGGATGTTCTCTGGAGGGTTTGCAGTTCCGTAAAAAGTAACGCTATCGTCCTGGGTGATGAAAAGGGTACTCTCGGCGTGGGAGCAGGTCAGATGAGCAGAATTGAAAGCCTGGATCTTGCCGTCAGAAGAGCAAAAAGAGAAGGACATTCCCTTGAAGGAGCGGTTCTGGCTTCGGACGGCTTTTTTCCGTTCAGAGATGCTCCCGATCTTGCGGCGGAAGCGGGAATAAGCGCAATAGTGCAGCCGGGCGGATCCATTCGCGACCAGGAAGTGATTGATGCCGTGAACGAGCACGGTATGGCTATGGTATTCACGTCCACGCGGCATTTCAGACACTGAGATATGAATACATTCCTTGTTCTGCTGGCTTTCACTTTGCCTCTGTCTTCGGCTTCCCTGCGTCGTGCGGATTCACTTATTCTGTCCGGCAGCAACGAACTGGCGGTTTCTGAACTTCTTCAACTGCTGAGGGAAACCAGTATTCCCGAAAACGTTATTCTCTATAGAATAGCCGGTCTGTACCATGCAACGGGAATGGAGGACGAGTGCATCCTTCTTATCGACAGTATCGGGCAGGAGTCCGGGAGGAACCTGTACGGGTGGAAGGTTTCACTCCTGGATCTTGCGGGAAGAGCGAACGAGGCCCTAAGACTTGTGCCCGCGGAAGATATCCTCCTGCGTCTGTGGCTTCAAAGAGAATCCGGGGAAATACCTTCCTCAGGCATTCTTCCGGCGCCTGACTGTATTGCCGAGAGGGCTGTAAGGGCAATGATCTGTCCCGATGGAAGCATGAGCAAGGGGCAGCTGGAACAGACCGTCGCCGACGCTGCCTACATCGGGTTTCTTGGAAACGAGGTTATTGAAGAACTGGAAATATCCCTGGAGACCGAAGGGCCGTGGTGGGATGAAATTGCTCTGAAACTCGCATCGCTGCACGATACCGGCAGGCTTGATCTGCTTATGGCGAAGAGGGACAGATACCTCGCGCGGGGCTCCGCAGAAACCTGGGAATACCGCCTTGGTTTTGATGATGAGACTTCACTTATCGCAGCACTCAATCTTCTTGAAACGGACCCGGGGAAATGGGGAAGATCATGGCTGATTACAGATATACTTGCCGATGAAGGATACGCAGCCAAGGTGGACAGTATTGCTTCAGCGTCGGATGATACGGTATTCTCCATTGGAGCGACCATGTCCATACTCAAAGAGACCGCACGGTTCGACGCACTTCTTGCGCTTTGCGATTCCATCTCGCCCGATATGCCGGATTCCCTTATCGCGAGGGCCGGTCTTTTCCGGGCAAGGGCGCTTCGGGCACTCTCCCGGCCTGCCGGTGAATACTATGGGAGTTATCTGACGTTTGCCGCATCTTACCCATGGAACGGTAAAGCGTCTGAAGCGGCATATCTTGCGGCAAGATACTACGATTCCGAAAGGAACTGGCCTGCGGCTGCAGACGCTTACATAGCGGCCCTCTCTTCAGGTGATTTCGGAGGAGCCAGAGCTTACTGGCGCGGTGGATTCTGCAGCTATATGCGTGGAAGGGGAAGCACGGGCGATTCCATCTGGGCGGCAGGTATAGAGAAGTATCCATACTCGGCATGGTGTGATGAGATGCTTTTCTGGAGGGCCAGGTACGCGATCAGAACAGGAAATGCGGAACGGGAGAATGAACTGCTCCGCGAAACAGCGGCAAGGTTCCCCTGGGAATTCTACGGGCTTCTGGCCGCAGCCAGAACAGGTTCTTCTTCACTGAGTATCCGGACGACCCGGACCAACCTGCCCGGTAACGCGGTAACCGCGAAAGCTGTTGATATGATGTCCCGCGGATATGGCTCAATGGCTTCGGGAATGCTTTATCGAACCGAACTCTGTGATATGGGAACCCGCTGCGCCGCGCTTTCACTTATGGGTGAACACCATAATTCTCTTTCGCTTATGAAAAGACTGGATTACAGGTTGAGAAGCGAAAACACGGGTATCCTGCCTGACAGTCTGCTGTGTTTTTACTATCCTGCTCCTTACCTGGAGTTAACCGGCAGAACAGTATCCGATGTTCCGCCGGAAGTAGTAACGGGCCTGATGCGTCAGGAAAGTTATTTTGACAGGTTCGCCAGGTCATGGGTGGGAGCGTCAGGTTTGATTCAGCTCATGCCCGGAACCGCGGGTGACATCGCAAGATGGTTCGGTCTGCCGGTTTTATCGGGATCGGACTTCTTTGTTCCTGAAAAATCCATACTTTACGGTTCGCTCTATCTCGCGAGGCAATATTCAGCGTTCAACGGTTCTCTGGTGCTGGCTCTGTCCGCCTACAATGCCGGCCCGGGGAACGCGTCGAAGTGGAACGAGGCGTTTCCATACGATGAAAATGATCCGGAGCTGTTCATAGAACAGATTCCTCTTACCGAGACCCGGGGTTATGTGAAACACGTAATGGCCAACGCGTGGATATATTCGGAGCTGTTCAATTGAAACTCTTCTCATTTTTCTCAGCATTAACACTCGTATTGTTGTCATGTAACACGGTTCATGAAGAAGAAACATCACTTGCGGAACCACCCGAAGAGCTTAGGCGCGATTATTTTTCGCAGATCGATTCCCTTTACCTTTCAGGTGAATTTAAGACCGTGAGCGATTCCCTGGTTTCGCTGTTCGAAACCGATTCGTCACTTAGGGATGAGGTTCTGTTCCGGCTGCTCGGGTTGTATCATGGCAGGGCGAGGGAGGACGAATTCATTGTTCTGCTTGACAGCCTGGAACAGGAAGGGTTCGGTTCGTTCTCCGGGTGGAAAATCTCAATTCTTGATCTCGCGCGAACTCCGGGGAAGGCTCTCGCCTTCGTATCTTCACTTCAGCCGTCACTGTACGCGTGGTTGTCATGGGAGGCAGATTCTCTGAGAAGCAGGATCGATGTTTCGGATAATCCCGCCGATGCGTTCGTCCTGGCGCATACAGCCGAATCCGGAACAATCTCCCCTCGTGAGCTCCGGTTCCTGGCACGTTACGAGGCACTGTTCCCGTCTGTGGGAGATGTGATATTGAACGAACTGCAAATCTCCGCCTGTTCTTCAGGGGGTACATGGATGCCGGAAATACCTGATTCAATGACCCTTTCACGAGAACTTGAACTCCTGTTTATTGAAAGGCAGGCTTCTGCCGATTCCGGATCCTTCCGGTACTGGGACGATGTAATGAGCAGATGCGATGTTGCCTGTTCCGTTGCTGTGGAAGAAGTTCTGCAGCGTTATTCAAATGAATACAGTCCGCGCTGGGATATCGTTGACTGTCTTGTACAATCCGGTGCGATCGATCTTGCCGTTGAGTATTCCTTCAGAGGTGATTCCTGGCACAGAATGGGTACCGATATGGCTGTTCTGCTATACCTGAAGAAATACGACGAGCTTATTCAACTCACCGGCGATACGGGTAACAATGCTCCCGATTCAATCCGGGCAAGAGCAGCGCTTTTCGAAGCAAGGGCGCTCGAGGGTTCGGGAAACAGGGGAAGCATCTATTACCCCGCTTACCTCCGGTTCGCTGAAGAATATCCTCTTCATCCGAAGGCCAGAGAAGCCGCTTACAATGCGGGCAAGTATTACGATTGTGAGCAGGAATGGAGTAACGCCGCCGCGGCGTATCTAACCTCACTTGGAACCTCAGGTTCGTGGGAAGGCGATGAAAGGGCTCACTGGCGTGGAGGGTTTTCGCTGTACATGTCGGGGAAATATATTGAAGCTGAATCACTCTGGGCGAAGGCATGTGAGGAATGGCCAGCCGGTTACTGGAGAGATGAAATGCTCTTCTGGAGAGCGAGACTTGCGGGAGAACTTGCAAGAGAGAACCTGAGAGATTCACTTCTTGCTGTAGCTGCTCACGATCATCCATGGGAATTCTACGGAATGCTTGCATCGAAAAAGCCTGGAATTCAGGGTAATATCCGATTCACGGTTCCCGAGGTCAGGCTGATGGAGGATAGTGCGTGCTCTCTGGCAGTGGAGCTGATCGCGGCAGGATTCGGGGTTCCGGCACTGGAAATGCTATCGGAAGGGTCTTACGGATCTCTCTCTGCAAGGGCTGCCGCACTGTCTCTGATGGGTCGTCACGGAGAGGCTTTAAGACTGCTCCGCGGCATAGATACGGACTTGAGGGAATCGTCGGATGAAATACTTCCCGATTCCCTGCTGTGTTTCTACTTTCCGGCACCTTACAGGGATCTTGCCGTATCTTCAACCGATTCTCTTGATCTGGATGCTGATGTTCTACAGGGGATAATGCGGGAGGAGAGTTACTTTGACAGATGGATCGTCTCGAATGCGGGAGCCATTGGCGTGATTCAGCTCATGCCCGGAACCGCCTTCGATGTTGCCCGCTGGTACGGCCTTGAATTTCTCGAAGAAGACGACTTCTACAATCCGGCTCTGTCGGTTCCTTACGGCGCGTTGTACATAAACAGGCAGCAGGGAAGTTTCAATGGTGAAATTCCACTGTTTCTCGCTGCCTACAACGCCGGTCCAGGCAATGCGGCAAGATGGGTTAGCATGCACGGATGGAATCCCGATGATCCCGAATTGTATATTGAACAGATTACTTACAGGGAAACCAGGCTGTATGTTAAGAAAGTCCTCAGGTCTGCCTGGATATACGAAAGGCGATGAATATGATAGTTGCTCTATTGATGATTGTTACGGGTTATTTTGTTGAACCGGCTGCTCCATCCACCCTGGTATACCCGCCGTTCGGTCACTGCATGGGCATTTACAGAGCGGGAACCGAACAACTCTCCATGCTTCTGGGCGGGCTCGTAAGATTCGACAACCCGCAGGGTCTTGCGTGCGTCAAACTCGAGGAATGGGATGGGCCCGGCTCCAACGATGATGACGAGCTTGCCGTATATGGAGTGAATTCAGGCAGCGGGCATATTATTTACAATGCGGATATGTATACTCTGGGTCTGTACGGAGGTGAAGGATCGGGTGAAAGCGAGCTTATGGAGCCCCATGGCATAGCGGCCGATCCATCCGGTCTTGTTCTGGTTGCAGATACTGGTAACCGGAGAGTGGTAGTTCTGCGGAGAAACGGTTCGAGGCTGGTTTCAAGCGGACAGCTTTACGGTAATTTTCAGGAACCATGGGATGTTGCAATAGACGGCGGAGGCGGTATTTATGTTACCGATCGTGCTGCCAGCATGTTGTTTATCTACGAATCCCTCTCGGACACACTGCCGGAATCAATAGAACTGGATTCTCCCACCGGGGTAGACGCGGTGCGTGATGAGAGTTGGTTTCACAGTGATCAGGATTTCGTCATCGTTATTACGCGGAACGCCTCGTCTATCGTGAAACTGTTGCAGGGAGAGGTTGTTGCCGAAGCCGATCTTGCGGATTGTGAAGGATCTGCTTTCAACTATCCCGCCATTGATTTCTGGGGTAATGTCTGGGTTACCGACAGTATTTCAAGTTCTGTGCATAAATTTACAGAAGAGCTTGATTATCTTTGCAGCTTCGGATCCGAAGGTACCGGTGACAGAGAGCTTCTTTCTCCAACCGGTCTGGCCATCTGGAAACGTTTCGGGCAGGTTTTCGTGGCGGAGAGAGAGGGCGCCAGATATTTCTGGACAGGGGCCGATCTTATTGATTTATCAATCGAACACATCGGACGAGGCATTCGGGTGGACGGTACTCTTACCGAATACGCGACTGTGGACGGCATGATATACAACGGGGAAGGAGAACCTGTATACCGCCTTTCCGAAGGCAGATATTCTCCCGGGGAGTTTCACGCGGAATGGGGAGGGATAACGGAAAGGGGTGTTTCCGTTCCTGAAGGTAATTACAAAATGGAGCTTGTTGTCCAGCCGGTTTATTCCAGCAAAGGTTACTTCAGCAAAACGTTTACCGATGATTTCGTAATGGATCCGGATTAGACCGGATTGAGATAGTGAGGTTACTCTGCTGAAATACCTGTTAATTGTTGTTCTTCTTGTACTATCCGCGTTTTTCAGTGGTTCTGAAACCGCCTGTTTCAGTCTTGATCGTATTCAGAAAAGAAGGCTGAGGAGAACTGAATCGGGAAGAAGGGCGCTTTTCCTTCTTCAGAATCCGGAGAAACTGCTGTCAACCATTCTTTTCGGTAATACGGTGGTGAATATTACCGCTTCCGCACTGGCAGCTTCCATAACGACCGGAATATTTCCCGGCAGCAGAGGTTTGAGCCTGAGCGTTGCGGTATCCGTAACAACTTTACTGCTCCTGGTTTTTGGAGAGATATCGCCAAAGACGCTGGCCGTGTCCCATGCCGAGAAATGGGTGTCCCGGAGTTCTTCCATTCTGCTCTTTTTCATGAAGGTAAGTACTCCCGTAGCTTCCACTCTATCGAAATTTTCCAGGTTCGTATCGGGAAAACTTGGAATCAGAAGTCCGGGCGGCAAACTTTCCCGCGAGGAAATAATAGCCCTGATTGAACTTGGACAATCGGAGGGTTTCCTGGGTTCCGAAGGCGGAGCGACCTTGAACCTTCTTACACTGGATGAATCACAGTGCACCGATGTAATGAAGCCAAGATCGGAAGTGGCGGTTCTTAGAACAGGATGGGATGCGAAACGCTTCAGCGAGGTTATGAGGAGTACCGGACACACAAGATTTCCGGTGCTGGAAGGTCCCCTTGAAAAGGTCGCGGGATATGTGGATTCTAGGGAATACTTCATAACCGGAGATAGTGAACCGCTTCCCCTTCATTATCTGCTGTCATTTCCGGAGAACGCTTCACTTGAGACTGTCTTGAAAGGACTTCGGGATTCGGACGAGGAAATCGGTGCGGTTTTCGATGAATATGGTGACTGGACCGGTATAATTACAGTACATGATATCCTTGACTATTTCCTGTTCAGTTCCGCTATGGAACCCGGTTCTCTTCCGGAAGGCGTCAGTGTTATGGATGGATGGCTTGAAATACCTGCCGCGATGAAGTTATCAGTTTTATCTGAGATCTCAGGGAAGCAGTTCGATTCCAGGTACGCCGAAACCTGCGGCGGTCTTGTTCAGGAAATTACAGGTAGAATACCCGAAGAAGGCGAGGAAATTGAGATTTCAGGTTATCTCTTCAGAATCGCTTCCAGAGAAGGACCAAAGCTTGATCGTATGAGAATCAGGCTGAAAGAGGAAACCCGATCATGATGCTGCTTCTGTTTTTTCTCGCTGTTATACTGGCAGCCTTTTCCAGCGGTGCAGAAACATCGTTCTCCGCGGCCAGCAGGATCAGGGCCTACAGCCGTCTCCGGGAGGGCAGGAGATTCGCTCGCCTCTCTCTAAGTTTTATTGAGAACCCCCGGAAGTATCTTACAACAACCCTTGTCGGGACGAATATCGGCATGGTTCTCGCGTCGGGAATAACTTCCAGGTTCGCTGAAGGTACCGGTATCTCATGGCTTGAGCCCGTTCTGATCACTCTTCTTTCCTTTTTCATGTTGACTTTCGCGGAAATGATACCGAAGCATCTTCTGCTGGTATCAAGGGAAAGAATGGTTTTGTACCTTTCGCTTCCGCTTTATCTTCTAAGATTACTGCTGTTTCCGGTTATTCTTATCGCTGATTCCATCTCCTCTGTGATAGTAGGCAGAAGGGTTAATTCCCGCATATTCGAGAATAAAAGCGAGATACTGGGGCTCCTTGCCGATTCATCGTCGGATGCCGGAGCTATCGCGGAGAGTATCCTGAGGATGAACGATGTGCGGATAGGCAATATAATGAGGAAAATCACTGCAATGCCCCTTACAAGAATAGGAGAAGCAAGGGATACTGTTCTTGAAAGACTGATAGAAACCGGTTATTCCTTTGTGCTTGTCAGCGAGAAGGATGGTGAGACGCTAAGAGGATATGCGGATGGTAACTCGATTATGAAATCCTCAGAAGTGCTTGATGGAAATGGTGTTGAAGGACTTCCCTATTTTGAGATGGCCGATGACCTCATCAGTGTTACAGCAAGGCTTCGGAAGTCGGAGGCTCCGGCCGGGATTGTACTGGGCAAAACAGGTCAGCCGGAGGGTATTGCCATTCTGGATGAAATTATAGATTTTCTACTTGGTAAGACGGGGAATATTTCCGTGGAGAAAACCTCGCCTGATAAGCAGATTGGGTGGAGCGATGGGAGAGCAGTCATCCGGAATTTTCGCGTGGATAGGTGATGAAGATGCCCCTTTCTCAGATTCAGTTGACGTTAAAGACTGCAATCGTGGAAACTGCTCCGCCGTACTGGTTTCATCTGAACAGACTCCCGCCCGTGTTCTTAAAATCATCAGAAATTGTTGCGGTACGGAGGTTCCCTGGCTGGTATACGGTTCGGTAAAGAACGCTGAACAATGGTTCCAGGCCGGTTTCGCCGGGTTCATACCCGCTGGAACTCCGGGGAAAACCATTCGCGCCGTTCTTCATGGCATATCAAGACTTCTTAAAAGCGCGATTACACGGAACCCTCTCTCAGGTTTTCCCGGAAATCCGGCGATTGCGTCGGAGCTTGAGTCTGAAGTTATTAACGGAAGCTCTATTGCGGCGTACTTCGATATCTCCGGTTTCAAACCTTTCAATGACTATTACGGTTTCAGCAGGGGAGATGCGGTACTCCGCGCCCTTGCCGCAATACTCAGGGACATTCTTTCCGGGTATTTCATAGGTCATGTTGGAGGAGATGATTTCGTAGCTATCGGTGAAGGCAGCGAATTTGTTGATTCCGTTAAACGGGCCGCAAGAATTTTCAATGGAAGAGCAGGCGGTTTCTACAGTGCCAGTGATCATGCTGCGGGCGGGATCGAAGCTCTGGACAGATCCGGTGAATTTCGGTTTTACCCTGTAATGGACCTTACGGTTTCGATAGTTGATGGAACGGAATGCGACACCGTGGAACAGGTGGCCTGTAAAGCCGGACTGGAGAAGAAAAGGTTGAAAGGTGAACTGCTGCCGGATACGGTCGCAAGTTTTTTAAGCGGTGGAGACGGCGTACCGGAGTATCAGGATTTCGTTGAATGGCGACGGAAGGTGAAACCTGACACACTGCAGATCAAGGCTTTGCTCGAATCCGCGGGAATTCTTGGAGATAAGAAAATGATCGATTGTCTTATCATGATACTCAACAGGGAAAAGGATCACAAGGTTCGCAAGAGTGCCGCCAGAGCTCTTGGAAATGTGGCCGGACCGGATTCGGCTGACGTAATAATCGAAGCAATGAACGATAGCAACGTACATGTCAGAACCGCTGCCACAACAGCTCTTCCATTCGTTCTGGGGAAAGAGGCCGGGCCTCTGTTGAAGAAGGCGGTGGAAGACAGAAATACCTGGGTTCGCCGGGCAGCGCTTCGGGGTCTTGGTATCAGCGGATGGGAGGGAGCTGCGGAAATACTTACGGGAAAACTCACAAAATCCGGTAAGGCGCAGTACTGGCTCAATTACAGGCAGGAGCTGGCGGCGGCTCTTGAAGGGGTGGCGTTTCTGGGTGATCCTGAACTTGCCGGCGCGGTGGTTTTCGTTCTCAGAAATAATCCCGGTGTAGGGAAGGATGTTCTATGGAAAACCCTGTTCTCTCTCGGAGGGCCTTGGTGTCTTGAAGAACTGCAAAGAGCAATCAGCGATGGAGAGTATCTGGTTTTTCTTCCGCAGCTGCACCGTTTCGATCCTCACGGGCTTTCATCCGAGGCTATTGATGCGCTTGAATTGGCACTTTCTAACCTGAACCTGAGAAGAAGCTCAGACCGTATCCAGGTTCTGAAATTCATGGGAAAACTGCCGGGAAAAGGATCGGCTGAGATTTCAAAATGGTACCTTGACAGTCTGGACAGAACCGATGACCCCGATGAATTTGAAGCACTTCTTGAGACCCTGAAAGCAAGAGAAATTGCCTCCAGGGGTTACGATCTTGCCAGAATCATCAACCGGATTGCCACGAAAAGGTTAAAACTTACCCGTAAAGGCATCGTTTCGATGCTGAGGTGGGCTTCGACCGGAGAATACGCACTGTCAAAAACCTATCTTGAAAAACTGCTGAGGCACGATTCAAGAGAAATCAGGAATGCCGCGGCCAGAACGGTTATAAGCCTGGCTCGAAAACAGGCCGCGAGGAAAAAAAAGCAATCTGTGTTTCCTGTGAAATAGGGAATTGGTGTATGCAGCTGATAACACTGTATTCTGTATTCTACCACTATGATACAGGGATATGCTGCAGTGCGCAGGAAACGCACGCAAGGATTCTCCTGCAATAAACAGAAAGTATCCATTATTGATACTCATAACGTAGAATAAAACCTTGATTGGCTACAGAACAAAGAAATCCGTACTGAGATGAGTATTCAATCTCACTGATGTAATCTCCGTCTGGGATGCAATAGCTGTCCAGATACTGACCATCCGGGTTGTATCGATCGATAATTGCAACTGGAGTTATTGGATCATCACTCCCCCTTCGAACATTACCCTCCGGATCAAAACCCATTCCTCCAAGATATAAATTTACCATGCCTTCAGGTCCTATGAACAGGTTCCCGAGAATCGGATATATCCTGATTCCTTCTTCAATTTGCTCTGAAGCAGGTATTTCTGCAGGATATTCTTCAGCAAGATTATTGCTGGTTGAATGGTATTCCAGGTTATATTTATAAAGTTGGTTTTCAAAGCGGGATACTATCCATAAAGAAGAATCCTGTGGCAAGTACACTCCATACAGATCTTCATTCCAGTATGCTCTGGTATTCTGCCAGTTTCCTTCCCCGAACGAGTTTATGTAACCGGAATTAACCGAATATATGTGAATATCACCTCCATCAGAAATCCTGGAAAGAACAACAAATGTTGTATCATTCAATGTAATCAAAGCATTCGGATTTTGTTCACTGATATCCTGTATTAATACACCTTCTCTTGAAAGAATCTCGATACAGGAACCATATGCATCACCTATTGCAATCCAGTTCGGCCCGATACATACAGAATTCAAACATTCAAAATGCCCCGGGCCTTCTCCAGGCTCCCCGTATTTCCAGAAGACTGAACCGTCCAATCCCATGCAAACCAGCTGTTCTGTTGCATGATCAATAATAAACAGCGTATCTCCTGAGCATGCAAATTCAGTACATGTATAAAAAGCAATTTCATCTTCTGATTCACCGTAAATAGTATCAACAAGGCATAATTCTACTGAATGCTTCGAATCTCCTTCCCAAAGACCTTCGGCTGTTCTTTCTGTCCATAACTTCCATTGGGTTGTTATTTCAGTTACATAATCAGATTGTGATGGTGTTTCGTTTTGCTGCTTCTGAGCATTATCGCAAGCAAACAGAAACAAAACAGATATTAACAGACAATAGGACAATGGATTTTCCTCAATCCACAAATTGCCCGCGAAGCAGTTCATTCGTCCCGATAATCCTCCGATTCTTGCCTGATATTGACCATACCGCTTGAAA
>CAZOQQ010000033.1:0-13820 GCA_964582075.1 uncultured bacterium | reverse complement strand
TGTAGTAATAATGATTTCAAGAGCAGCAGAAATTATAAAAGCTGCGAAAAGAGTAACCGCATTTACCGGAGCGGGCATCTCAGTAGAAAGTGGAATACCGCCTTTCAGGGGGAAGGATGGATTATGGAATAAATACGATCCTGTTTTCCTGGAAATTAATCATTTCAAATCTTATCCTTACGAATCATGGAAACTGATTAAGGAGATATTTTACGACTTTTTCGGCCAGGCGAATCCCAACAGAGCGCATTACGGACTTGCGGAGATGGAAAGGGATAATTATCTGGATTCCATTATCACGCAGAATATAGATAACCTGCATCAAAGAGCCGGCAGTAAGGTTGTTCACGAATTTCACGGAAATTCCAGAAATCTTGTATGTGTAGTCTGCGGCAGGAGGTTCTCTGTGGAAGAAGCAGGACTTGATAAATTACCACCGAGGTGTAAAAATTGCGGAGGCGTTCTGAAACCGGATTTCGTCTTTTTTGGTGAACCGATTCCCGAAGAAGTGGCCGTTGAATCTTACCGGGAAACCGAAATATCCGATGTGTTCATCCTTATAGGTACTACCGGTGAAATAGTGCCTGCATCGGGAATTCCATTCATCGCGAAAAGCAATGGAGCCGGTATTATTGAGATAAATACAGAAAGATCGAATTACACAGATCGAATAACAGATGTATTTCTTAAAGGCAGGGCAACGTTCGTAATAGACAATCTTCTGAAAGTGTTGCGGGATAATAGTCAGTGAATGAAGCAGGATACCTTGATTTTCCGATGGAGTAACGAATATGAATGAGATTATTTACAGACCCATTGGTTTAATACATTCACCTTACACCGATGTAGCACCATTTCAGCCGTCTGAGGGCGATACGAAGGAATCCTTTATTCTGGAATTAATGCCTGAATACGGATCGGCTTTGAGGGATCTCGAGCATTTCAGGTACCTTATTGTCCTTTTTCACATGGACAGGGTCAGGGGTTACAACGGTTCGAACATCGCCCATCTTCCCTCGCTTCACGGCACTGCAGTAGGCTTGTTTGCCAGCAGGTCTCCCAACCGTCCGAATTCAATCGGACTTGATATCGTAAGACTTCTTGGAATTGAGGGAAACCGGGTATTTACCTCGGAGTTGAGTGCCCTTGATAAAACACCGTTGCTGGATATAAAACCATATACAAAGATGGATTCCAAACCTGACCCTGGAGAAGGCTGGCAAGCGGAAAACATTCGTCAACTATAACTGAAAATAAGGTTGACAATATACGATTCCCCAAGCATGATCATATTGTCGTGAACCGATATCAGGTAAATTGATTCAACAGACTGAAGTCACGGGGGTAAGTGGTGAGTTTCAACAGCCGGAAAATTCTGGAAATTTTAAGGACCAGTAATAATTATATTTCCGGTGAGGCTATCTCAGCGCACCTTGGAGTATCCCGCTCGGCAGTATGGAAAATTATCGAGAAACTCAGGTCGAAAGGCTATATAATTGATGCCGTCTCCAGCAGAGGGTACAGGTTATCCGAGGGGATAGACCTTCCCATAGGTGACGAAATTCATCGTTATCTTGATACAGAATGCTTCGGTAGTGAAATTATCTATATGGATACCGTTGATTCAACCAATAATCTTGCTATGAAACTGGCGGCTCAGGGAGCCGCGCACGGTACAGTCGTTACCGCTGACCGGCAGACACATGGCAGGGGCCGAAGGGGAAGAAAGTGGATTTCACCTCCGGGCACTAATCTTTACCTTTCGATTGTTCTGAAACCCGAAGTTTCACCGGGGGAAGCGTCCCAGATCCCGGTTTTATCGGTAATAGCCCTTATCAGGGCTTTGAAACGTACGATCGCCGATCTGCCGTTCATGATAAAATGGCCTAACGATATTTATTGCCGTGGAAAAAAAGTTAGCGGTACACTGTGCGAAATGAAGGCGGAGATAGACAGGGTAAACTACATTGTCGTGGGAACCGGAATAAATGTCAACATGAAGTCAGCCGACGATTCTCTGGAGAATATAGCAACCTCACTGTTCATGGAAACCGGGGTTGAATACTCAAGGGTTCGGATTAGCGCATTTCTTCTGGAAGAGTTCGAAAGGGCCTACAAAGAGTGGTTGTCACGGGGAGATCTGAAATTCATTATCGACGAGTGGAACAGGTATTCGATACTCAAGGATATGCATATCGATGTAAAAACTGCGAACAGAGTAATCAGTGGAAAGGCTGCGGGGATTGCTGTTAACGGAGCATTGAAGCTTAAACTTCGCGATGGTTCGATGCGTACGATCTATGCAGGGGATGCCACGTTACATACAGCTTTCGACGGATAGAATACAGGAAGATTACGGAATGCATGTGATCACTCCGGCGGAAGCACTTGAAATTCTGAAAACTCGTGAAATAAACTCGTTGCTTCGGATATGCGATGAAATTAACACCGACAGACTGTCAGCCGAAGTCCCATTCTGTTCGATAATCAACGCGAAATCGGGAAACTGCAGTGAAGACTGTACTTTTTGCGCCCAGTCCGCAATCAGTTCAGCGTCTTTTGAACCCTATGCGATACTGGATGACAGAAGCATACTGGCTGCCCGAAGGAGAGCCGGAGAACAGGGAGCGGGACATTTTTCAATAGTTACCAGCGGTCGCTCGGTGACGGAAAAAGAGCTGCAGCATATCTGCGGAACAGTATCCGGTGGAGGGAACGGAAAACCGTTCTGGTGCGCGTCCCTCGGGATACTTTCTCTTCGGCAGCTAAGGCTTCTGAAAAGAGCTGGGCTTAAAAGATATCATCATAACCTGGAGACAGCCGAAACGTATTTTCCGAAAATCTGTACAACGCATACGTGGCAGGAAAGAGTAAATACGGTTCGTAACGCGAAACTTGCCGGACTGGAAGTCTGTTCCGGAGGAATCATCGGACTTGGTGAGAGTCTGCGTCAGAGGGTGGATCTGGCCTTCCATCTCAGAGATACGGGAGTAAACTCAATTGCGCTTAACATACTTGTTCAAGTGAAGGGTACCTCAATAAGATCTCCACGGAAGTACCTTTCTCCCGCTGATATGCTGAAAACCGTAGCCATGTTCGCTATGGTATGTCCGGATTCCGAGCTGCGGCTCTGTGCCGGGAGGGAATTTCTGGGTGAATATCAGAAGGATATCTTCCGAGCCGGAGTGACCGGATTGATGACGGGAGACCTGCTTACAACAGACGGCTCACAGGTGGAAGATGATCTTGAACTGCTGAGAATCGCGGGGAAAATCCCCGAATCATGAAAACGTACAACGGACGGCTGGAGAAAATCGAAAGCAGTGGTTTAATGAGGAAACTCCTGGTTAAAAAACCCGGCATGCTGGAGTTCTCTTCGAACGATTATCTTGGTCTCGCAAATCATCCTGCATTGAAAGAAGCATCGATTAAAGCGATCAAGCGGTACGGTTCCAGCGTTGCTTCCTCCAGGCTCATGTGCGGGAATATACAACTTCATGAGGATCTGGAGACCCGTCTTGCGAGGCTTACCAGAATGGAAGCCGCACTGCTTTTCGGAAGTGGATTTTTAGCGAATGTCGGACTTATCAACTGTATTACATCCAGGGATGATCTGATATTTTCGGACAAATTGAATCATGCAAGCCTGGTTGACGGAGCCCGGCTGAGCAGAGCACGTGTAGCCCGGTACAAACATTGTGACATGGAACATCTAGAATATCTCCTTTCGCATTCGGAATGTCGCGGTCAACGATACATCGTAACGGATTCACTCTTCAGTATGGACGGGGATATTGCGCCATTGCGGCTGCTGGAAAAGCTGGCAAAAAGCTTCGATTGTAATCTTGTGGTTGACGAGGCTCATGCGATAGGAGTTTTCGGTGAAGGGGGTGGAATTTGCCGGGAATACGGTATAAAACCTCACGCGATAGTTGGTACACTCAGCAAGGCGCTTGGCAGTTACGGCGGGTTTGTTTCGTGTAATGAGGATATGAAGAAATATCTTGTTAACAGGGCGAGAACCTTCATATACTCCACAGGGCTGCCGCCTGCGGCACCTGCAGCGGCACTTGCGGCAGTTGATATTATCGAAACACAGCCGGATTATGGAAGAATACTCCTCGGGAACGCATCCGATTTCAGATGCCTGCTGAAACCCTCAATATTCTCGAGTGAACCTTCGGAATCACAGATTGTTCCCATTCAGATCGGGGACAACCTGAAGGCTCTTGCGCTTGCCGATCGTCTTCTGGAAGAGGGTATCTCGACCGTTGCCGTAAGACCGCCCACGGTTCCCGATGGAACTGCTCGAGTACGATTATCCGTTACACTCAGTCATTCCCGGGAGGATCTTCACCACACCGCAGACGTTCTGAACTCCATTGGAAGTGAAGTTTGATGAAACTCTACCTTGTATCCGGCTGGGCTACCGGAAGCGCGATCTGGAACCCTGTTATCGGGTTTCTAAGGGATGAACTGGATATTGAGCATGTTGAATGGTGGGCGGCAATTGACGGAGAACTCGGCAGAAGGATATCCGGAAACTCCGAAAGGTACATTCTGGCGGGATGGTCGATGGGAGGCCAGATCGCTCTTATGGAAGCAGCCCGGAAACCGGATAATCTTGCCGGAGTGTTTTTGATATCATCAATGGTCAGCCTTGTCGGGAACGGTAAGCGCCCTGGAGTTTCAAGGGAAACCCCGACTCGGATCAAGGTTATGCTGGAAAGAAACAGAGATGCCTGCCTGAGAGGGTTTTTCAACAACTGCATCAGCCCTGTGCGGAGCAAAGAGTTAGCAGGTAATTTACTGAAAGAATCCGAATCGATACCTGTAAGCGGTCT
Organism: uncultured bacterium; assembly: GCA_964582075.1. Taxonomy (GTDB): domain Bacteria; phylum Fermentibacterota; class Fermentibacteria; order Fermentibacterales; family JCC-6; genus Aegiribacteria. Next base: position 8,976 of record CAZOQQ010000033.1, on the reverse strand, counting down.
CCTGTCAGGTTTGAAATTCATGACCGATACGGAAGTCAGGCTTACAATGGATGTTCCGGTTATGACCGTACACGGCAGAGAAGATAGAATAATACCCTGGAAATGCAGCGAATACATCGGGAATCATGCGCGTCATCATTTGAAAACCGTCTATATTGACAATGCGGGGCATTTGCTGCCCCTTTCAGAACCTGAAACAGTAGGGAATCTGCTTAATGAATTCTACAGTTACTGTATCTCCTGACAAAACGGTTATCAGGGAACGTTTCTCGAAGGCAGCGGGATTTTACGACAGGTACGCGGACCATCACAGGATAATTGCGGAAAGACTTATGGACTTTGCTCCTCGAAGCCTTCTTGCCGACCCTGTTCTTGAGATCGGATGCGGTACCGGAATTCTTACCGGGAAGCTGGTGGAATATTATCCGGATTCCCGATTGACCGCTCTGGATATATCTCCAACCATGATACGTTGCTGTCAGTCGAAACTGAACCGCTCAAAAAACGTTTCCTTTCTGGTTGCCGATGCCGAAGTGTACTGCAGACAGGCGAACAGGTTCAGTCTTGTGGTTTCCAGCTGCTCCCTTCAGTGGTTTCACGACAGGCAGCGTTTTATTGACAGTGTTTATTCAATACTTCCCTCGGGAGGAAGCTGCCTTATGGCAATTCCCGTAAAAGGAATGCTGCGGGAGCTTGAGGAGAGCTTTGTTTCAGGAACCGGTAAAACGATGCGGCAGCTTGACCTTGGTAACGAAATAGAATGGATAAATCGTTTTAGGAACAGCGGAATGGACATCAGCCTGAGTGCCGTTGAAAACGTCGCGTGCAGCTACGAAAATCCACTCGAAGTTCTTAAGGCGATAAGAGGAATCGGCGCAGGTATAGAACAGAATTCAGCTCTTTTTAACACGGGAGATATGAGGAGAATGATGAAATACTATCTGAAGCACTTCAGTATAGACAGTAATGGAGCGGTTTCATCAACTTACAGAGTTCTGTACGTTCTGGGAAGAAAATACTGACATGCGTGGAGTATTCGTAACCGGTACCGATACAGGTGTAGGTAAAACCCTTGTTGCCGCAGGACTCCTGAAGGCTCTCCGTGATGCGGGAGTAGATGCCCTGCCGGCAAAACCCGTACAAACCGGTTGCCCTCGGACTGGCGGCAGGCTTTCGGTGCCGGATCTGGAATTCAGTATCGGGATAGCGGAACTCCGGATCGACAACAGACTTCTGGACCTGATGTGTCCATTCCGGTACAGCCAGGCATGTTCACCCCATCTTGCAGGAAGATTGTCAGGGATCATGCCGGATATAAAAACCATCCATCGAAAAATAGAGAAGCTTTATGACTGTTGTGATTTTATCGTTGCCGAAGGAGCCGGGGGAATCATGGTTCCAATAAACGGTACTGAGAAAATGCTCGATCTTATGGTTGACCTTAAGTGGCCTGTTATTCTGGTAGCCAGAGGGGAACTGGGTACGATAAATCACACCCTTCTTTCACTTGAGGTTCTGCGTAACGCCGGAATTGAAACGGTGGCGGTGATAGTGAATCATATTTCAGCTGATACTTCAATTGTTACTAAAGACAATCCGATAGCCATAGCAGAATTCGGGAAAGTTTCCAGGGTTTTGGAGATACCTCACATTCAGAACACGTTGACCGGTAATATTCCCTTTATGGAAAATATGTCTGTCATTGCCGAAAGCATTCTGGAAGAGCTGTGAATCGAACAGAAATTCTGCGAAAGAAAGACATCCGTCATTTCTGGCATCCCTATACGGATATCAATTCCTTTGAACTGAAGGGATTTCCCGTTATTGAAAAGGCTGAAGGTGTATACCTCACAGACACGGAGGGCCATAGGATTCTTGACGGAATAAGTTCCTGGTGGTGCATGAACCTCGGGCACAGTCATGCGGATATAGTTGAAGCAATCATAAAACAGTCCGGGATGCTCCAGAATTCAATTACCGGTGGAATATCGCACGTGAAGGTTATTGAACTCTCGGGAAAAATAGCCGGAATTGCTCCCGGTGATCTTTCAAGAGTCTACTACGCTTCGGACGGAGCTTCCGCGGTTGAAGCGGCGATGAGAATATCGATACAGTACTGGTGGAACAGGGGGAAAGCGCAAAAGAAAAATATGATATCTCTTTCGGGCGGATACCATGGAGACACGCTGGGCTGCGTGGGCCTGGGATATATTGACAGGTTTCATAAGCCGCTGGAGCACGTTATCAACAAAGCAATTACTGCGGAATCACCGCATTGTTTTCACTGCAGGTATAACCGGAAACCTGAAGAATGTGACCTTGAATGCTTCAGATCCATGGAGAAGACAGTACGGGAGAATTCCGATTCCGCCGCTGCGGTAATAGTGGAACCGGTATGCCAGGGTGCCGCGGGAATGAGAATTTATCCGCCCGAATACATAACGCGATTAAGAAAACTCTGCGACGAGAATGATGTACTCCTTATTCTTGATGAGATTGCAGTGGGATTCGGGAGGACGGGGAGAATGTTCGCCTCGGAGCTCGCGGGAATCGTACCCGATATCATGTGCATAGGAAAGGGGCTTTCCGGAGGAACTCTTCCGTTGAGTGCCGTTGTAACATCTGACAAGGTTTACGATGCTTTCAGAAGCGATATCGAAATGGACAGAACCTTCTACCACGGACATACATATTGTGGTAATCCCATAGCCGCAGCCGCTGCATGCGCGGCAATCGAAGTATATGAGAGGGACAATGTTCTGGAAAATGCGGCAATGCTGTCGAGGATACTATTTACCGCTTTCGGCAAGTACGGCAATATTCACGGAGTGCATGGATCAACAGCTCTGGGCTGCATGGGCGCGATCGAGATAAGCGAAGGGAGCGGCGGCAGCGGGACAGCTGAAAAAATCGCTGAAACCGCACTCGGAAAAGGGCTTTTCATCCGTCCACTCGGGCCCGTACTGTATCTATGGCCACCACTGGTAACGGAAATGGCCGATATTATGAAAATGCTGAGTATTTTTGAGGAATCGCTGAGGCAGAATCTTCCATAAACCGGGTTTATACCTGAATACTGGTTACGAAGCAGGTGATAATATTCATCCGGTTATTCTTAATGAAAGTGGAGAGATTCGTTGACGGCTGAATGTCAGCCTGAGTATCTCCTGGGGTATTATTTCAGCGCACCTTACGATTTTCTGTACGAAACGCGGCGGAGAGGGAGAAGGTAACTGAAGGGCGATGGCTGGTAACTTCTACTTACCTTTGCCCAGCAGTATTTCTTCTTCGGTGATGCGGCTTTTTCGTTCCTTTTTATCTTCGTACATAAGTGAATCAGCAAGACTGAGAAGTTTTGCGATTTGAGTCTGGTAACACAGTACAGTCGTATAATACCCTACACTGAGAGAGAGAACGAAAGGAAGTGAATCGGTTGTAAGAATTTCTTTCAGCTGACTGTTTATCCTTTCCCTGATGGATTTTTCGATGAATTCGGTTGTATCGAGAAAAAGAACTACAAATTCATCTCCTCCCAGTCGGGCAATTATGTCCGAATCCCTGAAACAGTTCCTTAAAATACTGGCGGTAGCTTCGATTGCTCTGTTACCAGCTGAATGACCCAGCTTATCGTTTATCAGCTTCAGATAGTCTATATCAACGTACAGCAGGCCAATTTCAGGTTGCTTCCTGCGTGAGGAATCCAGCAGCTGCCTGCCAAGAGTCATGAAACCACGCCTGTTGTAAAGGCCGGTGAGGTTGTCGCGCAGAGATAATTCCGTGAGTTTTTTCTCCAGATCTATACGTCTGGTTATATCAAGGAATGAAAGAATATAACCGGAATCCATTTCGTTCTCATCATCCACGGATATTACAGTAGCGTGTGTTATGAAGGTTGTACTGTCTCTTCTCTGGCATTCAATTTCACCATCCCACTGTCCCGTTTCTATAACGGCGGACTTAAAATTGTCGAAATCGCCCGGGAAGGAAAACAGGTCAGCCAGTTCAAGACGAAGGATATCGGATCTGCTGTACCTCCAGTAGTTGAGTGTTTCAAGGTTCGCGTAATCTATTCTCCACGAATTGTCCGTTATAATAATGGCGCTCAGAGAGTTATCCAATGCGCTGTTCTTTTTGATCATCTCCCGCATACGGAGTTTTCTCTCCGAAGTATCTCTTAAAGTAAGAAGAATGAAACTCGCCCCGTTACTGTTCAGGAGGCTGGTCGTCATATCCATGATTTTTACGGAACTGTCACTGCATAGTAACTGTTGATCAAGGAGTATTCCATCAGCGATTTCAGGGGTAATGTCTTCTGAGTGTGAATCGGTGTCCGTTTTCTCCAGGAAAAGAAGGTCGGTCAGTTTTCTGCCAATCAAATCAGACCGTTTGTAACCCAGCAGTGCTTCCACAGCATCGCTTGCCTTCTGTATTGTAAGCGTATCCGTATCTACGATAAAAAGGATATCAACTGCGTTTCTGAAAACCAGTTCAAGGTTATGCAGTTCACGCTCAAGTTCCATATTCCTCTTTTTCAGGGCGGAAACAGAAACCTTTATATCATTCCGTTCGTTGTTGTCTGATTGCGCGTCTTTGAAGTTGGATCCTTGTTCCACTTGAATCTCCTGTCCCCGGGGGATTATACTTGAGCATGTATAATAATGAATTCCCGACGGAAGGGGAGTACTGCCCGATATTGTTGTAGTTGTTAAGGTGATGGAACATACTGCGGATTTCACGAATTCATTTTGAAATGCGTGTTCAAATGATTTCATTCTATTTCCGGACCAGCTTCCTGCTCAGGATGCTTATTACGGGAACCCCGGTAAGTTAGTCTACTTCCTGAAGAAGCCAGATTTTCGGGTAATCCTCCGGATTCGCCAGAAATGCGAGAATAACGGAGCTGTAAGGGGATATGGTAAAAGCGATATTACTCCCGAACGGCATATTCGGTACTGAACATGAGTAAAGGAATTCGCCATCCGTCGAGTAAACATCAAACAAAGGCAACAGATTGTTTCCTCTTCTTACCCAGATTTTGTCTTTCTGCGCGTAAAGGCCGGTTACGGCATTCGCCCATTCCTGCAGTTCCAATTGATCCGCGTACGAAGCGTCCTGGCCGTTTCGGCGCATGGCGTTACGCATCATTTCCCGCTCAATCTCAAGATCTTCTTCCGATCGTCTTTTTTTCTCGTAAGTCGGATGAATTTCCCAATCCATCCCATTTTCAGTGTTATAACAGGTAAGAGAGTATTCGTCCGCACTTAAAGGAGAGACGATTACTCTTCCGTCCTCCAGCACACAGAAATTTATCCCGATTTCCTGATAAACCTTCATTGGATTCTGCTGGTCGAAGCTGGATGATCTTTCCAGGTAGTCGAAGGAGGCTTCTGTTTCTTCCGGTTTCCACAGACTCAATGTATTGGTTAGTTTGCCGGATTCCCGATCGAATCCGAACCTTGTACCCACGATGCTTCCATCATCTAAAATTTCAGGTACTCCGGGAGGTTGTGGGGTGAAACCGGTGAGTTCATGGCTGTAGTCCAGTGAAGAATCGTAAAATATTATTTTACCGCTCATCGCATCGGAAACCGCGATTCCGCCTGACGGAGTTGATGATATGCCTGATGGAGCAGTGTATTCACCCGGCCCCTGACCTTCAGAGCCACCGGAGCAGATGAAGGTTCCGTCGGGTGAGTACATCATTAATTTCATGCTTGAAATGTCACCGACAACTACGTTTCCCCGTGATGTGAATTCAACCGCTCTGGGCATTCCGAAAACGTAATTCGAATCGCCGAACTCAATGCCGATAGAGTCAAGGAGAACAAGTTCATGGTTTACTCCCTGTTCCTCAAGCGCAGCAGCATCATGTGATTCGCCGCAGCTTGCGAAGATCGTTACGGTAACAAGGAATAAAGAGAATATATCGGTTGATGACATGCGTGACCCTTCGTTATCAAGTTCAATAATCTACTGCCTGATTTATCCGACAATGTAAAACAGTAGTGCGATCAAATCAAGTCCTGTACTGTTTGAATCAAAGCTGATTCGTACGACTCTGGTCTGTGACATTGTATAAGCAGCTGATTATAAAATACAGTCAGATTACAGGAGGGAAATATGAAGATCGTAGTATTCAACGGCAGTCCCAGAGGCGGGAAGAGTAATACTCACTTGATGGTACGTGAATTTCTTGCCGGAGCGCGGAGTGCCGGAAGTGAAACAGAAGAAGTATTCCTCGTGGAGAAAAATATTGAGCATTGTCTCGGCTGTTTTTCCTGCTGGAATCGAACACCTGGTAAATGTGTGATTGATGATGACATGTCCGAACTTCTACCGAAAATGGCGGCTGATATCGTTGTTTTCGCATGTCCTCTGTATGTGGATAATGTAACCGGTATCATGAAGGATTTCATGGACAGGATGATACCTCTGGCTGACCCTCACATGGATCTGGATGAAAACGGGGAATGCGTTCATCCTTCAAGATACGGCTCTTTATCGAAAATCGCTGTAATATCGAATTGCGGTTTCAGCGGGATGGAACATTTCCAGGTGCTCAGGCATCTATATCAGCGTGTGGCGAGGAACATGCATTCCAGCGTAGTAGGTGAAATCTACCGTGATATGGGAGAACTCCTTGGAATGGATAACCTTCTTTTAAAACCCATCCTGTCGAAATACAGAAAACTCCTTCGAAAAGCCGGTAAAGAGGTTGTATCTGAAGGAGCTGTTTCAGCCCGCACAACGAAGAAACTTGAGAAACATCTGATACCACCCCACAGGTATATTCAGGAAGCGAACAAATACTGGGATGAAACATCCGGAAAACAGATTTGACATTTTTCCGGAATATTTTATTTTACCCCGACTTCAATTGAAGGATATTGCATATGACTGAAACGAGTGTGTGGAGTATGGAACTGGCGGAATTGACAAAGGCAATTAACCATCCGGTTCGGATTCAGATTCTAAGCGAACTGACGATAGGATCCCGCATTGTATCGGAACTTCTTGATCATCTTATGGTAGAGCCGTCGTTACTGTCCAAACACCTTGCTGTTCTGCGGGAAGCGGGACTGGTTGAATGCGAAATTGAATGGCGATGTCGGAGGTACAATCTCCGTAAACCGCAAGTTGTTAAAAATATACTTGCCGCGCTTAGCGAAGCAGTACGAGGGAGTACAGTATGAGTTTGCTGACAATTCAGGATACGGCCGAGTTTGACAGGATACTGAAAAAAAGGAAAGTGCCTATTATTGTAGGCTTCTTCGGTGAATTTTCCACAGTGTCACGAAATACCGAAGGGGCTTTCAGGAAATTCGCAAAGGAAAGCGATGACCACCTGACGCTGTATGTGGATGTAGCCGCTGTTAAGGGAATACACAAGCGCTTCGGAGTAAAGAGTGTGCCTACAGTCATAACGCTTGTCGATGGAAAAGTGACGCAGAAGGTAGTGGGAAAACAGGATTCCGAGTACTACACGAACGCGTTTTTAAGGCATTCACCCGTAAACAGAAGTTCGGATGGAAAGGCAAGAGCATTTCCTCCGGTAACCGTCTGGGTAAGTGACAGCTGTCCATGGTGTACGCGGGTGAAGTCGTACCTTCGCAAGCAACGAGTTCCTTTCCGTGAGGTGAACGTATCCAGGGATCCTTCGGAAGCCTCAGCGCTGCAGGCGCGAACCGGACAGACCGGTGTTCCCCAGCTTAGCATAGGTGGTAGATATATCGTCGGCTTTGACCAGCCGCGAATTAACGAGTACCTGGGTCTCAAACCCCAAAACAAGGAGTGAAACATGGAAAACCTGAAGATTCAACCCTTGCAGGACTTTGTCATGCTGGAGCCCGTGAAGGCTGAAGATGTGACGAAGGGTGGAATAGTCCTCCCCGAGTCTGCGAGGAAACTGCCTGCGGAAGGTATCGTAGTCGCGAAGGCGGCGGACGCGTGCGATGAAGTAGCGCTGGGAGATCGTGTTATCTACAAGGAATACAGCGGAAGTGAAATCAAACTTGAAGGTGACACTTACCGTCTTGTAGCGTCGGGTGATTTACTCGCGAAATATGTGGAAGCAGACGAAATACCCGACTGATTCATTCAACCCGGTGAGTTTATACTCACCGGGTTCTCCCCCCATCCATTAATACCCGTCCTTTTCCCCTGGAAGATATCTGTTTAGTTTTGTTTGCAGAGGCCGGAGTTGCATGCATAAAGAAACAGGTTCTGCTTTTTGTGGTGCATTCGGTATAGAATTCGGGAGGAGATGACAGCAGATGGTATTAATGTTGATGATTCTTTCGGCAAGTGCGCCGGACACACTTTGGGCCAATGTTACCAGCGGCGGTGTTTATTCGACCGTTGAAATAGGTGACCTGAACGGAGACGGTGTGCCCGATGTTGCCAGCGGTGTGAATTTCTGGGATGATGAGCCTGCTTTGTGGTGTCTTTCAGGTGCCAGCGGGGATACTCTCTGGACCAGCGATCAGTACAAGGGAATCTATCAGGATGAAGGTCTTATCGGCGTGCCGGATATGAACGGTGACCTCTATCCGGATATTCTTATGGCGACACCCGGCGGATACACGCCACCGGGCAGATGTTTGATACTGATTTCCGGAATTGATGGTTCCCTTATATGGCAGTGGAGCGCGTACCAGAATATGTCATCCGGTGCTGGATGGGGGTACAGTTGCAGCCTTATGGAAGATCAGACTGGCGACAGCCTGCCGGAATTTGTAGGCGGTTTCGGTTCAAACGGTTCTTCAAACACTTCCGCGGCGGTTTGCCTGAACGGTAGCTCAGGGGATTCCATATGGACCCGAACCACAGCGGATGCTGTTGAGGATTTACTTGTCGTTCCCGATGTTTCCGGCGATGGGGTGCAGGAAGTTTACCTCGGGATAGGTGGAAGTTCCTACACTGATTACACACTCGAACTGATTGATGGTTCGGATGGATCACTTATCTGGAGCCGGA
>CAZOQQ010000032.1:0-14168 GCA_964582075.1 uncultured bacterium | reverse complement strand
AGCGGAAGATGTCTTCCGTAGTAGAGTGGAGGCATCCCGCTCCGAATCTGTTGTGTACGTTCTGTGGTTCGTAGTGTATCCGTGAACCCGCTACCCTGGTGGATCCTGAGGCTCTCAAAGGGAACACGCTGCGTGAATTATCCTGCCCTGTGCTGGCCATTCCTGCAGGTACGAACAGGTATTGCGTCAAAAACTGGTTGTACGACGTACCCGATGCCTGCTCGATTATATAGCTGAGAGTAATGTAACCATTATTCGAGTACGTCATGTTCTCCCCTGGCTGAAATTCCAGAGGAAGCTCTGTGATCCTGCTGACAAGTTCCTGCAGCGTCAGGTCCATGGGATCGGTTGACACGTACGCTCCTTCAGAGGGAATGCCTGAGGTGTGATTGAGCAGGTGATGTATGCGGATATCCTTCCATTGTTCCGGAGTGTCCGGAACGTACAGGGAAACCGGATCATCTATGTCCAGCAGTCCCATGTCCTGCAGAAGCATTATTCCAGCAGCCGTGAACTGCTTGGTATTCGACCCGATGGGGAATACAGTCTCCGGTGTTACAGGAATGGAGAACTCGAAATTGGCCAGACCGTATCCTTTGCTCAACAGGACGGTGTCTCCCTTCGCGACCAGAACAGCACCGTCAAATCTTCCGGCTTCACTCAGAGCCGTAAGATACTCGTCCAGCCTGAACGATACCTCAGTTTCAGTATCGTAAACCATTGTACGAACCTGTTGTGATGCAGCGGCTGATGTACACAGAACGACAAACAATGTAATGCACATGTTACAGAACTTCTTCATTAATACCACCTGTTTCGGTGTTGCGTGAATTGTATCAATCATCTATAAAGGCATCATACCCGCATATCTCCTTTGCCTCACGTGCAGTCCTGATCAGCAGTTCTCCCTGTTGTTCAAAATACTCGGGAGCCAGGAAGGATGAGAAAACAACCACGCTGACGGAATCCGCCGGATCGTACCGTGCGACGGTCATATAACCTATGTGTCCGCCGTTGTGACCGTAGCCGAGACCGGGTGTCATGGTAATTCCCAGACCGTACCAGACATGGTGTTCATGAGTTGGTTGTACATCTGTCATTTCATGTACGATATCCATATCAAACCCCGCTCTTCCGGACAGCAGCAACGTAAACCAGCGGGACAGGTCCGAGGGGGTGGTGATGACATTTCCCTCCGCAACGTGAGGGGACATGTTGTCCAACGTGGTTTCGAAGATCTCCCCTCCGAACAAAGTGTATCCACTGGCATAAGGTGCGGGGATTTCCGTGTCGGTGCCACGGACGGGGAAACTGGTATTCTCAAGGCCAAGTGGCTCGACGAAACTGGTACGAACAAAATCCGCGAAGGACTGCCCGCTTACACGTTCAATAATTTTGCCGAGCATCAAGTAACCGGTGTTGCTGTAATGAAAACCCTCCCCCGGCTCGAAGTACGACAGATCATTGCATGAAATAACTCCAGCCAGTTCGTCGAACGTAAACGTATGATTATCGTCTCCCTTTACTTCCCGGACGTACTCTATGTAGCTCTGACCGGCGTACGGAGCGTCGGCTGACTCCGGAATCGGATCGTTGCTGACATCGAAGACACCGGCCCTGTGTCCCAGCAGCTGTCGGATGGTAATCCTATCCTTGTAAGGCACATCGTACTCCGGAGTATCAGGCAGGTAAGGTGTATCGGTTCCCGGAATGCTGCTGACTACGGTATCGTCTATATCGAGCATTCCCCGGGAGTACAGTAGCATTACCGACGCAGCTGTAAAGGTCTTCGTAGTGCTGGCCGCACGGAAATGCGTGTTTGCGTCTATCCCTTCCGCAAAGCCCGAGGCAGCGAAACAGTCGTTTTCCGGAGTAGCTACATAAACGGCAATACCGCCCTGTTCCAGCCCGGTTGTGTCCCGAAAAGCAGATAATTCCCTGCTCAGCATCTCCTCCATATTCGCTTCGATGATACCCGTTTCAGGAGTAACTGACAGTGCAGGCACAGTCAGGAAGCAAGCAAGACCGATTGTGAAAATACCATTGAAGTTCTTCACTGATTTTCCCCCCTTCATTTAATGTCGAACAAATATTCGTTGTACAGAGCAGCAGATCAATGGGGAAGCGAAAGAAGCAGCTCCTGCTCAAGGGCCCGTCCGGTACTGTTCAGAACAGATACAACCCTGCGTACGGCTTCGTCTGAAGACCCCCTCAGCCCCGGCATGAGTTTTCTGCTTTTTGCAAGAAGTTCTTCTCTGCCGTATTTTGCCACAAGCTCTTCCAGATTACCGGGGAGATACAGCTCCGTTCTGTCTGTGCGCTTGTTCTTTATTCGGAGGTATTCAGCCAGCCCAACCGGGTCGTAGTCGCCGTAGTGAATAACAGTGGTGTTCTTCAACTGTGGAGATGACAGCCAGTCGAGCAGCATCTCAGACGCCCTCCCGGCTGTATAAACCACGAGAACCTTCTCCCTCGATATTCTGTGAAACTCCGTGAAGAATTCAAGATTCTCTACCGTGGCAATTCTGCCGGAATAAACGGGGTAAGCGGCTGTACCGTCAAGAGTGAACGCGGCACACCCGAAAAAACGGGTTTGCTCCGATACATCCAGTGTACTTCCCTGAAATGTCAGGTGCACCCCTTTAAAACCACGGAGCAACACGGGAATTGAACTTCTGCTGCTGTGCTTTTTTGAATTTCTGTGCAGAAGAACCGCACCGCTTCTGGAACTGCCTTCCCGGTGAAGCACATCCATTCCCGTGGGATAAAGGGAATCAATGAATTTAAGAAGGTGATCCCGTTCTTCCACCTGAAGAATCCCACCTCTGCCTCTGGCCTTTCTGGTAACAACACCGGCCTCGAGAAGAGGCTTAAGGGCAGCAAGTGACGACCGGGATACCTTTGACAGTGCAATGCTTCCTGAGTCCCGAAGAATTACAAGCGTAACTGCTGTACCGTCGGGCTTTGTCATGAACCTCTCTCTACTCTCCGGTTCACCCGTACCCGTGACATCTCGGGATCAAGAAAAACCCGTCCTCCCGTGTCTTTCATAAAGTATACACTTGCGGCAACATCCATTGCCTCCGGGCTTGCAAGCACCGCTGGAAAACCCATGTCAAACGCGGTATCTACAACTGAAGCCAGGTTATCTCTGTCAAGGCTTGAGGCCTCATCAAGATAGAATGGTATCTGTGCCTTGTTTTCAGGAAGCAGATCACGAAGAAGAATAAGATTTACAAGGATCTTTATTGTGATGGTTGTTCCGTTGGATTCAATATTCTCAAGTCGCTGGAATTTTCTGATTCTGTCGTTAACATCAAGTATTTCGAAACTGAGATTGAACATGTCTTTCAGTTCTATCCTTCCGGCACCTGCGGTTTCAAGCATGCTTCCAAGCGACTGCAAAGCCCGTTCAACCTCGGATCTGTCGCTGAACAGGGGCAGTTCATCTGCCTCTATTCCTGTTCTTACCTTCCCTGTCCAGCGGGTATTCTCCGTCAGCACAAGCTTCAACTGCTTAAGATCCGAAACAGAAACTTTTGCCAGCCGGTTGTTGAGCTGACTGACCTTCCGCTTCAGAACATCAAGACTTGCCATGAGCGATTTCATCGCCTGGGAAACATCACTTGCAAGACCAGACCACAAACTCCTGAGGGCTTCTTCCTTTTCCTCCATGGCATCAATGTCTTCCCGAAGCTTCTTTAGAGTAGCTTCCTCTTCTGAAGCTCTGTACTCTCCATATGTGGCGGCTTCAAGGCTGCTAAGGTAGTCTCTGATTCTCTGTGATAACCTGTTCCGTTCACTGTATTTTTCTGTGAACATATCTATCAATTCAAAGGCACCCAGCTCTGACTCTACACGGTTTTCCTCAGCCCACTCAGGCTCCGGATCGGGAAGCAGCGCCGCCTTTCGCTCGAGAGCGGTAAGACCGGCATTTTCGTCTGATATGCTTCGTTCAAGAACTATTTCCTTTTCCCCAAGATCTTTCAACAGTTCTTCCGTTTCCCGTTGCTTATCCAGAAGCTGCTTTGTTGCCTGCGCGATATCGGCAAGCTCCTTCTCCCACCCCCGGGCTGCGTCCGTGTTCGCCGTGTATCTGCGCCAGTCATGATTTTTGCTCTCTCTGGCCTTTAATTCCTTCAACAGCTCTTTCCTCCTGCTTTCCAGCTGCTGCCTTTCCTCTATGGATTTAAGAACAGACCTCTCCCTTTCGATCAGGTTGTTGAGATCGGAAATTCTGCCGGCGATTGCCTTTCTGTCGGAAAGAGCGGTCAAATCAGGCCTTTGAAGTGAAGACATGTTTACGAACACGGAATCATCCTGATAGCTGTCGCCCTGTATTGCTTCACCCAGTTTACCCAGGCGTTTGAGAAAACTGTCCGCGTCCTTGATATCTATTCCGTTGCTTCCCGCAGGCAGAGTCAGTATATCCCGATTGAAAAGCCGCAGAGAGGAAACCACATTCTCCGATAAACCGGGAAGCACCGAAACGGCGAGGTTATCGATGTTTTCGAGCTGCGTTGAAAGACGCCTGTGCTCTTTCCGAAAATCATTGATGTTCCTTCTGATTCTCTCGGGATTACCTGCAGTCGCGTCTCTCAGAAGTACATCGATTTCTGTTACCTGTGACCGTACGTCTTGAATTCTGCTTTCCTCAAACTCTTCCAGGTAATCATTCAGGCTTTCTCCCAGTGCCCGGTGTCCTGCAAGCTGTGACTCAAGAGCCCCTGTTCTGCGCTGATATCCGCCCAGTTCCAGGCTCAGTGTACTGCGGTATTCCCCGGCTTCGCGCTTCTCAAGTGATACGGTTTCAAGCTGTTCCGACAGAAGGCTTACTTTGCGCCTCAGATCCGCTTTCTCCCGGAAAACGGCAGATGCTGCGGCGGAGTACAGGGGCGGAATCTCTTTCTGCAGCAGTTTCCTGCTGCTGTTCAAATCCAGAACCTTCAGAGCGGTTTCGGAATGTGCCTTCAAATCGGCAAGTGACCGGGCGTTCTTCTGCACCTTCCTGTAGCCCTCTTTGAACTCAGTAGCAAGGTCTATTTCAATCCTGTTCAGTTCACCTCTGTTTACATCGATTATGAATTTTTTCAGCTCTTCCTGGCTCAAATGGGCAAGATGAAGAAGATTGCGGAATATCTTTCTGAACTTATCGTAATCACTTCTGTTCTTTACGGGAACGATCTCCAGCATAGGGACATCGTGCCTGCCTGTACCTGTTATTGAATCGCGGAGTTCAGCAGGTTTCAAACTTGTGTAGTTTCTTGAAGACAGTTCGCCTGCAATCTCGGAAAAGGGCTTGATACTGCCTGTGTCCTGGTCGATAAAATCAAACTTGTTGTAGGTTCCACTGTACAAAAACCTCTGAAATTCATTTCTCTTCAACACCCCGAGGCCGCGGACGCCAAGAACCATGTACCCGCCTGGAGTAAGGCACTCGAACAGAATGTAGCTGTCGGTGCCCGGGAAATAGTATTTCCGGGTTTCATCCATAGACCGGGAAAAGCTCATCTGATTCTGGTTGTCTATGTAGAGAAACTGCAGTGTCGATATCAGAGTGGTTTTACCTACATTGTTCTGCCCCACCAGATGCAGTGGTGAACTGAGGTCTACCTCTCCGTAGGCGAATTTGCCGGAATTGATCATCACAAGTTTTACAGGTTTTGATCTCTCAATCATTATTCTCTCCTGTTTCCTCTGCTTTGATCTCGTTGCACAGATCGAGGAACCTGTACGCCGGGGTTTTGAAAACAAAAGCCCGTTCCTCCTCCATGTGGATGAATCCCAGCTTGTCCATTCTTTTCAGCAGAATAAGAAGACTGTCCCGGGAATCAATTCCAGCTTCAAGCATGTATTTTCTGTATCTGTCACGGTCGAGATGGGGAAGCTTGTCAACCTGTGTTAACTGGCCGAAGAGGCTTTCCGTAACACTGCTTCCCTGATCTGACAGCCACTCTACCAGTATGAAGAAAAACACGGCAGCTCTGGTACTGAATGTTCCGCTGCCGGTTCCCTCAAAGTAGAAGAAATTCCGGCTGTGTCGAATCAGAGAAAACCCTATTGATCCGAAGAAGTCGCGGAATGTGTCTTCGTGCTCTGAAAGTGCCCTGTACATTTCACTTTCATCCATCGATATGTGGCGGCCGCTTTTCAGTTTCCCGAACAGTTCCCTCTTCAGCGGCAGATCTTTCCATTTCACCGTGCCAGTACCTCCACAGGATAGGACCGCATTTCAGTTCCGTTTATACGGTATTCCCGAAGTTCCGTTTTCTGCTCCAGCGCTCCGGGAGGGTCTAGGAAGAAGCAGCCGTAAAGCCTGAGTACCTCCGACGCGCTGCCGTTACTGCAGTAAATGCCCAGCCACTCCAGCAGGTCGTTCACCGGGAGAGCTTTCAACAGGTCTGCCCTTACCTTTTCAGGTGCCCTGTATACTGCATTTTCCATCGATTCCGGCGTGTTTACCGTAACCGCAGCCCCGGGCTGGTATCCGGACAATTCATATACCAGAGCCCGCAGATCCGACTGTGAAAGAAGGCCGTCCGTTCGCCAGTGACTTACAGAGAACCTGCCGGGCAGGTCAAGGGACAAAACTCCGGCTTTGTCTATTTTCTTCAGGGCGGTTGATGCCCCCCTTGTGAATTCACTGTCGGTTTTCAACGCCTGGTACAGCGGAAGAATATCCTCGATGGCATTATGGAAATCCCTTGTTGTTTCCCTGCGCATTCGAAGTATTCTGGCTCGTGTCCCCTTCAGCACACCTATCATCTCCGGATGTTTTCCGAACCTTACAATACCGGAGCCAAGAACACTTTCCAGCCCGTCGAGCTGGCCGTCTATGCTCTTGTCTACACTAATGAGATCCTGCATTGGCATGAGGTATTTCTTCCACAGCCGGTTTACAATCTCAAACCGTTCCCGGGGCTTTTTCCTGTTATCGTCCGCTTTGACGTCCATACAGGTTCTGAGAATAGCACTGTAGTTGTCGGCGGAATCCTGCCTCAAACGCTCTATTGTTTCGGAAACATCCGTTACCGCGCGAAGAACTTCGTTTCTGTCACCTTTTTGAATACCTGCAAGTAATTCTACCCGTGAAGTTTCCAGCGCTTTCAGGTAGCCCTGCAGAACCTCAACGGATGTAAGCCTCTGTTCCCGGTAAAGGAATCGCAGCAGAGCTTTTACAGGATGCGTAAGTTCCCATCTTGCAGTTTCACCCGGAACCTCGTCGATAATCAGCAGTTTGCGTAACCTGTTAAAAAGGTAATCAGCAGAGGGGTCATCATCCCCCTTGTGCTTCATCACAAGTGAATAGATCTCCGCATCTGACAAACCTTTGTCTGAGTAAAACAAATCTGCCAGAAGTGCAAAATGCTTCCCCGCAAATCTGAAGAAAGCTGCCGGATCCCTGGCCAATACATCTCCCTGCTCTGATGAAATCTGCGTAAATATAAGATACAGCCCGCTCTGATAACAGTTTAGTAACTTTTAATACACAGATAATTCAGTGTTTTCACCGCCGGCTGATCCGTTCCGATATTTCCGACCTTAAAAAAGCGATCAGTCGCTGTTCCCTGCAACATCAAGGCGGCACCATGCGTACAGAGAGTCGTAAACCTCGAACTGCTTCTCCAGATTTTTCCTGTCATCCGGGTAGCGAAGGCTGTAACCCACTGCAATTGCTTCGAATCCTCTGGCAAGAGGGTCGCTGTCTATGTCATCTGTATCCGCTGCATGTATGATCTTCGCAAGCCTCAGCAGCCCTTTGTCTTTAAGGCCGAACTTCTCGACCAGGGCTTCAAAACTGCACTTGCCGTCATGATGGCCGTACTCCACACCGGGTGCATCAAAGGGAATGGCATTCTCGCTTTCTGCCACGGCCATCACCCTGCCTCTGGAAACGAACAGAATTTCAGCCTGAGAATCGATGAACCTTTTGATAAGCCATGGACAAGCCACTCTGTCTACATGAACATGCGAACTGGTAACCCACTTCATAATTCCTCCTTCGTTTAATTGGCTAAACCGTTGCCTGCTGAACATAGCATTCGCGCCGACTGTCGCAAGCGCTTCAGTTCGAATACCATTTGCTGCAGCAAAATACAATAGGTATTCTACGCATGGCTGCACTATGATATCAAGTATGGAGGTTAAAATGCAAAAAACATTATGGGAATCCGAAATCAAAAATTTACTCGTGCTGCAGGATGTGGCCCTGGAGACAGTGTCGGGTGTTCTTGGAAACTGCCCTGTAATAAGTATTGACAAAGGCCAGGTACTGCTTCGGACAGGTCAGATCAACCGGAATCTCTATCTGATCCTATCTGGTCAATTCGCAGTTTTTCTGGATTACCCGAAAGGCCTTCCAGTTGCGATTCTCGAACGGGGCGAAACGGTCGGAGAACTCTCTGTAATTGATGACAGTCCCGCAACTGCATACGTGGTAGCAAAAGAAAAATCCATGGTTCTTGAGGTAGACGAAAACTCATTCTGGAGATTGATTTCCCTTTCCCATCCCTTTGCCTGCAATATGCTTCTGCTTCTTTCAGACAGATTACGCTCATCTGACGAAACTATTGTAAGAAGCATTCGTTTGAGAAAGAGATTTCAGCGGGAAGCCATGGTCGATGCCCTCACCGGTATGCACAACCGCAGATGGCTTGATCTGCAGCTTCCAAGGTTGATTAACAGGCATGTTCGTAGTGGAATACTACTCAGCATAATTCTGTTTGATGTGGACAATTTCAAGGCTTTCAATGACAGATACGGGCATGACGCAGGAGACGATGTGCTTGCCCTGGTCGCAAGAACAACTATGCTCAGTCTGAGAGCTACAGATCTGAGTGCACGCTATGGAGGAGAAGAGTTCGTGGTTATTCTTGCTGGTATCGGTTCCGATCTCGCCTGCATTGCAGCGGAAAGACTGAGAAGTGCAATGGAGTCAGAACAACTTGTAACAGAAGATGATACTGTTCTTCCGGCAGTTACGATTTCACTTGGTGTTGCGGAAGCAAGAGAAGACGACAGCCCTGATTCGCTGCTGAAGAGAGCAGATACTGCCATGTACAGAGCCAAGGAAACAGGTCGTAACAGAACCTGCGTGGAAAACTGAATGATGCTTCGGCATATCGAACCGGGGAAACCTATGAGCTGAACCCGAATTGAATTTTCAGACTGATCGAAAACAATACACTGCGGGTTTACAAGAAACTGAACGGCGCATATAGTTCGCTCTGGATATACGAAAGGAAATCAGATGTCCAAGACATTGTACAACCGGCGTACGTGAGGATTCGCACGCGGTGCAAGGTTGCACTGCTGGCTTGATTACCGCGGGTTGCCGGAATGCAGAAATACAAGGGAGGTTTATATGACCTTCTGATCGATGCGACTTCTCCGGTCATACCCGAAACAAGACGGTTATACCCGGAAAGAGGAGATGGTTCCGCATTGATATACCTGGATAACGCTTCCACATCATGGCCAAAACCGGACGCAGTCGCAAAGGTAATGTCCGCATTTCTAAGGGATATTGCCGCCAACGCTTCCCGATCCGGTCACAGGCTTTCCATAGAGGCTGGGAAAAGTGTACTTGATGCCCGCATATCCGTAGCTGAATTCTTCGGTGAATCCAACCCGTTACGGGTTGTTTTTTCAAATAATATCACAACAGCATTGAACACCGTACTTCTGGGGTATCTTCGTCCCGGGGATACCGTTGTTACCACCGGAATGGAACACAACGCCGTGATGCGCCCCCTTCGCCGCCTGGAGACTTCCGGAGTTCACATATCCATTGTTCGATGTTCCCCTGTCGGCCTTCTTGACCCTGATGACCTCCGTAGAAAAATCAATTCACGTACGCGACTCATAGTAATTAACCACGCTTCCAACGTTTGCGGTACGGTGCAGCCCGTTGCGGAGGTCGGTTCCATAGCGCGGGAACTTGGTGTTCCCCTGTTACTGGACACTGCTCAGTCAGCGGGATGCGTTCCGATAAATATGAAAGAGTCAGGCGCTGACATTCTTGCGTTTACCGGACATAAGGGACTTCTTGGACCCACCGGCACCGGAGGTCTGGTTTTCGGAAAAGGGTTCGATCCTAAGCGGATCGATCCACTGATTACAGGTGGAACCGGCAGTGCTTCGGAAAAGGAGGAACATCCGGAATTCATGCCGGATCGTTTCGAGGCCGGCACCCTTAACGCCTGCGGGCTCGCAGGACTTACCGAGGGAATCAAGCACATTTCGAACCCTGGGATCGACCGTTTTCTGCAACGGAAACGGGCACTTGTATACAGGCTGGTAAACGGTCTGATCAGAATTGAAGGAGTTGAAATACAGGGAGATCCACTGAACGTGGATTCTGTTTCCGTTGTTTCGATGACCTCGAAGGAGATTTCATGCTCCACTCTCGCTCAGGGGCTGGATGAACGCTTCGGAATAGCTTGCAGGGCTGGTCTTCACTGCGCGCCCGCCGCTCACAGGACGCTTGGCACTTTCCCGGAGGGAACTCTCAGGCTGAGTCCCGGAATATTCAACACCCCGGATGAGATGGATATCACCGTAAATGCGATCAGGGAGCTTATCGAGGAGGGAAGGGATTGATGGGTAAGGAAATGAGGAATATCCGCCTTACTACCATGGCCACCGCTGTCGGTTGAGCCGCAAAGGTTGGGCCGGGAGCCCTTTCAGAGATGCTGAGTGCTTTCGACGGGATGTTCCGACCGGAGGATCATCCCGAATTGCTGGTCGGCCTGGACAGTGCCGATGACGCGGCGGTCTACAGGATATCCGATGATAAGGCCGTTATCTTCACTGTGGATTTCCTGACACCGGTTGTGGACGATCCGTTCACTTACGGTGCGATCGCTGCAGCCAATTCAATGAGCGACGTGTACGCGATGGGGGGACAGGTAATTCTGGCACTTAATGTCGCCGGCTTTCCAGATGACCTGCCTGTTGAAATCCCCGGTGCCATACTTCAGGGAGGAGCCATGAAGATAGCCGAAGCAGGGGCAGTGCTGGCAGGCGGGCATACACTCATGGACAAAGAGCCCAAATACGGCCTTGCTGTAATGGGCCTGGTTCATCCGGACAGAATTCTTACCAAGAGCAATGCAAGACCTGGAGACGCCCTCCTGCTGGGAAAACCCATAGGCACCGGGATTATTACTTCCGCGGCTGTGGGCGAAGCTGCAAAGGATGAACACTTAACCGCCGCCATTGAATCAATGCTCCATCTGAACGAACGCGCCTCACTGATCGCTATCGAATGTAAGGCAACAAGCTGTACCGATATAACAGGGTTCGGTCTGATAGGACACACACTGGAGATAGCGGAACACAGCAGCGTACGCCTGCGAATCCGTACGGCGAGACTCCCTTTTCTGCCGGGTTCAAGGGAGTACGCCGACAGATGGCTGTTCCCGGGGGGAACATGCCGGAACGTTGACGCATACCTCTCCCGGGTTTCAGTGGGAGCAGGGATTAGTGAAGAACTTCTCAGGCTTCTTCACACACCGGAAACCTCCGGCGGTCTCCTGATTACGATCCCACGAAATCGGCTTCAGGGAGTGATGAAACTGGCGTCAGAATATGGGGAAAGCCTGTTCCAAATAGGTGAAGTGGAGGAAGGAGAAGGAGTGCTGCTGGAATGAAGGAGGAAGATGAGTGAGATAATCGACGCAAGGGGTCTTCCCTGCCCCAGGCCGGTTCTGATGACAAAAAAAACTCTTGATGATGGAAAGTGTGATTTCATCATCCTGGTTTCGGGAATCGACCAGGCGGAGAACGTGATGAAGTTCGCACATTCCCGTAAACACACTGCCGGTGTGAAGGAAACCGGCGATGGTTACCGCGTGATAATCGGAGCAGCGGATGCCTCCGCGAAGGATTCTGAAAATTTCCCGCAACGACGCGAAGATCCCGATGCCTCTCCCGTCGTGATGACGATTAAATCGAGTGAAATGGGAGTTGGAGACAGTATTCTGGGAGGGGTTCTCATAAGAGCGCTTTTTCACACCCTGACGGAGACGGATGAAATTCCGAATACAATTGTCTTCTACAATGACGGCGTGAGGCTGACAGTTGAAGGCTCTCCCATACTTGATGACCTCTCAGCACTTGAGAAGAACGGCGTGGAACTGCTTGTATGCGGAACATGCCTGGGACATTACGGTTTGAAAGATTCTCTCGCTGCAGGCACGGTTTCCAACATGTACACCATAGCGGAAACACTCCTTCGCGCAGGAAAGGTGGTGACAATATGACAGGCACAGGTTATGCGGTGCTCCTGCTTCCCTCTGTAAGTCACGCTCTTCTTTCAGAAAAGGTCGTGAAAGCTGAAGGTATATCATGCAAACTTATCCCTACACCAAGGTGGATAAGCACGGATTGCGGTATGGTGCTGAGATTCCTCGAAGAAGATATGAAAAGGCTGGAGTATGTAATCACTGAAAACGGTATTGATTTCAGTAAAATAGTTGTGATGGAATGATTAAGAAAGGAGTTTCTGAAATACTGTTCAGGCAGGTTGTAACCGGCACGGTTCTCCGGGCGCCCGCGGCGGCGGAAACATGAAATTGTCGGATGCTTCAATTTAAAGTTCAAATGAAATCACATGACCCCATATAACGGTTCAGTAAGTTACGCAGACCCGGGGTCGGTCATCGAGAAGCGTAGTTTAAACAAAGAAAGGAGCAAGTACATGAGAGCTGTCGCAATCTTCATAGTAATCGCCGGTATATGTTTCGGTGATTCGATTGAGTTCGGTTCAAACGAAGTTCCGAGTAACAAACCATACTGCGGCTCTTGATTCCTCAATCTCCGCTACCAGTTGGTAGCGCTTGATACGGAGATAGGTTCGGCGATTCAGATAGACAGAATAAGTATGGTTCGTTTCCTGACCGGGAACGAGAAAGTTCATCTTAAAGGCTTCAAGATATACATGGGGCTTTGTGCTTCAGATGAACTGGGAAAGGAGTTCGAACAGAACTACATTCCCGGATCCAAGCAGCTGGTTTTCAGCATGGACGATGGATGGATCTACTCAAACGGAGTCGCAGAATGGTTCGACCTTCAGCTGGATACACCGTTCTGGTACAACGGAACCGATAACCTGCTGATCGACTTCGCCTGGACCTGGGGCGATGTGGATATCTACGTATACGCCTGGGATTCCGGATCTCAAAGGAGCATATATGCCCCTGCCGGCAGTGCTACCGGTTATACGGATTCAGCCGTTATACATATGTCTCTGCAGGGAACACTCGGGCTGGAATCATCGACTTTCGCCCATATCAAAGCTCTCTTCAATTAGTTCTTTTCAGGTAAAAAACCCCTCTGCGCGAGTTTTCGCGCAGAGGGGGGGATGCTTCAGATAACCTTTTTCGGAACACGGCTATTGTGGCAGAATCTGACAGATGCCTTCGTGCCCGAAAACTCCGTTCCGTTTACCGGACGAGTGTCTTTATCATCGCCCAGGTTGAGCGAGCAATCGGTACTATTGTTGAATACGTGAAGTCGTCCATTACGTACATGCTTGTAACGGCCCAGATTCTAACCTCATCTACAGGCTGGTTATAACCTGATTCCAGCCATGAGGGAGTAGTAGAAGGTGGAATACTGTCTGTTGTATGAACCAGAAGACTATCCCGGTAAAGGTCACAGTACACCTTCGCGTCTGGTGGGCCGCTGGGACCAGAAATCCACACGCCTTCAAATATGTACTCTGTTCCAAACTCGATGGAGGTGCCGTTGCCGAAACAGTATGCTCGACGAATTCCCGAGTGCGGCGGATAGTTCGGATCCGTCAGGTCAAAAGTAACCCAGTCGTTCCAGACAGCGATACCGCCATACCAGTCTGGAATAGGTTCGTAGGTCCCAGAAAGACTCTCGAAATCAACAACAACTGTTCCTGCAAAAGCCAGCCCTGAAATAACGCCAAGTACTACGATGGTAAACCACGGTGACATCTTCATCGCCTTCATATCTCCTTTTATGTTATGAATACCGCATACAAACTACAGTCTCCCACTTTTATCAGGATAATATCTCTCCGAACATGACAGGTCAATAGGGAGATGCACCGAACTACCAGCCGTGGTTTCAATTTATTACAGTTATAGTCTTAACGTTTCGTATATTGCCTGATTTCAATACAAGAAAGTATA
>CAZOQQ010000031.1:0-14180 GCA_964582075.1 uncultured bacterium | reverse complement strand
AATTTCGGGAACAAATACACCCGGTATTTCAAGAGCTCTTTCAAGTCTTTCACGGCGCGTTCCGGGGCCGGACAGGATACCGAACAGTTCCACGCCCTTTTCTTCGATCTCACCCAGAAAGAAAATATCCGCAAAGGGTGCAAGCGGAAGAGGATTTGCCAGCCCTCCGCCACCCAGAAGTATTATCGGAGAATTACCGACTCTGTCTTTACTGCGAAGCGGCAGTCCCATCCTGGTTATCAGGTGAAGCACATTCGTATAAAGGGCTTCGGAGGGAATACTGAAACCTGCAATTCTGCTGGAACGGACAGGATCCCATCCTTCCAGGTCAACCCATTCCAGGTTTTCCCTGCTTATTATCTCATCCATATCGGGAGCTGGACAGAAAGCTCTTCTTACATCGAACCTGTCGCTGGAAAGCAGAATATGTCTCAGAATATCCAGCCCGAAATTTGACATTCCAAGTTCGTATATATCCGGGTAAACCAGTGTAACCCTGGGTTTGTCACGACGAACAGGATCGAGGTTCCACTCGAAGCCGGTGTACTGCTGGGGTCTCCTGACTTCGTAGAGAAATCGACCGTACGGATGATTCGTGCAGATCAAGTTCCGGAAGGATCAATCAGGTCAACCTTCTGGGAAACAGTATTTGCCAGAAGACCCTGATCTCTGCGGGTGGATACGGTCAGATCCAGAGCTCTGCTGCGAGCATCATCGAAAGATAATCCGGACGAGAAACCGAATCTCCAAAGAACAGATGAGCGAACTCCTTCAACATCGAAGTTGTTTCTGCGAAGGATTGATGTCCAGTTCTCAGAAACACTGTCCGTTATATCTGTCACAAGAATATATATCCATACAATTCTGTCATCAGACGAGACGTGCATACCGCGTGCGTCGAAACAGGCCCAGGTCTGTTTGTTGGGGTTAACTATATCGTGGTAACGGGATACAATTTCTTTAACCGTATCCATGCCCCCAGCTGGGTTAAGGAAACGCCAGTAATCGTACCTCTCCAGAATGTCCGGGCACATCTCGGCGTTTATCCGTTTTAAAGTTGACATGGCCGTCATCGCTGCGGGATCAGGCGCTTTAAGTCTGACGACTATCGAGATATCTTTCATAACTCCTGCTCACCGTTGAAGTAATTCGACAGACTCATGAAAAAGCCGGAACCGGGCCCTCTGTCATCGGCATAAGAACCCGAACTTAGCGATCGGAATCTTCGCTCACCCCACTCTCCCGGAATCCATGGAGGAAGCTGCCATAACCAGAAAGCCCTTTCGGGGTGAGGCATCATAGCCAGTACGTTTCCACGTTCGTTCATAATCCCCGCAAGGTTAAGAAAGGAACCGTTTGGATTTACCGGGTACTCCCCGGATTCAGTCCCCCGCTCATCACAGTATTTCAAAGCGGCAATATCCCTGACTCTGTCCCTGTCTTCCTCTCTGAATACAAATCTTCCTTCGGCATGGGCGATGGGCAAAGGGATAACTTCGCCACCGGTTTTTCTCAGCCATGGGCAGATAATCTTCGCTTTCCCGCTGACATGAAGAAAAATCCAGGTGCTGAGGTAGCCGCTGCGTCCGCTGATGTGGTTTGACGCAAGGGCTGATTCAATCTTCCCCTTTTCCCATCCGGGAACGAGTCCGCTTTCCACAAGAATCTGCGCTCCGTTACATATTCCAAGTACCGGTTTGCCATCTGCGGCTTCAGAAAAAACAAGATCCATAATTCTCTCTTTAGCGGCAACGGCACCGGCTCGAACTCTATCCTGAAAAGAAAACCCCCCCGGAAGTACGTAAGCATCCGGTTGAGAGTCTTTCAGTTCCTTCCACTGGTTCCATCTGTATATCCTGCCCGTCATGCCGCTGCTGCTGATTACGCGCGATGTCTCGTACTCGCAGTTCGATCCGGGAAACTGGATTACCGCAACGAGAGGAACGGATTTCATTCCGTTACCTCCTCTCTCCAGATAACTCTGTCAAGCCTGTTTCTGTAGTCATCCAGTATATCTTCAATAGCCAGTCTCCAGGCGCTGGAAGCTATGCAGAATTCATCGGTAACCCTGCCCGCAACTGACAGGAATCCAGGCTTGCTCTCGAGCGAATCCCAGGACTCCTGTGACATCTCTATGAGGTAGCCGGGCGTTTCTGAATAAAGGTAAACCGGGTCCAGTGCGTCCCCATCAAAGACAATTCCTCTTCTGGCATCAGATCGGGAAGCAATGGCCATTTCCGCCGCCGCAAGTATTATTCCTCCTTCGGAAATATCATGCACGGACATCGACATACCCGTATCGCAGCATTTAAGAACGAACCGGGCCATTTCACGTTCAAGTTCACCTCTGAAATCAGGAACTTTCCCTCCTTTATGACCAATACACGTTCGATAGTAAAGACTGCCTCCGAGTTCATCCCTCCGATTGCCGGCAAGGATGATCAGATTCCCGGGATTTTTTAATGACAGATCGGTGGCTTTTGTAAAATCATCTATTCTTCCGAAAACCGCGACTATGGGAGAGGGAGGTATGGATCCACCGGAAGATGACTGGTTGTAAAAACTTACGTTACCGGAGACAATCGGAAGAGGCTCTTCCCCGTTGCCGGTAAAGCCGAGTTTCCCGCACGCAGCGGTAATCCCCTCAACGCCTCTTTTGAACTGCCAGAATACGTCTGGCTTCTCGGGGTTACCGTAATTAAGACAGTCCGTTGCAGCGATGGGAACCGCGCCGGCAGCAACTACATTCCTTACACCTTCGCCCACGGCATGGGCTCCCGCCAGAAAGGGGTCAAGCTCACCGTACCAGGGATTTCCATCTCCCGATACCGCAAGCCCGGCACGGCATCCTGGTACCGGAACCGACAAACACGCATCGGATTCGCCGGGTCTGAAATGCGTACATCCCTGAACCTCACTGTCGTAATAACTCCAGATTGGGGACCTGCTGGCGCCATCTATGGATAACAGCATCTTCTTCAAATCTCCGGGCGGATCGCAGGGCCTGAAATCCGGTTCAACTACCGGAATCGGCATCGGTTTCCATTCCCTATCGTAAATAATACCCTCCGTTATAGATTCAACGGGAGCATTCGCGACTTCCACGCCTCCATGAAGTACCCTGTAGGTGAGTTCTTCGGTGAAAGTACCAATAACCACAGCGCTTGCGCCGGGGAACAGGCGGGGTAACTCGTACTTCTCATTGTATATCTCCAGAACCTCATCGGCAATCCATTCGGGTACCGCGAGTCCGTACCGTTCCTGGGTTTCAGCGCACGCAATCACTTCCGAGGGCAGATCGGGAATGGAAACGGGTACCCTGTCAAGGCTCACTTCGATTCCCAGACCTCCATGAGCGGCAAGTTCACTTGAGACACAGGCAATTCCGCCTGCTCCAAGGTCCTTGAATCCAAACTTTATTCCCCTGACAAAGAGAAAATCAAGCACTTTCAGGTTGGCTTCTGAAAGCACTCTCTTCAGAAACGGATCGGCTACCTGAACGGCTCCTTTACCGGATTCATCCTCAAGATCGGCCGACGCGAAAGTGGCTCCGCCGAAACCGGTATCATCGGTGGGTTTCCCGGCAAGAATCAGGACGTACTGTTCCTCATGAGCTTCGACTGGAACAAAACTGTGCACGATCCTGTCATGCCTGACAAAGCCAAAAGACACAACGTTAACAAGACAGTTGTCATCGTAGCCTTCATGGAATCTTGTATCACCGCCAAGGTTGGGTACGCCCAGAGCATTTCCGTACTTCCATATTCCTTCCACCACACCCCTGCATACAGCCCTTGATTTATCCCCGGAAGCGCCCAGCGGGTTCCCGAACCGCAGTAGATCAAGGGAACCCGTAACTCTTGCGCCCATGCAGTATACATCGCGGACTATTCCTCCAATCCCCGTGGCCGCTCCTTCAACGGGAAGAACCTGGGATGGATGGTTGTGACTTTCATGGGCAACTACGAGATCCCACTCCTGACCTTCATGATTCGTGAATCTTACTATTCCGGCATCCTCTCCGGGACCCACTACAACGTTTGAGGCATCGGTTGGGAGTAATTTCAAAACCGGTTTGGAACTTTTATAGGAACAGTGCTCGCTCCACATAGTGTCAAACAGGTGCAGTTCAAGGGGTGTAGGCATCCTGCTGACGTATCCTGCAAGTTTCTCGGCTTCCTCAACTGTCATAGCCAGATGGCGGTTCTTTATTGCTTTTCTCAGTTCATCCCTGAGGTCCATCGATACCTTTCCTTTTTACATGAAACAGACTCTTCGGACGGCTGACCGATCAGTTCATCGAAGAAATGTACGCCTTACTCTCAAGTTTGCTTAGAACATCTTCCCTGTCCGCCTCCGTACCCGCTTCTACTATAAGGTATCTTAAACGAACGGTACCCAGAGGTTCATCGGCATCATTCTTAAGTTCAGGAAGATCGCTAAGCAACCTTTGCATAACATTTTCCATACCTTCCTGATCTGTACCGGGAAGAAGAAGAGTAATCTTATCGGTTCCGGTGCGTAGACCTATATCGATATTCCTCATTGTAGCTTTCAGGTGATTAGCTCCTATGGACATGAACTCCCGCGCCCT
This sequence comes from uncultured bacterium, assembly GCA_964582075.1. GTDB lineage: Bacteria > Fermentibacterota > Fermentibacteria > Fermentibacterales > JCC-6 > Aegiribacteria. The sequence continues at coordinate 9,586 of CAZOQQ010000031.1, read as the reverse complement.
GAAGCGGTCGTCTATCGTGCCTCTTTCGATAATCAGATCAACAATAGCAAGAGGGCTGTCGAACCTTCTTACACGTTCCAGCTCCTGAACAAGAACCGGTTTCAGTCTTCCCTTTCCGGGCAATCCTGTATCAGGGTCAATATCCGATGCCGACTCAAACCTTCCGAGCAGTCTGATTCCCTCAAGGGCCGCGGCACCGACTGCTGCAATCGATACAAGTCTTTCCTTGGGTAACATTGCCGAGCTGGGCAGACCAATCAGGCATATTACCCCGTAAAGCACGCCCTGAGACATCATAGGCGCCGCTATATCAGGTATAAAACCAGGTATGGCGGTTTTTTCGAGCCTGTTTTTCGTAAGTTCACTTACTTTCTCCAGGTTTTTCTTTTCAAAAACCATGCCTGTTTCCGCCACGAACCCCACATGGCCGTCTCCAACATTAACAACCAGTGGCTGCTTCAGAATATCCCCAAGACCTTCAGCGTAAACCAGACCCAGTTTTCCACCCCTTACGTCCGCCAGGAAAACAGCTATTTTCTCACTTCCGGTCAGTTTCCTCATAGCCCTTGAGAGAAGCTTGGCCAGCTCATCCGGTGTCCTGGCGGAGAATACCTGCTTAACAATCTCCGGAAACAGAACGGCCAGATCCCTGTGTTTCTTTATCTCAAGGTCGTACCTTGTATGTCTTGCATCAGCCTCCTGTTGCTGGTACCTGAGAGACGTTACGTCACTTTTCAGGGAGTTCGTACGTTCTTCGTAGCCTGCAATCCGTTTCGAACAAAGATTCTTTGAAATCATCCATATTATCAGCGAACCGGCTGCAAATCCAGCTAAAATACCTGGTAACATCTATATCATCCTCCAAAAAACAGTTTCAAAGACCAAGTCTGTCAAGAGTATTATTCTCGTTACGAAGATGATACTCAAGGGAACATCTTCTATCGATCTCTTCGAGAGTGAGATATCTCCCTATTTCCGGATCATCATTAATCGTATCCAGAAATCCATTCCCGGTCTCCATGGAACTCATAGCAGCGCTCTGAACAAGCTTGTAGGCTTCTTCCCTCGGGAGGCCTTTATCGATAAGCGCAAGCAGAATCGTCTGCGAGAAGAATCTGTCGCCGGCGGAATTGATGTTACCTGCAACATTGTTCGGGAATACCTTCAGTCCCGAAACCAGTGAGACCGCCTTCCTCAGAGCGTACATGGTTATACCGCAGGCATCCGGAAGAATGAACCGCTCGGCGGAAGAATGGCTGATGTCCCGTTCGTGCCAGAGTGCAGTATTCTCAAGCGACGGAACCAGGTATCCTCTCAGCATTCTTGCAAGACCGCAGAGCCTTTCACTGATAACCGGATTTCTTTTATGAGGCATCGCGCTTGAACCCTTCTGACCCGGCCCGAAGGACTCTTCTACCTCCCCCACTTCCGATCTCTGGAGATGCCTAACTTCCGTTCCGAACCGTTCCAGCAATCCTCCTATGGCCGTAAGAGCGTAAATGAACTCAGCATACCTGTCCCTGGCTACCACCTGGGTGGCAACCTTCTCGATACCTATTCCAAGCCGACTGCACACGAACTCTTCAACCGAAGGGTCTAGATGAGCATAGGTTCCGACAGCACCGGAAATTTTACCGACACAGGCGGAATTCAAACCGTTTTCAAGACGTTTCCGTACCCTCAGGTATTCGGAATAAAAACCGGCGAACTTGAGACCCAGTGTAGTGGGTTCAGCGAACATGCCATGGCTTCTTCCAATGCAGACAATACCACGGGTTCTGTCGACAAGATTCTTAAGTGCGTCACCGAGATTATCCAGTTCTTCCATTATAAGTTTACCGCTATCTTTTATCTGCGTGGCAATGCAGGTATCGAGTATATCGCTTGAAGTCATGCCGTAGTGGATATACCTGGACTCGGTACCAAGGCTCTCCGATACACTGGTAAGGAAGGCGATTACATCGTGATGCACAGTCTTCTCGATCTCGGAAACACGATCTATATCGAAGGACGCGTTCTTCCTGATTTTTTCGTAATCTTCAACAGGGATTGATCCGGATTCAACCCTCGCCTCAACAGCGAGCAACTCGATCTCAAGCCATCGGGAATATCTGGATTCCGTTGTCCAGATACTGTTCATCTCCGAAATTGAGTAACGTTCAATCATACAACTCCTCCTGAATCTCAGCTCTACCTTACATAACCCAGATCGTGCAGAATCGGAGCAACCTGCCAGTTCTCAAGGAGTAACGGGTCCCAGTGACATGGAGAAGACCAGTAATAAAGCGCTCTCTCAATCAGAACGCTATCGGGGTGAACAAGGGGCTTCAAGGCCATAGGATCGGTTCGGATATCGTACATTTCCGACTCATCCGTTTCAGCGTCCCACAACAGCATCTTATCAATGTTCCTTATCGACACATGTTCGAAACCCTCACCTGTATTGAGACCACTTGAGGGAATAAACCGATTGTCTCGAGTATCGGTATCGAGAAGAGATACTCCGTCATGCCATTCGGGTGACGGCAAATCACAACAATCCAGAATCGTTGGTAATATATCAAACTGCCCGCAGACGGAGGACACCTCGATACCATTTTCGATCCCCGGCCCCGAGATAATCAAAGGTACATGTACTATTTCAGGGTAAAACGTTCTTCCGTGTCCCACGTAACCATGTTCAAGAAATTCTTCTCCGTGGTCAGCGGTTAAAATGACAAGAACATCACTCGACAGGTCAAGACGCCTCAGGGAAGAGAACAGCCTCCCGAGTTCATGATCAACGTAAGCGATTTCCCCATCGTAAAGACCCATCAGGTAATCCAGTCGCTCCCTGTTCATGACAGCACCATCCGGCGAGAACTCCCAGTAAGTATCTTCCTGTAATCCATCCTCTGTAAAATACCTGTCAAAAGGGTTCGGCGGGTCGAACGGATCGTGCACATCGAAAAAATGAACCGCAAGAAAGAAGGGCCTGTCATCGTCTGCGGCTTCAAGCCAGGCGATAGCCGTATCCACAGTCTGTCGTGCGAATCCGTCACCGTTGTCTCTGCAGCTGAAGGTTTCGAACCCTCTATGAAATCCGAAATCACCTCCAAGAAGGTAAACGTTGAAAAATCCGGCAGTGGCGTAACCATTATCATTCATGATCGTGGTAATGAGCGGCATATCGGGATCAAGCCCGAACACACTTCCGGTAGGAACATCCATTCCGGCTCCATGGGATCTGGAAGACAGGCCGCTCATTATGCTTGTAGTAGCGGGAAGAGTCCAGGCGGCCTGTGAACAGGCGTTTTTCATCAGGACTCCTGAAGCGGCAAGACTGTCAATTACCGGAGATGTGTTCCTGCCGTAACCGTAGCAGGAAAGATGATCGGCCCTCAACGTATCGATTATTATCAGAACAACCGATGGTCGCTTAGCTCCGGGTGAACAGGATAATGCGCAGATAGATAACAGAACGAATATTAATAACATACATTTTTCCGAACACTTCATCAGGGAAGTTCCGTTCCGGAAGTCAAAGGACCGTATATCCAGGCGAATAAGGACATGTCGGGTACGTAAACCCTGTACCAGTCTTCGGAGCCGCCGGTCACCTGCAGTGAATCTCCAGCATGAACCCGGCCCAGAATCGAGCAATTCGTTCCCGGACCAGACCGTAAATTAACAACATTTCCGGTTACAGTTATGTAATTCCATACCATGTTACCGGTAGTCTCCCCTTCAGGAATCACCGCGCGGTTTCCGGTACATGAGAACAGATCAAGAACAACGGGAAACAACAGGCACACAAGGAATATTCTTCTTATTGTTTTCATTATGCTATCCCCCTATACATACTATTATCGGAAATACTCCCGCGGCAAACAGACTTCCGTCCGCAATTGCCCGCTTCGCCAGCTCCGACGGGAAGGATGTTCTCCCGAGAATGATAAATCCCGCAGCCAGGGAAAGCAGCCCGGGCAGGAATGCCGACGTACTGCCAGGAAGATAGTTCAAGGCAATACCTGTAAAAAGAAGCACTGACGCAAATGCAAAACACATCCAGAACAGCAGGATACTTCTGGATTTTCCCGCTCGAACCGGTATTGTATCCATTCCCATCAGGGCATCACCCTGTAAATCTATAAGATCTGTCATAAGACAGCGACTCAGAAATAGAAAGAACATAATTGCCGCCCACATCACCGTGCCCGGACTTATTGTATCGGAAGCGGATATATACCCGGGAAGGAACGCAAGAAGAAATGACCATGCTCCGGCAAACATAATATCCCTGGAACCTGAAATTGCTCTTAATCCACTGAATGGATATTCTTTACGTATCAGGGGCATGGAATACAGCAGAAATGCGAAAAGCATAACTCCCAACACGACAGTCCAGGTCGGGTTTAGAAAGACCGACAGAGCCAGAGATCCCGCGAAAGCCATCAGTGACATGATAATAAGAATTGTGCGGTGCGTTCGAAGGAATTCCTGCCTTCTAAGCCCGGACGGATGTGAGTATCCTGATTCAAGAACTCCTGTTACGGTATGAACGGCGTAAAGGAACAGTGAGGCGGCAATTATCTGCATTAACCAATTCGTGATACTCAGAATGCATGCTCCGGCTGCACCAAGAACGAACGTTACCGGCAGAATATGGAAATTACTGAAAACAATATTGCGCAGATATCCGCGTATTCTCCCGGTACCATGACTTCCACCCTGTATCTCCATCAATTTTTCCCTGACTTCTCTGATACTCCAGCTTGGAGTGGAAGCTCCCGCCGTAAGAAGAATATTTTCGTATTTCTCCGGCACACTCACATCCAGTTCATCGTATGCCTCAATATGATACGCGGGCAACCCTTCCGACCGCGCAATCTCCGCGAGTCGCGCTGTATTGGCGCTGTTTTTTCCCCCAACAACAACGACACAGTCGATCCGGCCGCACAACCGTCGTAATTCATCCTGGCGAAGCTGCGTGGAATTGCAGATCGTGAACGAATATTCGAGTTCGGGATACTTCTCCATAAGAGCGTTTTTTGTTTTCTCGAACGTTTCCGTATTCTGCGTAGTCTGTGAAATAAGGTACGGTCGTGATATACCGGTTAAAGCATCTATTTCATCAGGTCCCGAAATGACCTGTGCCCCTTCTCCGGCGTACGACAGAATCGATTTTACTTCCTGGTGCGAATGATCGCCAAGAATAACTACACTGTACCCTTCCCTGCTTTTCTTCCGCGCGATTGCCAGAACCCTGCCAACCCTTGGACATGTTAAGTCCTTTATTTTCACAGGGTACCTTTCCAGCTCCCTGCGTTTATCCATTGTTGTTCCATGGGTCCTCAGAAACAGAGTTCCCTTCTTCATATTCTCCGGTGTCATGCATACGCTCACGCCCCGATCTTCAAGGGCTTTCAGCACCTGGGGGTTGTGAACCAGTTCGCCATAAACCGAGTAGGGATCGTTTCCTTCTTTCAATTCGGCCAGAACCAGGTCCACCGCCCTGCGGACACCCCAGCAGAAACCGGCGGTACGCGCTGTAATTACGCTCAAAAGTATCTCCCTTCGGAAACATCACGAACATAACAGGAACAGGGGGTATAGAGAAAAGCGGCGGGAAAACCCGCCGCTTACAATTCAAAGCCTAAAAGATCAGATTATCTGTAAAGACCTTTAATTGCGCCCCAGCTTTCGTTGTTAAGAGCGTTGACAATAATACTTCCGTCCGCCCTGCAAAGAGCATCGATTGTATCTGTCGAAGGAGGAATCACGGGATCCCAGAGGATCCAGTCCTGGCTCTGGAAAGAGTGAACAGCTCCCGTGAAGTTGAAATGCTCGTCGTAAAGCTGTGAAGGAATTCCTAAAGCCGAGAATGTTGTTGTGTTTCCTATCATCCAGAAATTAAGACCTGTTGTTACCGGAGTCGAGTAATTCTGGGTTACCGCCGTGTAATGAATAGCGGTAATGGTATCGGATGCAAGGACCGTCACGGGCATGGTAGCATCACCCGTCCAGAGTTCAGCGACTATCTGATCGGTATCCCATGGTGCATTTGTGTGATGATAGTACCACCACTCCGTAGAACTGCAATCAAAATTCGTTGCTGACGCAAGGAAATCGGTTACCTGGAACCATGTTCCGAAGTACGCTACTTGAGAGTACAACCATTTGGCGGTACCGTCATCGTACTGCAGAACATCGTCTGAACCAGTTCCACCCGCTACAGGGCTGCTGACAAGATTAACGTCTACCGCGAAAACAGAAGCTGCTAAAAGAGCAAGAACAATGAATATTCTCATCATTTGTTCCCCTTTCAAATATGAGACACTATTACGAGCATTACAACTATGCTTACATGAGTATTTGCTGTCAAGTCTGAAACGATGTACTTCAAATATTCAGCTTCCTCATCCTGTCCCGGTACTTCGCTGCAGCCTCAAAATCAAGCCTTTCCGCTGCTTCAAGCATCCTGCTTTCCAGAAACACCGCAAGTTCTTCCGGAGTTCCCGAAGTACAATCTTCCGGCTCTCCGTTTCCTTCAGTCGGCCTGAAAATATCCGCTATGCTTGTGGCACTGATTATCTCCCTCCTTGATTTCTTTATACCTTCCGGTACGATTTTATTGTCAACATTGTATTTCTGTTGAATAGCCCTTCTCCTGGAAGTCTCCCCTATAGCGTATTCCATGGAATCGGTGATTCTGTCAGCGTACAGTATCACTTTTCCGGCCATGTTTCTCGCGGCCCTCCCGGCGGTCTGTACCAGACTGGTCCTTGATCTTAGAAATCCTTCTTTGTCAGCGTCAAGAATCGCTACCAGTGAAACTTCCGGCAGATCAAGACCCTCCCGAAGAAGATTCACTCCTATCAGGACATCGAAATCCGCCAGTCTCAGCTCCCTCAGAATTGAAACCCGTTCAAGAGCGTCGACTTCACTGTGGATATATCGGGAATTGATGGACAGATCCTGAAAATACGAAGTCAGTTCCTCGGCCATTTTCTTCGTAAGCGTTGTAACCAGCACTCTCCCTCCGGATTCAACAGCTCTTCTGACCTCTCCCACCAGATCATCTATCTGGTTCGAAGCGGGGCGAACAATCATTTCCGGATCCACAAGACCGGTGGGTCTTACTATCTGCTGTACTACCCTTGTCGACCTGCTGAGTTCGAATTCGGAAGGCGTGGCGGACATGCATATCTTCTGACCGGTGATATCTACGAACTCCTCAAGGTAAAGAGGGCGATTATCAAGGGCCGAGGGAAGGCGGAAACCGTTTTTAACCAGCGTTTCCTTCCTCGATCGATCACCCCGGTACATTGCGGAAAGCTGGGGAATCGTCCTGTGTGATTCATCAATGAACACTATCATTTCTTTTGCGGGAAAATAGTCTATCAGGCACGCGGGCCGCTCCCCTTCTTTTCTTCCGGACAGGTGCCGACTGTAGTTCTCGACTCCGCTGCAATATCCTGTCTGCGCCAGAAGCTCCAGATCGTACTTCGTTCTTGATTCAAGTCTTTGAGCTTCAAGAAGCCTGCCCCTGTATCTGAAATCAGCCAGTGTCTCCTCCAGTTCCCTCTCTATTCTGCCTATTGCCAGGTTGAGATCCCGCTCCGATGTCACGAAATGCCTGGCGGGATATATGTTAACCTCCTGAAGATCCTCCAGCACTGCGCCTGTCAGGTGATTAATTCTCTGTATACTGTCGATCCTGTTGCCGAAGAATTCCACCCTTGCCGCCATCCGACCGTACGCGGGAACGAAATCAACAACATCACCTCGTACCCTGAACCTTCCTCTTGTAAGCGCGACATCGTTCCTTGAATAGCGCATCTCCACAAGTTTCATCAGGAATCGCCCCTGATCAAGCTCAATCCCCCTTCGAATATTCATGCTGCCGGAAGCGAAAGAGGACGGGTTCCCAAGACCGTAAATACAACTTACGGAGGCTACCACTATCACATCCCGCCGCGAAAGAAGAGAAGTGGTTGTTCTGAGCCGAAGTCTGTCGAGTTCCTCGTTCAGATCGGCATCCTTCTCTATGAATGTATCGGTTGTCGGTATGTACGCTTCCGGCTGGTAGTAATCGTAGTAGCTTACAAAATACTCCACCGCAGCTTCGGGAAAGAAACCTTTTAACTCGCTGTAAAGCTGAGCGGCCAGGGTTTTGTTATGACTGACTACAAGGACAGGTTTATCCATCTCCCGTATTATTCCCGCCATAGTGAAGGTTTTGCCTGAACCGGTGACACCGAGAAGAGTCTGCCACTCGTCTCCGTTCCGGAGCCCAGCGGTTAGTTCTTTTATGGCACGGGGCTGATCCCCCGAAGGCTTGAACTCACTTACGAGGTTAAAAAGAGGCATCAATCATTTCAGGGAGGAGAGCGTGATTTCGAACGCGGAAGCGGGACGGAATATCCCCCAGTCGCTGAGTACCGCAGGATGCAGCTCACCGATTACACCGGAAACTACGTTTTCTATGGAAACAGCGGCACATCTCCCGGGAATAAATCTTTCATCTGATGTTTCCGAGAGAGAAATATCAAGATTCCTTGAATGACAAAGCGATCCGATTATGGAGTGGATATCTCCAAAATCCGCTTTGTTACCGGAGACAAGGCAGCAAAGCAGCACTTCGGTCATACACTCTCCCGTGTCACCTCTTGTAAGAACCTCACCTGTTTCGAAAATTCTGTGCGGATAAGCCGCGTGAGCACTGGAACTTTCCACTTCCAGAAGACCCGGCAGAAGAGAATTTCTGACTACTCCGTACTCGGCGGTCATCGGATTCGCTATGCTCACCGGATCGGAAGGAGTACGCGACAGTTCCACAACCTTCTCCCTGCTGGAGAGAACCGGGCGGAGAATTTCTTCGCATCCCGTTCCAACAAGAAGAAGCCTTACCGCGTCCGCAAGATCCTCCATGGGAGCACACCGTCCGGGAGTGAACTGCTGCGGAAGAAGAGGTTCAAAGGGAGAAAGACCCATTGAGATGACGATATCTTCAATCATATCAACCGCGTGAATACCATCCCTCCTGTAAGGCGGCAGAACACCGGTTACGCTGCCGTCATCCAGTTCAACTGAGACGTAATCCATCCGCTGAAGTAATTCAACAACCCTGCCGGGTTCTATATCCAATCCCAGCAGATCATTTATTGAATCCATTGAGGCGGTCATCCGGTCGTCGAAAACAACAGGTGATATCACCGTTTCTCCCGGATACTGTTCTGGGTAGTTTACCCTGACGGGAAGGATTTCCGCTCCACGATCCTGAAGGTTGCATGCCAGTATGGTTGCCGAAAGTTGAACCGTATCCCAGTCCGTACCGGTCACCTCACAGAAAAGCCTGGAATCACCCGCGCTCACTTTTCCGGTTCTCTCGCTGTTCAGGATGGGTGGAAAAGAAAGAATATCTCCGTTGTTGTCTACCAGCAGGGGCATCAGCTCGGTTCCTTCAAGGATATGCGCGTAGGTTCGACCTGTCTCGGTTTTTTTAAGGATTTCCGACAGCGTCATTTCCCGCTCATACCCCAAAGGAACAAAAGATACTTCGGACGAAACGGCTTTGTACTTCACAGGGAACTCAATCTTATCC
>CAZOQQ010000030.1:0-14355 GCA_964582075.1 uncultured bacterium | reverse complement strand
GTCACAGGATGTACCTGCGGGAGTTGATGTGGAAATGGACGAAATTTAGTTAAACCTTTCTTTCTAACTGATCCGGCTGATCCGGATTAAGAGAAATGTCGCGTTACCGGACAATGGCGGTTGTCCGGCAAGCGAAAAAAATAAACGCTTGTCCCTCCGCCGGTAAAGGGACTTCAGCGATGGGAAGTGATTTATGAGCGGAATAATGGCTCGTAAGATAGGGATGACCCGTATCTTTGAAGATGACGGAAAAGCTGTTCCTGTTACCGTACTGGAAGCACAACCGAACCCGGTTACACAGGTTAAAACAACCGGGACTGACGGGTACAATGCCCTTCAGATCGGTTACAGAACTCAGAAGAAACAGCGTTTGAATAAGCCCACTCTGGGACATCTGAACAAAAGCGGCGCGCCGCCCGTTTCGAAATTCCGGGAAGTTCCCATGCCGGATACCGATGTAGCGGCGGGGGATTTTATTAATGTATCCATATTCGTTCCCGGTGAAAAGGTTAACGTTACCGGTTTAACAAAAGGCAAAGGTTTCCAGGGCGTGGTCAAACGGCATGGTTTTTCCGGTGGCGACAGCACTCACGGAAACAAATCACACAGAGTTCCGGGTTCGATAGGACAGTGTGCCACACCGTCAAGAGTATGGAAAAATAAAAAGATGCCTGGAAGAGATGGCGGAAAAAAAGTAACCGTCCGCAACCTTGAAGTCGTTCAGGTTGATTCGGAGAAGAACCTTCTGGTTCTGAAGGGTGCGGTTCCCGGATCCCGGAACGGATACCTTCTGATCAGGAAACAGAATTCGGGGGGGCACCATGCCTGACGTAAGAGTATACACTATGAATGGCGAGGAAACTGGGAAAACCATTCTTCCCGAGGAAATTTTCGGCATGAATGTTTCCACTCACATTCTCTGGGAAGCCGTAAGAGCGGAATCGCTCAATTCCCGTCAGGGAACGGTATCAACAAAGGGAAGAAGTGATGTGAAAACATCCGGTAAAAAGCAGTGGCGTCAGAAAGGTACCGGTCACGCGAGGTCCGGTTCCGCGGCTTCTCCCATCTGGAGAGGTGGTGGTGTCACGTTTGGGCCATCTCCGAGAAAATGGAATATCAGGCTGAACCGTAAAGTAAGAAGAAAAGCTCTTGCCGGTATCCTCAGCGAAAGACTTGCGGAGGAGAATCTCAGAGTTGTGAAAGATCTCGAATCAAGCGGGAAAACACGTGAAATAGCGGAGATGCTTTCGAATCATGACTGTTCCGGTAAAAGAACTGTTCTGCTTGTTTCCGGCGGAGATGATCTTGTAAAAAGAGCTTCCCGGAATATTCCGCGATTGAAGGTGATGAATGCGGAAAGCGTATCCATTCATGATCTTGTCAATTCTGAAGTTGTTCTCCTTTCGGAAAAGGCGATCGATCTGTTGAAGGAGAGACTGTTATGAAGGACGCGAGGCAGATAATTTGCAAACCGCTTGTTACGGAGAAAAGCACAGTTCTGAGAGAAGAATCGAATCAGTACGTGTTCCATGTTGTGCCGTCAGCTTCAAAAAGACAGATAGCAGCAGCCGTTGAAGAGCTGTTCGATGTAAATGTTACAGAAGTTCGTACAATGAGAATGCAGGGAAAAAAGAAAAGACTTGGGAAGAATCTTGGCCGCAGGCCATCATGGAAGAAAGCCATCGTTACCCTTTCGGAAGGCAATACGATCGATTTCTTTGAGGGGGTGTAATTAAATGAGTATGAAGCGATGGAAACCGGTTACTCCCGGAACCCGGTTTAAAGTATCCCCCGGATTCGATGAAATCACAAGGGATTACGGCGAGAAATCTCTGATGATTCCAATGAAAAGCAAAGCCGGCAGAAACAGCAACGGACGGGTGACGGCCAGACACAGAGGCGGTGGTCACAAAAGACAGTACAGACTTATCGATTTCAAGCGTGATAAGTTCGGTATACCCGGGAAAGTTGTCTCAATAGAATACGATCCGAATCGTTCGGCAAGAATCGCGCTGGTTCACTATGTGGATGGAGAGAAACGCTACATCCTTGCCCCCGAGGGACTGCAGCCTGAACATACGGTTGTATCCGGATCAGATTCTCCACCGGAGAACGGTAACCACCTCCCCCTGTCAAGAATTCCTCTTGGGTCAACGATACATAATGTCGAGCTGAAACCCGGCAAAGGCGGACAGATAGCGCGAAGCGCCGGAACCTCAATTCAGCTTATGGCTCGCGAGGGAAGGTACGCCACACTTAAAATGCCTTCCAGGGAAACACGACTGGTTCCCGTAAATTGTATGGCAACAATCGGATCGGTTGGAAATGCTGAGCATTTTCTCGTAGTACCCGGTAAGGCTGGCAGCAGCCGCTGGAAGGGTCGCAGACCCCATGTACGAGGTGTAGCCATGAACCCTATCGATCACCCTATGGGTGGTGGTGAAGGTAAGTCCAGCGGTGGACGGCATCCATGTTCTCCCTGGGGACAGCTTGCCAAAGGTTTGAGAACAAGAAGAAAAAAAGCGTCTGATAAACTCATTAACAGGCGAAGACCCACTGGAAAAAGGAGGAAGTAGGCTATGGCCCGTTCACTGAAGAAGGGTCCCTATATCCAAGAGAAGCTGGCCGAGAAAGTCAGAAAGATGGAGGCTTCCGGAGAGAAGAAAATCATAAAAACGTGGTCCAGAAGATCCACCATCCCTCCTGAATTTGTAGGGCATACATTCGCCGTTCATAACGGGCGTAAATTCTTGCCGGTCTATGTGGTAGAGAACATGGTAGGTCACAAGCTGGGAGAATTTGCTCCTACGAGAACATTCCGTGGACACCGTGAATCAGGTTCTTCGGGAAAACAGAAACAGGCTAAGGTCTAGGGAGGGAAGAAATGAAGGCAGTTGCCAGAGCAAGATTTGTTAAAGTTCCTCCCCGTAAAGCAAGGTACATTGCGGATCTCATCCGCGGGAAAACGGTTAACCAGGCTTTATCCCTTCTTATGACAGTTCCAAGGAGAGCGTCAAGAATTATCGAAAAAACTCTTGATTCCGCCGTGGCCAACGCTATTCAGAAAGCGGAGGGCGAGCGGCTGGACGTAGATGAACTGGTCATACAGAATGTGATTATTAACGAAGGTCCTACCACGATGAGATGGAGACCCAGAGCCCGGGGTAGAGCAACCAAAATCAGACACAGAACAAGTCATATAGCAGTTACGGTTGTCAATACTAGTGCGGCAGCCGAACAGGGACGAGAGGAATAGTATGGGTCAGAAAACTAATCCTATTGGCCTCCGTCTTGGTATCAGCCGTGGCTGGGATTCCACATGGTTTGCCAGAGGCAGAAAGTATGCCGAGTATCTGAAAGAAGATGCGGACATTCGCCGATACCTTGGCTCAAGGCTGGAGAAGGCCAGGATTTCACGAATTGAAATTCTCAGGAAACCACAGGAAGTGGAAGTAATAATCTGGACCGCGCGTCCGGGCCAGGTAATCGGGAGCAAAGGCTCCAATATCGACAGGATTACCAACGAACTGAAAGTTCTGGTCGGCGGTAAAACCGTCAGAACGAAGGTTCAGGAAATAAGAAAAGACAGATGCGACGCTACACTGGTGGCAGACAAGATAGCCCGTCAGATAGAGGGCAGGGTTTCGGTCAGAAGAGCGATGAGAATGGCTATCAGAGACGCGATAACCGATGGAGCCGAGGGTATAAAGGTATCATGTGCCGGAAGACTCGGCGGGGCGGAAATGTCCAGGGTTAATACCTATCATGAAGGCAGGGTTCCACTCCATACTTTAAGGGCGGATGTTGATTTTTCGCGCGAAGTGGCTTTAACCACGTACGGGACCATCGGGGTCAAGGTCTGGATATATCATGGTGAGATACATGAGCCTCCGGTGTCCGGCCCGGTGGATGGCAGGTGACAGGCGATGTTATTACCAAAGAGAACCAAGTACAGGAAACAGCACCGTGGCCGAATGAGGGGCAAAGCCAAGGGCGGCAGTACCGTTTCCTTCGGTGAGTATGGATTGCAGGCGATGGGACCCGGATGGATTACCAGCGCGCAGATTGAGGCTGCCCGAGTTGCTCTTACAAGACATGTAAAGAGGGGCGGAAAGGTCTGGATCAGGGTATTTCCGGATAAACCCGTTACTTCCACTCCAGCCGAAACCCGTATGGGTAAAGGTAAGGGCGCGGTAGATCACTGGGTCGCTGTAGTAAAACCGGGAAGAGTGATGTTCGAACTTGAAGGGGTTCCGGTTGAACTGGCAAAATCAGCCATGAGACTTGCCGGGCACAAGCTCCCCATTAAGACCAGGTTCATTGTTCGAGACAAGGAGGGACAGTAAATGAAAACCCATGAACTTCGATCAATGAGCCTTGAAGAACTGGAAGAACATGTTCGGGAGCTCAGACAGGAACTTTTCAACCTCAGGTTCAGAAGGACTACTCAGCAGCTTGATAACCCTGTTCGTCTGCGGACTGCCCGTAAGGATCTTGCCAGAACGCTTACATTAATCAGAGAGATTGATCTGGGATTTGAATCCGGTACCGGGGAAGGAAATTAGTATGGCAGAAGAAAGAACGGGAAAAAGAAGGGTTCTTACGGGAATCGTAATTTCCAGTGCCATGGACAAAACGGTTGTCGTGGAGATTGAATCCCTGAAGGCACACCCGGTATACAGGAAACGTTACCGTACAACAAAGAAATATTACGTACACGATGAAGAGAATCAGTGCAACCGGGGAGACAGGATCACTATTTCGGAAACACGACCTCTCTCGAAAAAGAAGCGCTGGCGGGTTCTCGAAGTCGTGCAGCGGGCGCGATAGGAGGAATCAGCATGATCCAGCAGGAAACAAAACTGAAAGTTGCCGACAATTCCGGTGCCCGTACCGTGCAGTGCATAAAGGTTCTGGGAGGCAGCAGGCGCAGATACGCGACCATCGGTGACATTATAGTGGTTTCGGTGAAGGATGCCCTGCCAGATGGCGCGGTCAAAGCCAAAGAAGTGAGAAGGGCTGTTATTGTAAGGGTTAAGAAAGAATTGAACAGGCAGGACGGAACATCCGTGAGGTTCGGAGACAATGCGGCGGTCATTCTTGATGAGGCTTACCAGCCGGTTGCCACAAGGATTTTCGGGCCTGTAGGGCGTGAGCTTAGGGAACATTTCATGAAAATCGTTTCCCTTGCTCCGGAGGTGATCTGATGCGTATCAGGAAGGGTGATAAAGTACATGTCCTGACAGGAGAAGACAAGGGCAAGGAAGGCAGGATACTCAAGATATTTCCAAAGGATAACCGCGCTATTGTCGAGGGCTTGAATCTTATTAAAAGACATACCAAACCCTCTACACGTAATCAGCAGGGAGGCATAATTGAGAAGGAAGCGCCTATACACCTGTCCAATCTCAGTGTTGTATGTCCCGGCTGTGGAGAAGCCGCGGGTATTATCAGAAGCAGAGATGAAGAAGGTAGACTTCTGCGACGTTGCAGAGCATGCAACGAAATAATTTCAACCGGTTAGGAGGTGACCAGTGAGAAATCTGCCAAGACTTGAAAAAATCTACCAGGAAGAGTTGCGGGATAAGCTGAAAAAACGTTTTCAATACAATAATGTTCATAGAATCCCCCGCGTCAGGAAAGTAGTCGTAAACATGGGACTCGGAAGAGAAGCCATGGACAATGCGAACAACCTGAAGAACGCAGTTGAACAGTTGGCTACGATCACGGGTCAGATGCCGGTGATTTCAAAGGCTAAAAGATCAGTCGCGGGGTTCCGCCTGAGAGAGGGAACTCCCATCGGAACTTTCGTTACTCTCCGCGGTGAAAAAATGTGGGAGTTTCTGGACAGGCTCATCACGTTTTCCATACCCCAGGTCAGGGATTTCAGGGGCCTCTCTCCAAGAGGATTCGATGGGCATGGCAACTACAATTTCGGTGTAGAGGAACAGGCGATATTTCCTGAGATCAGCGTAGACAATATTGATAAATTCAGGGGAATGAATATAACAATAGTAACAAGTGCACCAACGGATGAGGAAGGCCTCGAGCTTTTGAAGCTTATCGGCATGCCCTTCCGCAAGAACACTCAATAGCAGGGGGTGGTGAAGAATTGGCTAAAAAAGCTCTTGTAGAAAAACAGAAAAGAACCCCCAGATTTCCGGTCAGGAAGTACAACAGGTGCTCTATCTGCGGGCGTCCGAGGGGATACATCAGAAAATATGGTATTTGTCGTATTTGTTTCCGGGACATGGTCAACAGAGGCCTTGTTCCCGGTGTACGCAAGGCCAGCTGGTAGGGAGGCAGAACAATGTCAATGACAGATCCAATAGCGGACATGCTTACCCGGATTCGAAATGCTTCCCGGGCGGAACATAAGATAGTTGATATTCCGGCTTCAAAACTGAAAACATCGATAGCAAGAACTCTGTACAACAAAGGGTTCATAAGGGGTTTCAGAAGAATTGAGGATGAGAAGCAGGGTATGTTAAGGGTGTACCTGGCGTATAGAAATAATCAACCTCTCATCGTGGGGCTGAAGAGAATATCTAAACCCGGTTGCAGGGTATACACTGACGCAGAGAATATTCCCAGGGTAATGGGAGGTCGCGGTATCGCTGTTCTTACAACTCCCAGGGGCGTTCTGACTGACGCTGAAGCAAGAAAACAGCACGTGGGCGGCGAAGTTCTGCTCCATGCCTGGTAAGGAGAAGTAAGAGGATGTCACGAATAGGCAATTTACCCGTTACTGTGCCTGAGAAGGTAACGGTAACGACCAGGAAGAATCTGGTCACCGTGAAAGGACCGAAGGGCGAAATGAACCTGACGGTTCCATCAGGTATCAAGGTCAAGGTAGATGATGACAGGATTGTATTGTCACGGAAGGAAGATACAAGGGAACTGACAAGGCTTCACGGCACAACAAGGGCTCATCTTGCCAACAGGATACAGGGTGTCTCCGAAGGCCACTCCAGAATTCTGATGGTTCAGGGCAAAGGATACCAGGCAGAAGTAAAGGGGCGAATGCTTGAAATGCAACTCGGGTATTCTCATAAAGTGTTGTTTGAAATACCGGGTGGTATCGGGATTGACATAAAACCGGGACAGAATGCTTTCTCACTTACGATAAGTGGTATAGACAAACATCTTGTCGGAGCATTCAGCGCGGAACTGTACAAGATTAAACCGGTTGAGCCTTACAATCTTATTGGATTCCGATACTCAGATCAGCATGTCAAGCGCAAAGCTGTTAAAACAATAACCTAGTGTGCAGGAGGAGACTGAGAAATGGCTAGATTAACCAGAAGGCAGCGCCTCCGACGTCGACATTTCCATATAAGGAAAAAACTTTATGGAACGGGCGATAAACCGAGGCTGCTCGTTAGAAGATCCCTTAAGCATATGGAGGCCAGTCTTATAAATGATCTGACCGGAGAGACTCTTCTTACACTGACAACAAAATCCGGAAGTTTTTCGACCGTTAAGAAAGAAAATAAAAGCGAACAGGCAGCCAGACTAGGCCGTCTCCTTGCCGAGAAGGCAAAGGAGAAGGGTATAAACGAAGCTGTCTTTGACCGTGGTGGACATTACTATCATGGCAGAGTCAGGGCGCTCGCGGAGAATGTCCGTGAAGCCGGCCTCAGGTTGTAGAAGGGACAGGCTGTACATTGGACAGAAACAGGGATTCGGATAATAGGGACAGTTCAAAACGGAAAAAGAGAGTTTCAAAACTTGAAGAAGCCGGTCTGATTGACAGGCTTATTACCATTAACAGGGTTTCAAAGGTAACCAAGGGCGGCAGGAACTTCGGGTTCAACGCGATTGTCGCGGTTGGAGACGCAAAAGGAAAAGTTGGAGTGGGACTCGGTAAAGCCACAGAGCTTCCTGAGGCCATAGGGAAAGCTCAGGATTCCGCTCGTAATAACATGATAAGCATCCCGCTGATAGAGAACCGTACGATTCCGCACAAGATTCTGGGAAGGCATGGGGCAGGAAAAGTGATGCTTCGCCCGGCCAGTTCCGGTACGGGAGTTATAGCAGGAGCCGCTGTAAGGGCAATCATGGAATGCGCCGGGATAAAGGATGTACTTACAAAATCCCAGGGTTCCAATAATCCTCATAACGTTGTCAAGGCTACGATGAAGGGTCTTCAGGATCTTGTTCTTATCGACAGGGTTAGCGGATACCGACAGACAGCGGTTGCCAGAAGGAGTAACGATGGCTGACAGGAAACTCAGGATTACTCAGGGTAAAAGCGCGATCGGCCGGAAGGAAGTTCAGAAACTTACACTGAAAGCCCTTGGGCTTAAGAAAATGCATCAGACCGTTGTTCATCCGGATAGACCTGAAATACGCGGTATGATAAACAGAATTGTGCATTTGCTCGTGGTCGAGGAGGTTGATTAATGAGACGCTTGCAACATCTGAAGCCTGCCAGGGGAGCCACGCGAAACTCGCTGAGACGAGGACGCGGCAGGGGTACCGGCCAGGGCGGAACCAGCGGTAAAGGCCACAAGGGGCAGAAGGCGAGAAGCAGCATTCAGCCCTGGTTTGAAGGCGGTCAGATGCCGATACAAAGGCGTATGAGCCACAAGGGATTCAATAATGCACGTTTCGCAAAGAAATATCAGATAATCAACGTGGCCGGTCTTGCAAGGTTTACTGCGGATACCGTGGTAACCCCTGACATCATGAAAGACGCGGGGTTGATTTCATCAAGATTCCGTCCGGTAAAGATACTCGGGCATGGAGAATTGAAGAAAACCCTGACGGTATGCGCGCACTCGTTCAGTTCCAGCGCGGTTGAGATAATTGAATCGGCCGGTGGCTCCGTGGAGGTGCTTGCGTAATGCGTGGTTTTGAGAACATCCTGAAGATTCCTGAGTTGAGGAAAAAGATATTCTATACTTTCCTTCTGCTGGGGGTTTACAGGATTGGGGGACATATCCCTGTTCCCGGAATAGACGGTGATGCCCTGAGCCAGGCATTCAGCCAGGGCGGCGGATTGATGGGAATGTACGATCTGTTCGTAGGTGGTGCTCTCCGGCGAGCTTCCGTTTTCGCCCTTGGAATCATGCCGTACATCTCGGCATCGATTATCATACAGCTTCTTACCTCTGTCTTTCCCTACTTTGAGAGGCTCAAGAAGGAGGGCGAAGCTGGGCGGCAGAAAATGACCGAGATTACAAGGTACGGAACCGTAATCCTGGCTTTTATCCAGGGTCTTGGAATATCCCAGTATCTGATCGGTCTGAACAGCCAGGGAATGATGATCGTTCCTCATCCGGGACTGGGTTTCACTGTACAAACCGTGGTTACGCTCATTACAGGTACTATATTCGTCATGTGGCTTGGTGAGCGAATAACCGAGCGGGGGATAGGGAACGGAATAAGCCTCATTATTTTCGCCGGGATAGTAGGCAGGCTTCCTGGTGCGATAATGTCTATTTATCAGGATGTGTTCGTACTTCAGCAGACCGGTTTCATAACGGCGATATTCCTTGCCGTTTTCATGTTTGCTGTAGTCGCGTTCGTGGTTCTGATGACCGAATCGCAGCGCAGGATACCCGTGACGTACGCTAAGCAGGTCAGAGGAAGGAAAGTTTACGGAGGCCAGAGTACTCATATTCCCCTTAGACTGAATACGGCGGGAGTTATACCTGTTATTTTCGCTCAGGCGTTTATGATGTTTCCAAGCAGCATTGCCATGTTCTTTCCCAATTCGGGAATAGATACCTGGGTAAACGCTCATCTTTCACCCGGGGGATTTATTTACATATCCATATACAGTCTTCTGATAATTCTTTTCGCGTACGTATATACTGCAATAACTTTCAATCCTCAGGATCTTGCCGACAACATGAAGAAGTACGGGGGATTTATCCCCGGCAGGAAACCGGGCAAAAGCACCGCCAAGTACATAGAGAAAGTTCTGGTCAGGGTTACGCTTCCCGGATCAATATTCCTGGCCGCGATAGCTGTTTTACCCATGCTCATGAGCCGTCACGCTAACGTGAACTTCATGTTCGGTGGAACGAGCCTGCTTATTGTAGTGGGTGTCGGTCTTGAAACTCTCAGGCAGATAGAGACACATCTACTTATGAGACACTACGATGGATTTCTCAGTAAAGGTAAGATAAGGGGAAGAAGGTAAGCATGCGTTTGACCTTCTTTGGACCACCCGGTTCCGGAAAGGGTACCCAGGCGAACAGGATTTCGAACTATTTTAACCTGGAGCATATCTCAACCGGTCTGTATTTCAGAGATGAAATCAGCAGAGGTTCAGAGCTGGGTAAACGCATTACCGAGATCGTCAAATCGGGATACCTTGTGAGCGACGAAATAGTAAACAAAGTTGTTTTCAACAGATTGGAAAGCATCTATGAATTCCTTCTTGATGGCTACCCGAGAAATCTCTCACAGGCGGAAAGCCTGGACGAATTTCTTGAGAATACCGGTAAACCTCTTTCGGGCGCTGTTTTAATACAGGTTCCTGAAGAAGAGATATTGAGAAGGCTTACGGGAAGACTGGTCTGCGCGTGCACGAACAAGGGAGTAAGCGATGACAGTATCCATGAAGGAGATATATGTCCGAAGTGCGGAGAACCTTTTGTGAAGCGTAGTGACGATGATATCAAGGTTATCAGTAACAGGCTTGATCAATACTACAGTCTGACCAGGCATCTTGAGAAGTACTATCGGAAAAGACTTCTTGAGATAGACGGTTTCGGAACCGTAGATCAGGTTTTTGAACGGATTAAAGAGAAACTGGTAAAATGGGAATAGTTGGCGGAAGTGATCTGGAGCTTATGAAGGAGTCCGGCAGAATTGTCAGACGTGCCCTGAACGAGATGAGGGCTTTCATTGAACCCGGAGTTACCACGCAGGAAATAAACGATGTGGGCAAAAGAATTATTGAAGCCGAGGGAGCAATCCCGTCGTTCCTGGGTTACAATGGATATCCAGCCGCAATCTGTGTTTCTATAAACAACGAGGTTGTGCATGGCATACCATCGAAGAACAGGGTAGTGATGGATGGAGATCTTGTCAGCATCGATGCCGGGGCGTTCAAGAACGGTTTTCACGGTGATGCCGCGGATACCGTTGTCGTTGGTCTGGCTGATCCCAGGGCGATGCTGCTGGTAAGAACGGTTTACGAAGCCAGGGATAAGGGAATAGAGGCCGCAATACCGGGGAATACCCTGGGTGATATCGGTTCAGCTATTCAGAATCATGTGGAAGCCCAGGGATTCAGTGTTGTCAGGGCACTTGTTGGTCATGGCATAGGCAGAAAACTGCACGAGCCGCCACAGGTACCTAACTTTGGAAGAGCCGGAAGAGGTATGAAACTTACGGAAGGCCTTGCCATAGCCATTGAACCTATGATAAATATTGGTGGATACAGAGTCAGAACTCTGCAGGACAAATGGACTATTGTTACCGCTGATGGAAGCCTTTCGGCTCATGCGGAGCAATCGATTGTTGTACATGGTGACGAACCGCTGATATTGACGGCATGATGATAATTACCAATGATATGCGTTCTGTTGTAAATTAGAGAGGATTAATAGTGGCAAAGAACGTTCCCAAGGATGGAACCGTAATAGAGACCTTGCCAAATTATCAGTGCCGTGTTGAACTTGATGGTATGAATGGACATATAGCATTATGCTATATATCGGGAAAAATGAGAATGAACAACATACGGATTCTGGTTGGTGACAGGGTAACGGTTGAGATATCTCCTTACGACCTTAACCGCGGCCGTATCACTTACAGATATAAGTGAGGATCGAACATGAAGGTACGCAGCTCAGTAAAAAAGATCTGTGAATATTGCAGAATAGTGCGCAGAAACGGAAAAGTTCTTGTAATCTGTTCCCGCAACCCAAAGCACAAGCAGCGACAGGGATAGATAGAGTTGAAGGTAAGTATGGAGGTAATTAGTGGCAAGAATCGCAGGAGTTGATCTTCCGCCTAACAAGCACATTTTATATGCACTGCCGTATATATATGGAATAGGTCTGGCTTCTTCAAGAGTAATTCTTGAGAAGGCGGGAATAAATTCAGATGTCAAAACGGATGATCTTACAGAGACAGAAGTAGCTGCCCTCAGGAAAGTCATTGATTCGGACTACAAGGTTGAAGGTGCGTTGAGGGCGGAAATAAATATGAATCGTAAGAGGCTTATGGACATCAGGTGCTATCGCGGGATCAGGCATCGCAGAGGACTCCCGGTCCGAGGCCAGAGGACCAGAACAAACGCCCGTACCCGCAAGGGACCTAAATTCGGGCGTAAGAAAATTCGTTAGGAGGCTGTAGTGCCAAAAGGAGCCAAGGCGAAAAGTCGAAAAAAAACGACTAAGAAGAAGAAGGCTTTGAACGTCACCGATGTTCATGGTATAGCTCATGTGAAATCTTCGTTCAATAACACGATGATAACGGTAACCGACAGAAACGGTAATGTTATCGCCTGGTCAAGCGGAGGAACCACAGGGGTGAAGGGTACAAGAAAGGGAACCGCTTTTGCCTCGGGACAGGCGGCTGTCCAGGTTGCCGAGAAGGCAATTGAGGCCGGATTGAAGAAAGTTGAGGTTTGGGTAAGGGGGCCGGGATCAGGACGTGAAAGCGCTGTCAGGGCTCTGCAGTCAACGAACCTTGAAGTTACGGCAATTAAGGATCAAACCAGGATACCGCATAACGGGTGTCGTCCATCCAAGCGTCGTAGACGCGGCTAACTGTAAAAAAGCCCTTAGGGCTTTAAACATCCGGGTTGCCAACCTGGGAGGAGGATCAGATGGTATTTAAGAGTCTATATCTTCCGGATATGATCAAATGGGAGGAAGAATCTCTTTCCGATACTTTCGGCAGGCTTGAAATTATTCCTCTGGAAAGAGGATTCGGGCGCACACTGGGAAACGCTCTCAGAAGAGTACTCCTTTCTTCGCTTGAGGGTTATGCGCCGGTTTCACTTTCGATTGAAGGTGTTGAACATGAATTTTCAACAATTACCGGCGTGATTCAGGATGTACCGGAAATAGTGCTTAACATCAAATCTCTTATTGTGAGACTTGAAGCGGAAGAGAAAGGTACTCTCATGCTGGATGTTTCTAAAAAAGGAATAATTACCGCGAAAGATCTGGCAGGAGACAAGTATCTGAAAGTTATCAATAAGGATCAGGAAATAGCACAGCTCGACGGAACGGGAAAGCTTTCCATGCGGATAACGGTTGAAAAGGGAAAAGGTTTTATTCCCGCTGACGAATGGAGTATGCGCGGCAGGGAAGAAAAAGTCGGGACTATTCTTCTTGACGCATGGTTCTGTCCTGTAAGAATGGTGAACTTCACAGTGCAGAGCGCCAGGGTTGGTGACAGAACCGATTACGACCGTCTTATCATGGATATTTCGACCGATGGAAGCATCGGTCCCAAAGAAGCGATAAACGAAGCCTGTGAGATCCTTATTCAACACCTTCAGATGATACCGGCCGGGCTTGAGCCGGAGGAGAAACCTGATCTTATAATGAAGGAAAAGAACAGCAGGAATGACATCAAATCTCTTCCAATAGAGGATACTGATATTCCTACCAGGATCGTTAATGTTCTGAAATCGGCGGGAATTAAAACCGTAAGTGATTTACTTGAGATGAAGTCTGAGGAAATACTTGGAATCAGCGGGTTCGGCCCCTCTTCCCTGGAAACTATCGCAGATGTTCTCAAGAAACTGAATTTATCAATAAACGACTGACATCCAGTCACCGGGAGAGCTGATATGCGTCACAGGAAAAAAATCGCCAAACTTGGCAGGAAACCTGAAGCGAGAAAAAGAATGCTCAGGAGTCTTGTTACTTCTCTGATTTTGGAGGAGAGGATCAAGACAAGCCAGGCAAAGGCAAAAGCCGCACGGAGTGCAGCGGAGAAAATTATCACAAAAGGTAGAAAAGACTCGGTTCACGCGAGAAGGCAGGTAGCGAGATACGTTTACGGAAGTAAAGCTGTTCAGAAGCTTTTCAACGAACTTGGACCCAGATACGCTGACCGTAACGGTGGATATACACGTATTCTCAAACTTGGACCCAGAAAAGGTGATGCAGCCGAAGCGTGTATTCTTGAGCTGGTTGATTCACCGGTTAAGACATCCTCAGACACAAAATAGACTGCAGTGAAAACTTGGATAGAATAGCAGTTCTGACCAGCGGGGGAGATTCCCCTGGAATGAACGCCTGCATAAGAGCCGCGGTAAGAAGGGCGCTAAACCGCGGCCTTACCGTGTTCGGTGTGAGAAAAGGATACAAAGGGTTAATAGATAACGAGTTTGTTCAACTTGAATCTTCCGGGGTAAGTAACATCATTCAA
>CAZOQQ010000029.1:8339-14449 GCA_964582075.1 uncultured bacterium | reverse complement strand
ATTGAAAAGGGAGAATCAGTATAGATATAGATGTTCAGGAAATAGTAAGAAAAATTGAAATCTGGAGTCGAGATAATCAGCTCCGGTCAGTAAAACCACCGGAAGTCGGCAAAGGATTCAGCCTTCCCGGTAAAAAACCGGATACACCCGATAAATCACCTGAAATAGAAAGAAAAGTTCTAGCCATTCCTCTTTTTGCGGGAGAATGGAAGGAAGCCGGGGAGGCACTGATCTATCTTCTGGCGACGATAAAAGATAACGATGTGAATTTGCTTCTGAGAAATTTATCAAAGATGCTTACTCCCCCTCCTGTCATGGAAGATGCCGCTGTAAAATGGTTTGCCGCGCTGACAAACCTTCCTTCGGATGCTGCAGTAGTAGCAATTCAGGAATTTTTTCATCTTGGCTGGGTATGGAATCAGATAGGACCCAGTACAGGGCTTGTATTTGATGATCTTATATCGTTGCTGTACAAGGTGTTTCTTGTTCTTGTGGAAACACCAGGAGACCTTTCTCTTGCTGAAAGCCTTATTCAGAAAGGTATCAGATGGCCCGAGCGGTTCGGTTTTATGCTTGAGAGAACAAGAATAGGGGGCGGAAACGTTATACGAGCTCTCCAGCGCGCAACGTTGATATTGACTGATTCCGAGCCGGTTGTACAGGAATCTCTGATTGATTTCGCTGTTGAAACCGGATGGTACTTTCTTACCGAAGATGATCTTCCCGTATGGAGGTCGGTTGGAAGGAATGGAGAATCGCTATACAGGAAAATGAGAGGTTTCGCGGTATCCATGGAAATGGTTCGTACTCTTTCCGGTTTTCTTGGTAAGCTGGAAGAAGCGGAAATGCTTCAACCGTTACTTGAAAATACCATGAAAACCGTTATTACGAATTTAGCAGGCGACATTACGGAAGACCAGATGGTCGAAATCAGAGAAAATTTGTCCGAGCAGGCTATTGAGGCTCTCAAAATAAGAGCGGAAAGAAATATCAGCTTTGATATCCTGGATTTGCCGGTTCCCGAGAGTGTTATGTCTATAGAATATGGAAGAGCCCTTGCCGAGATATTGCTCTTTACAGGATCAGGCGAAGCTTTTTATGAATATTTCGTACGTGTGCATTCCATCGCGAAAGAAACATCAAATAACTACTTTATAATTGCTGTTTCAAGACTTGCGCGAGAAAGAAGTGGATCCGGTTACACGGAGGGTAAAAGTACCGGGTATTTCCTTGATTTCGTTCCGATAGCACTTCGTTTTCTTGAAGGAAAGAACAACACCATGGAAATAAGGCGAATAATCGATTCCATCGGACGATTGATGGACTTGATTTTAATTCAGGAAGAACCTGCAAAGGCAATTGATTCGATGCAGAGGTACATGCAGGAGGTTGAAATCAATCCTGATGAATTGCTGCCGATATTGATTCTGTTACTTCGATCCACCAAAAACATAAAATTCGAGGATCTTATCTCAAAAGGCGAATTGTTTTCCGATATTCTTGAATTATTGAAAACGGATTACCGGAGAAAATTGATAGAAGGTGAACAGACAGACTGGCTTACGCCTCTTGCGGAGGAATCCAACAGTACAATTCAGATTGTTCTCCGTGCGCTTGCAAAGATAAATAAGGAAGACCTCAGAGGAAGATTCATGGATAAGGTAATGGCTCCCCTTCTTCAGGAAACAGATACAGAGGACTCTGTATTCACAGAACTTATATCAACCGCTGTTTTAACGTATAACCGTGATATGAGCATCGAACAGCTCAGGAGAGAGGAAACATCCCTTCTCGGGAAACTTTTCAGAGCGGAGGATAGAAGCAAAGCGCTGAAAATAACCATGGAAAACCTGCTGAGGATTCCGGGTATAGAAGAAAAAAAGGCAAACAACCTTATTTATTCGGCAAGATTGCTTTGTGAAACCCTATCACAGCAGGCAGTCTGGATAGAAAAAACAGGTCAGAGGATATTCAGTAAATTCCTTACATACGGATTGACGGCGTTTGTCAAATCACTGGTGGAACACCCCGATATAGCCGAAAGAATAACAGGAAACTTCATGCGACAAATAGTTGATACCATTATTCCATCCAAGGAAACGGAAGACAGCAATGTTGCAATGTGGCAACTGAAAACTGCCTCGATTTTCTTTGGTAAAACAATTCCTCTGACAACCGAACTTATCTCCGACAGACCGGATGATCTCATGCAGTACCTGAGCGAAATTTCCGAATTAACGGTTGCATCCATGCGCGGGGAGCCGGCGGGGGCGGCATTTCTCTCGTGGGTTTCCCATCGGCTTGAAGCTGGACTGATTAACGAATTCACAAGAAAACTTGATAATCACACAACATTTACGAATTTCAACGATCAATTCAACGCTTCATATCTTATGGGAATCTGGAGGAACATCAGGGAAGAATCTTCGAAGATAATAGAGGGTATGCTGGAATCACTTCATCTTCTTACTACTAAGCCGTTGTATCGTCAGATTCTTCTCCGTGAAGGACGAAAGCTTATAGAGGGCTTTATTGAGAATGGCAGCAGGGACACGATTTCCTTCAGTACTGCAGGCAGCGATGCCCGCGATGAAATAGAAAAACTCAGGAGAATAGCTGATGGTAACGATATTATTGACATATTTAAAATAATTGAAAACGGTTCGGATGAAACGATTGAGGAAAAAATACCCAGGCAAGTCAGATATTTCTTCCGGAAACAGGAATGTCCTCCGGGTCAGAACTCCTGCAGGTATTGGAGAAACAAGGTATTTACTACATTTGAAAACATACTGCTGGACATAATAATTCTGTGTGACGAAAAGAAGAACCTCGAAGAAGTTGAACAGATGATAGATGATTTTGTTGAAATTATAGGTTACCTGGGTACGGATGATGATTTCAAACCGAACATAGTTCTGACGGCGTTTGAAAAATCTCTTTCGAAAACCGAAGGTGGACGGGCAATGTCCGTAAATATAGCCGTTAAAAATCTGGAAAAGAATGTATACAAACTGATGTGGTTGAGAAAGGCTACGAGAAAAGCAGCCGAGTCAGTTGCGGGTTACGTTCCCGGCAGGAAGATATCAATCAGACTTTTTGACAGAATTTCCAGAGAATCGACAGCACGCAATCAGATACTTTTCATGAAGAATTTCGGTAGAATCTTTGCCGCGCTTGAAAGTCAGATAATGATGAGGAAACCCACCGAGATAAAATCCGCAAGATCGGTTCTGGAACATTTATGGATTTTCAATCCGAATTCTGCAAAACCACTGTCCACACTGGATTCGGCAAGGGATGCTGTCGAGACGGTTGAACAGTTCTTCCTTGAAATAGGAACAAGAACCGGTGCCGTCAGCGCTCCGGAAGCCGGCGCAATTAGCCTGGGGATGAGACGCAAATACAGAGATAATGCCAATACGGTCGCGATACTGATCAAGTGGACACAGGATTCTTCACGGTCAGATCTGCTGACTCTTGTTGAGGCTCACCAGCCACTGCTTGAAGCGGTGAGCCGTGACAGTGAGCTGATACAGATGATAGATAGCCTGTGGAGCTATGGTAAAGCAAGATTGTACATAAGATCCCTGGCTGACAGACCTGATAAACTGAAAGTACGACTTTTGCGTTTGGCCGGAAATACGGCTGTGAGTAACGATGGCATACATTATATCTGATTCAGAAAAAAAAATAGCAATTGTTTCAACCGGTGGAACCATTGAAATGCTCCCGGGACCGGGAGGATTCGAAATAAAGGATAGCCATAACCCCCTCCCTCTGGATGGGAAAGTAATACCTGCCGGCGTTATCGTTGAACATATAAGATTCTGCAGCATCCCCAGTCCTTCAATTACACCTGAAATTATGGCAGGGCTCTGCCTGAAGCTGGAGGAAATCACTTCGAGTGGAAAGTACGACGGAATAGTGGTTACGCATGGGACCGATACACTGGAAGAGACGGCTTTCCTCGCGGATATATATCTAAAAGGAACGATACCGGTTGTATTTACCGCTGCCATGAGAAGCCAGTCTGAAATGGGTGTTGATGGACCGAGAAACGTGAGGGGGGCACTTCTTACCGCCCTGAACAGCGAAGTTCATAAGTTAGGAGTTACAGTAGTTCTCAACGATGAAATTCATGCTGCCGGCAGGGTAACGAAAACATATACGAGTAATGTAAGTAGCTTTACTTCACCCGGATACGGTCCGCTTGGTTTTGTTGATCAGGACGATATTCTTCTTCATCGAAAACCACTGTTCAGAATACAGATCCCGGAAGGCAAGCTTGAACTGAATCAAAAAGTCGGATTGGTCAGAGTCGCCGCCGGACTCGGAGCCAGAGAAATAAGATACTGCGTTGATTGCGGAGATGAAGCTATAGTTGTGGAAGCCCTTGGAAGAGGAAATGTGCCGCCGGATGTTTCAGAAGCCGTGGAATATGCAATCAAAAAGGGAACGATAGTCGGCGTAACAAGCAGGTGCTATATTGGGCGGGTACTTGGAGTTTATAATTACTACGGCGGCGGAGCAGATCTTGAAAGAAAAGGTGCTATTTTTGCGGGTGATATGCAGGGACATAAATTAAGGTTATTATTAATGGCATCGTTGGGAATAGGAATGAAAGAGAAAAATATTCGTGGAATGTTGAGGAATTTATGAAAATAAACGGATTTGTTGACAAATGAGAACACTTTTCCATAGTATACGGAATGCGGCGGAAGAACGGGCAGAATAAATGCCTGAAAAAGGTTTTACTGTAACATTTGTTTCGAATTCCGGAAAGACACCTCGCCAGGTCAATGTAAGCGGCTGGAAACTCTATGTTGCAAGAATTCTTGTAGCTTTGTTTGTTCTACTTGTGTCAGCATCCGTGCTGATTGTTTCGTATGGATTAATAAATAGCAGAGAATCTGAAATACTGAGGGCGGGAATTTTAAATCTGCAGGATTCTCTGGCTGTGAGAAAGAATATTGAAGTCAGA
Source organism: uncultured bacterium (assembly GCA_964582075.1). Taxonomy (GTDB): domain Bacteria; phylum Fermentibacterota; class Fermentibacteria; order Fermentibacterales; family JCC-6; genus Aegiribacteria. The sequence goes on along the minus strand of CAZOQQ010000029.1, from coordinate 9,465 downwards.
CTGGACAGCATGGAAAATGAAATACAGCAGTTGCATGAATTCAGACAGAGACTTGAAAACGTAGCTTCAATCGTCTCTGCATCCGATGATACGCTTCAGCAATAGTTGAAAAGAGGAGATTGGTAGAATGTCTAAAAATGAATTATCCTCCACAATGGACTCTATACTTGGTCCTGGAAGCATTTGCAAAGGTTCCATCAAAATTGATGGTGGTCTCAGGGTTGATGGAAAAGTGGATGGAGAAGTCATAGTTTCCGGAACACTGACTGTTGGACGCGAAGGAGTGATTACTGGCGATGTGACAGTAAATCAGGCCATAATAGGCGGTAATATTCAGGGTACCGTAAGAGCTGAACAACAGCTTGAACTCCAGAGTGGCTCCAGGCTGGAGGGAGACATTTTTACCCGCTCTCTTATAATAGAGGACGGGGTTTTCTTCGAAGGATCATGCAAGATGAGTAATGGCAACGGCTCAGAGGTATAATGTGGAAAATGTGGAAAACTCCCGCAAATTGTGGGAAACACCATATTAGATTGATATTCAATTAGTTACAGAAACACTTAAAGTAATTTCGCAAGTAGTATCCACAACAGTCTCGCTATGGAGGTATAGCACGAAGAAACGTAAATAATTACGTTTTCTCTGTTTATTATCGTTCTTGGAATCATTCGAAAGGCTGGTGTCAGATGTCGAAGCTGGGAGAACTTCGCATTGAGGAAGACAAAGCTAAAATGGAATTGGAAAAGGCTGAGAAGGAAGCCCAGAGAATTAGACTGTCAATACCCGAACTGCTTGAGGAAGAAAGCAGAAAAAGGGAAACAGGACTTAAGGAATTCGCAAAGAAAGAGGAAGCTCAAATCGAAAAAAGAACTTCCGAGCTGACAGCAAGTCTGTACGATGAAACGAAGAGGAAACTTGAAAAACTTGCGGAGAATTCTGGAATTCTGGAAAAAGCCGCCACAGAACACCTTAGAAAATATATACTTGGCAGCGAAGCGGTGGCTGAATGAGTCTTGACGCGGTTTCGAAGATAGAGATTCTATGTCATGCTTTTCAGAGAGAAAAGGTACTGAACGAAATAGAGTCATCGGGCAGGGTTCATATTATCGATCTGTCGGAAGCAGA
>CAZOQQ010000029.1:0-8239 GCA_964582075.1 uncultured bacterium | reverse complement strand
CGTATTGTTGCCGGAATACTCGAGAAGGAAGCGATTGATAAAGCACATCTTCTTGAAAACGAAAATCCTTTGTTTCATCTGGAAGTTATTCATAAAGACAAATCGATCGAGAAGGTTCTTGCCGTTTCGCACGAATCTGTAACGAAAGATGTAATGCAGACTCTTTCAGAACAGGGGTTTTCAGCACAGGAATTCGGATCGAGAACAGGTACGATTTCCGATAACATTGAAGAAACTCACAGAAGAATTAACCTCATTCACAAAAGAATAGAAGCTCTTCATGGTAGAGCGGTAAAACTCGCTTCGGATATCGGAAGATTCTATAAGCTTCTCGATGCCGCCGGACTTCTTCTGGAACGTATTACTGCAGTGAAATCCGGCGTTTCAAGTTCGAATGCGTATCTTTTCAGAGCGTGGATACGCACGGCGGACCTGGAAGAACTGAAACTGAACCTGGAAAAATTCGGTGAGGTAGCTGTTGAAGAAATAGAACCGGACAAAGGAGAGATTCCTCCTTCTCCGTTAACGGAAAAAACAGCGGCGGCACCTTACACCATACTTACGGATATGTACGGCCAGCCCACAAGAAAAGATCCTGACCCAACCCCTTTGATGGCACCCTTTTATGCTTTATTTTTCGGTATCTGCATTGGCGACGCCGGTTATGGGGCAGCACTTGCGCTGGGTTCCGCAGCAGGTTGGTACATAGTAAGAAAACGTCATGGAAATCCGAGGCTTTTCCAGCTGCTCTTTCAGGGAGGAATCGCGAGTATTTTTGTCGGTATTTTTCTCGGTGGATGGTTTGGTATTTCATTTGACTCTTTACCGGGATTTCTTCAGGCACCGGCGAACATTCTTAACGGACTGATTCCGGGATATGAACCGGGACAGCCGCAGCAGGAAGGATTCGGGGTATCCAAACAGTTCCTTTACCTGACACTGGCGCTCGGACTGGTGCAGCTTACCGCGGGTATTATTGTAAACCTCGTGAAAAGATGGAGAGCGGGAGAGAAGCTGGCGGCGGTTATTGACCAGTCGGGCTGGCTTCTGGCTACAGCCGGTCTTTTTCCATGGCTCTTTAACCATTACCTTTTACATGGAACCCTCTACGACCTGAATGGACCTTTGGATGGTGTTTTCATGTATATGCTTACGGCAGGGGCATTTCTGATCTTCATTATGGGAGGAAGGGAAGCAAAGGGCTTCGGCAAAATAGGGCTGGGAGCCTACGCGATGTACGGAATCGTAAACCTTCTCGGAGATGTCCTTTCGTACTCAAGACTCTTCGCTCTTGCGCTTTCAAGCGCTATCATAGCGCAGGTGATAAACCAGATGGGGGGTATGCTTGTGAATCAGGTTGGAATCCCGGTTGTCGGGTTTGTACTTGCTCTGCTTGTGGTTGTTGGGGGACACACGTTCAATCTTGCAATGGCAGCACTCAGCGGCTTTATACATACGGCAAGATTGCAGTTTGTCGAATTTTTCGGGAAATTTTATGACGGAACGGGCGTACCCTTCAAACCTTTCAGATACAAACCTAAATACGTACACATAGAAAGAAACAGATAATAAAGCTCTTCTTTGTGAAAGGGGATAATAAGTGGAACAGCTCGTAGCATATATGGGAATTGCTCTGGCCTGCGCACTTGCGGGGATAGGATCTGCGGTGGGCGTGGGAATAGCCGCACAGGCCAGTACGGGAGTAATGAGTGTGGATCCGGGGAAATTCGGCAAACTGCTTCTTTTGTCGGCGTTACCGGGAACTCAGGGAATATATGGTTTTGTGATTGCCTTTCTGCTTCTCGGTAAAGTTACTCCCGGAATGAATATGAATGTTTCATGGCAGATATTTGCAGCAGGCATTCCTATAGCTCTTGCCGGACTGTTTTCAGGAATTCACCAGGGCAAGGTTTGCGCAGGAGGAGCAATGATGACAGCGAAGCAACCGGATGATTCCGCCAAATCACTTATCCTGGCGGTTTTCGTGGAGTTCTACGCAATACTTGGTTTCCTGGTTTCATTCCTTATGCTTCAGGGCATAGGAGCGTAGAGGTAAGATGTCTCTCGAAGCAATTCTTTCAAGAATAAGGGAAGAAGCCGGAGAAAAAGCCGGGAACCTGTTAGCGGCTGCGGAAAAAGAAAAGAACGCCGCACTGGAAAAGTATACCGAAGAATTGGAATCAGGATACAGGAAGAACATTGAAAAAATCAAGTCCGGTATGGCGGAGGAGATGAAAAGGAAAGAATTCCATGTTCGAAGAGAAGCGGCCAGGAAAATTCTGAACGCCAGGAGAACGATGATGGATAACGCTATTAAAAAAGCGGTTACGAACCTGGCTTCGACCAGCGATTCGGAGTACCTCGGTATGATTTCATCCCTTCTGAGAAGCTGTGACCTTCAAGGGAAGATAGAAGTTTTAATATCCCGCGACGATGAATCCCGGATAACCCCGGAGTATCTGAAAAAGCATTCGGATAAGAACAGGGAATTCGTTATTTCCGACGAAAGGCATCCTGAAAACGGTGGTGTGATTTTCAAATCCGGTAAAATAAGTCAGAACGGCACTTTCTCTATGATAGCGGAACTTGCGCACGAGGACATTGTAATGTTACTTTCGAATCTCATCCCTCTGGAGAAGAACTGAATGACGGAAAGCTTCATTTATGCCAACGGCAGAATAAGCGGTAAGGAAGCAACGTTTCTTGACCGTCGCATGTGGCAGATGCTCATCTCCGCGGGAGATGTTGGCGAAGCAACAAGACTTCTCGGTGATACCTGGTATGGCGGCTATATGCAATACCACTCCCTCGAAGAGTGTTTTATCAGGGTTATGGAAACTACGGAGAACGAACTCCTTGAACTTTCCGAAGACGAAAGGCTTGTTAAAGGAATTCTTCATCGAAGAGACGTAAGAAACGCAAGGTATATATGGAAGAAGTTCCTTTCCGGGGAGGATCAGGAAATAGAAGTAGAGCGCAACGGATTGATTGATACGGATATCTTAAGGAAGTCAATTAAATCTGATGAAGCCAGAGACGAACTCCCGCCTCCTTTTCTGATCGTGCTTGAGGAGCTCCTTGAAAACGCGGAAACAGGTAAACCGGAAATAGACAGCTTAATGGATAAACTTGCGGCCGCCGTTGCAAGAGATGAACTGGCCGGGATAAATCCGGGTTTAAGTAAATTCGTTATGACCAGCCTTGAACAGAAGAATTTTCTCACAGCCGGAAGATGCAGTATTGATGAAGTTCCCCGGCAGGAAATGCGGAGAATGCTGCTTCGGGGAGGTTACCATACGGAAGATGAAATAGAGGAAGCCTATCAGCGAAAAACACTTCCCCTGCTTCTGGCTGAGATTCCCGGACTTGAAAAGACGGGAGCTGCTCTCGAGGAAGCGTTTCAGGACGGATCATTTCTGGGATTTGAAAGGGAAAGTGACAAAAGACTTATGGAGCTTCTGGAAGAGGAAGCTTTTCCTGTTTTCGGTCCATCCCCGCTGGCAGCATTTGTACTGCGAAGAGAACTGGAAATTAACCATCTCAGGCTTTTACTTGCCGCAAAATCAGCCGGGGTCAGCGAAAATATACTTAAGAAGCGGCTGCCACGTGGATAGGAGACGGGATGCTTGAAGGGGAAATAGCATTTCTGGGCGATATTGATTCTGTACTGGGTTTCAGGGCTCTTGGCATTGAAACGGTAATTCCAGAAAATCCTGATGATGCCCGGACACAATTCATGATGCTTGTAAAGAAGAAATATTCTGTCATAATGATAACCGAAGACATGCTGGATCATCTTCAGGAACAGATCGAGGAGACGGTTCACGTCGCAATACCATCGGTTATCGTTCTTCCCGGTATTACCGGTACTCAGAGAAGGGGAGAGGATACAATAAGGGAGCTTATCATAAAAGCAGTCGGTATTGATCTTATGTCAGAGGAAAAGTAAACCGGATAAAACTGCAATGCACCGGAGGCACGGATGATAAAGGGAACGATTGACAAAATAGCAGGTCCGCTGGTTGTTGCGGACGGTATGAAGCAGGCAAGAATGTTCGATCTTGTATACGTATCCGATTACGGGTTGATTGGCGAAATAATCGAACTGAAGGGTGACAAAGCATCAATTCAGGTCTACGAGGAAACAGGTGGCCTGAAACCCGGAGATCCGGTGAACGCTACAGGAGAACCGCTTTCAGTTGAACTGGGTCCGGGGCTTGTGACTGCGATATACGATGGAATTCAAAGACCTCTTGATAAAATTCGTGAGGAAGCGGGCGACTGGATAACCAGAGGAATAAGTATACGAGGTCTGGATCATGAGAAGGAATGGGATTTTCAAACTGTTGCCGTAGTTGGACAGGAAATATCGGGCGGGGAAGTCCTGGGAGAAGTACCCGAAACAAAACTTATTACGCATAAAGTAATGGTTCCACCCGAAGTATCCGGAGTTATAACATGGGTGACTGAATCCGGTAAATATAATATTGATAAGGTTGTAGCGAAGGTAAAAGAGGCTTCCGGTGAGATCAGGGAACTTCAGATGTACCATAACTGGCCGGTTAGAAAACCGCGCCCGATAGCTGAAAAAAAGGCTCCGGAAGAACCGCTGGTTACAGGACAGAGAGTAATCGATGCTTTCTTCCCTCTTGGAAAAGGAGGAACAGCGTGCGTTCCCGGTCCATTCGGAAGTGGAAAAACGGTTATTCAGCATCAACTTGCAAAATGGGCTGATGCCGAAGTGGTGGTTTACGTGGGGTGTGGGGAACGTGGCAACGAGATGACCGATGTTCTTCAGGAGTTTCCCGAACTTGAGGACCCGAAGAGTGGTGAACCGCTGATTCTAAGAACGATTCTCGTAGCAAATACGAGCAACATGCCGGTGGCGGCGAGAGAAGCAAGTGTGTATACCGGTATAACCATAGGCGAGTATTTCAGGGACATGGGTTATTCGGTTGCGCTTATGGCCGATTCCACGAGCAGATGGGCCGAAGCTATGAGGGAAATGTCCGGAAGACTGGAGGAAATGCCCGGTGAAGAGGGATATCCTGCATACCTGGGAACCAGAATTGCCGAATTCTACGAGAGAGCCGGCAACGTGAAATGTAAAGGTGGAGACAGAAACGGTGCCCTTACAGTCGTAGGAGCGGTAAGTCCCGCAGGCGGAGATCTTTCAGACCCTGTTGTGCAGGCTACTCTGAGAGTTGTGAAGGTGTTCTGGAGCCTGCAGGCCAAACTGGCATACGCGAGGCACTTCCCGGCCATAGGATGGCTTGACAGTTACTCCCTGTATACGGATAACCTCGGTGAATACTACGACAGGGAAATCGGACCGGAATGGGTATCCATGATGAAGGAAGCGATAGCATTACTTCAGCAGGAAGCAAACCTGCTGGAAATAGCAAGGCTTGTGGGAGCCGAGTCTCTTTCACCCGAAGATCAGCTTATTCTCTTCACGGCACGATCTCTCAGGGAAGATTTCCTTCATCAGAACGCTTTCCACGAAGTTGATTCCTACACTTCAATTAACAAACAGAGAATAATGATGGAAGTAATAATGCATGCTCACGCGGAGATGAAGAAGGCCATCCGTAATGGTGTGCCGCCGGGAGAACTCTTTGATCTTTCATTTAAAGAAGAAATAGCAAGAATGAGCTATATCTCTGAAGAGAATATTGAATCGATTGAAGCAATAAAAAATGAAGTTACAACGCAAATTAACAGGCTTATCGAGAAAGAACAGACAGCGTAGGAGGGAAGGGATATGATAAGGGAATACACCACGACGGTAGAAATATCCGGCCCCCTGATGCTTGTTGACAGGGTTGAGGGAGTCGCTTACGAAGAACTGGTCGAGATACAGCTGCCCGATGGAGAGATACGCCACGGCAAGGTTCTTGAAGTGGACAGTCATATGGCCCTTGTTCAGCTTTTTGAGGGTAGCAGCGGAACCGATATCGCGGAAAGCCGCGTTCGCTTCCTTGGGAAACAGGTGGAACTGGGTGTTTCCGAGGAGATGCTGGGCAGGGTTTTTGACGGACAGGGAAGACCGAGGGCTCCATTTGATACGGCTCCGCCTATTGTTCCGGAGAAGATGGAAAATATCAACGGTGCTCCTATCAATCCGTATGCCAGGGATTATCCGGCGGAGTTCATTCAAACGGGATTCAGCTCAATAGATGGTATCAATACTCTTGTCAGGGGACAGAAGCTCCCGGTATTCAGTGGAAACGGGCTCCCACACTCTACGGTCGCAGCGCAGATTGCCAGACAGGCGAAGGTAATGGGAGAGGGCGAAAGCTTTGCCGTTGTCTTTGCCGCAATGGGGATTACGTTCGAAGAGGCTGATTACTTCATCCGTGATTTCAGGACAACCGGAGCCATGGACAGGGCGGTAGTTTTCATGAACCTTGCGGACGACCCCGCCATCGAACGTATTGCGACCCCCAGAATGGCGCTTACAGCAGCGGAGTACCTTGCTTACGAAAAAGATATGCATATTCTTGTAATTCTTACAGATATGACTAACTATTGTGATGCGTTAAGGGAAATATCAGCCGCAAGAAAAGAAGTTCCCGGACGAAGAGGTTATCCGGGTTATCTATATACCGACCTTTCCTCGATATACGAACGAGCCGGAAGAATAAAAGGTCGGAAAGGTTCAATAACACAGATACCTATTCTGACAATGCCGGAAGACGACAAGACACACCCGATTCCCGACCTTACGGGCTACATCACAGAGGGACAGCTTATTCTTAACAGAGAACTCCACAAAAAAGGCATTTATCCGCCCATGGATGTTATGGAATCACTTTCAAGACTGAAAGACAAGGGTATCGGAAAAGATAAAACACGTGAAGACCACGCGGACCTGTTCAATCAGCTGATGGCTGCGTACTCTGCGGGGAAAGATGCCAGAGAACTGGCAGTAATACTTGGTGCCGCGGCTCTCAGCCCCCTTGATCAGCAATATCTGAAATTCGCTGATGAATACGAGAAAAAATACATCAGCCAGGGGGAACACGAGAACAGGGATATTTTTGAGACGCTTGACCTCGGATGGGAACTGCTGAAGCTTCTTCCCAGGAGTGAGATGAAGAGGATAGACCCCTCACGGCTCGATAAGTACTGGCCGGAAAAGCTGACTGATGGCCATTAAAGTAAAAGCAACCCGGATGGAGCTGCTTCAGCAGCGAAAGAAAGTAAAACTCGCCCAGAGGGGGCACAAACTTCTCAAAGACAAACTGGACGAACTCATGCGTCAGTTCAAAATACTTATCGAAAACTACGAAGGAGCAAGGGAAGAACTTGAGAAAGATCTCGGTACCGCGTATGGGGAATTTCTTTTCGCAAGAGCGGCAATGACCGGACCAGGTTTGATGGACGCTCTTCGTTATCCCGGAGCGAAGGCAAAGGTAAGTATTTCCACGAGGAAGATCATGAACCTGGTACTTCCTGTTTTCAACGTATCCATCGAAGGGAATGTGCGTAACTACGGGATGTTCGACACACCTCCGGAACTTGATGAATCACTTAAAGTTTACAAGAAACTTCTTCCGAAGATTGTTAAACTGGCTGAGCAGGAAAAAGCTATCAGCCTTCTTGCAAGGGAAATAGATACAACCAGAAGAAGGGTGAATGCCCTGGAATACAAACTTATACCGGAACTTGAAGAAGCCATCAGATCGGTAAGGTTGAAACTGGATGAAATGGAACGCGGTAACCTTACCAGACTGATGAAGGTCAAGGAAATGGTTGAGGAAAAACGCGAGAAAAATCGTACTTAGACGGCATAGAACTTATTTTTCGGCAGCATCGATTCAAATGTACGATAAACACTTGTAAATATTAATTTATTCACTAGCGAATATATGTTTCATTTACAACTATTATATAGATAATTCATTTATAAAATATTATTTCTGATTTGTTGATTACCCGGATTCTATTCAACTCACAGAGAAGGGCTTGATATTTTCTCTTGAATAACCTATGAATTGTATAGTATTGTTTGCTTTGGAACTCATTCAGGAAAGGGGAAAGTATGAAATCAGTTTTGGTTGTTATCATTTTTGCAGTCTCACAGATAATTTTCGCTGACATCACCGAAAACTATGGATGGGAAGGAACAGGAACCATTCTCGGGAATTATGGAGATATAATCGCGACACTGAATTCTGATCCGGTACATTCGGGATCACAGTCTCTCCGGCTCGAGGATGCCGCTTCATCGGGA
>CAZOQQ010000028.1:0-14897 GCA_964582075.1 uncultured bacterium | reverse complement strand
CCGAAAGCCGCGCCCATCATTATTATTCCAAGAGTTATTATTATGGAGATCATATATTTTCTTCTTCGATTTTATCTTTCTGCAGGTCATCTTTGACCGAACGTTCGGTGAGTTTTATCCCCGCAAAATGAGCTGCCCGGGCCAATGCGTTTGACGAAACAGGGTTGGTTAACACAACGAACAGAATAAGAACCAGAATTTTTCCCAGGCAGCCGCATTCCAGGTGGCCTATGGAAATTCCTGACAGGAAAAGAATCGTTCCAAGTGTTGTGGCTTTGGTGCCGGTCTGCATTCTGTTGTACACATCGGGCATCCGGAGAAGTCCAAGGGCACTTAGCAGCAGAACCAGAGAACCGATCAGAGTGATGATTGCACCGAACAGTTCCACTAAATGCCCCTCTCTATGTAACGGGCAATAGCTATCACACCGATAAAGCTTATCAACGCGTAAACGATTGCAACATCAAGGTAAATGATTCTGTCCGCGAAGTAAGCGACAAACACAATAAGTGAAATTGCGATTATCGTCATACAGTCAAGAGCGACGGTTCGGTCCGCGATGGTTGGCCCTATTATCATTCTGATAAATACAAGAGTAATACTGACTAATGTTATTATAGCAGCAATATTATATATTAAATTAGCCAAAAATCACCTCCAGATATTTTTCGAATTTTCTTACAATCGATTCTGTAGCTCCTTCAATATCATCACTTGTTATATCGATCCAGTGGATATAAAAGAGATCATCCTTCATTTCAACGGTTAATGTGCCGGGCGTCAGTGTGATCGAATTTGCCAGGAAAGCTCTTCCCAGCGGACTTGTCAGGTTCGTTTTTACTTTCACTATGCCGGGATTTATGGGAAGCCTCGGGGATACGACTCTTACAGCCACATCGACATTCGATTTAAGCAGCTGCCAAAGAAACACGAAAAAATATACGGGTAAATAAACGATCGATTTAGGGTTGAACCTTATATCGCCAAACAGTAAAAGTTTACTGTGAAAAATCAGAGAAATCAATAGCACGGTTATTCCACCGAAAATCAGTTCCTGTGATGAGGTGCCTGCCAGTAATATCCATACGATATACAGGAAAGCAATTCCAAGCAGAAATGATTTTGTATTCTTCATGGAACCTCCGCTTTTATTGAATCGACAACAAGTTCAAAAAGATAATCAAATGCATTCGTATCGGCAGACTTCAACTCCGTTATGAAACTGGTTTCATTGTTCCACAGAGCGTGCGCCAGTTTTTTGGAATCAACTGTATTTCTGATAGAATGATCTTCGATACCGGACCGAATTATGTCGATCAGCAGTTTGTTTATTCTCTCATTGTACATTTCGTTTCTTTGAATTTCCTCAGCGGCTTCCATACACTGGTGCCGGTAGTACCTGAAGGAGTTGAGAATTTCGCAGCAATCCGCGTTTTGAGCGAACTCCTCGATCAGAGCATCCTTTACCTTTATCAACTTGTTCAGTCCCGTATCACTTTCTTCTGAAATCTTCTGAATCAAATCGGACAGTTTTGAATAGTAATTGTTAACAATTGCGAAACAGATTTCATTTTTACTGTTGAAGTAAGAGTACAGGGAACCTTTGCTGTATCCAGCCTCCCTGGCGATATCTTCCATAGTGGAATTTTCGAATCCACTACCGAAAAATACTGACTTGGCAGCGTCGATGATCAGTTTCCTTTTGAAATCGTATTCCTGCTGTTTCCTGGTTTCAGTCATTATATCCCGTCAGGTAGTTCAAAGACAGCAGGAAATATTCTGACCGCCAGTCAATTTGTCAACCCTGAGTTCCGGGCACTTGAAAAGCGGTGTTAACCGCCGGACATGAGGTGAAGTATGTCTACAGCGGCGTTATCCGGAACAGCCGTTGATTCATACCTGTTTCTTGGAATGAATTTTCCATTTATTCGCACGATAAGAAGCGGGAAACTGTAATTCTTTTCCAATATGATATCTTTTATCGTTTTACCGCGAAACCATTCAGATCGCTCCCCGTTTACCTTTATCATATTGTGGTGGCGGAGGAAAGTCCTCCGCCGATTAACCTCCATGTTTTCTGGCAAGTTCGATTACATCGGAGAAATCGATGCCGAGTTCCTCAAGTTTTTCAACCGTTGGAACCCCGTCGTTTGTCCAGCCCCTGCGCTTGTAAACCGCGTCAAGCAGATGCTCGTATTGTGCCTCCCTGTATTCGCGCATTACCGCCACTTTTTCTTCTACGGACATTCCGGCGGGATCAACGCCAACATCTTCTCTGAGTTGCGTGTCATATCTTTCCTGGCGCGATTCGTACTCGATTGCGGTAACGGGACCGGCTGACCTGTAAGGAATCGCGTCATGTTCGCGCCTTCCGAAGCCCATTTTCAGGTTGAAGATACGCTGGAAGTTGTAAACCTTTTCGGACATCCTTATAAGGCTGTCCATTGTCTGCGGTTTCCCGGTAACACCTTCAAAGAATTCGCAGTACCCCTGAACGTGTCCGGGAACTTTTGCGGGTTCATCTGTTTCCGCGTTGTTCAGAGGTTCTATATCGTTCCACGGAAGTTTGCACAGTCCGCACAGGCTGAACCATGTTCGCCACATGGGGAAGTAATGCAGGGCTTCCGCTTTATCTTCAAACGTTGGTATCTGCTTGTTGACCATGTCCATGAATATGAGCCACGCCTCATCGTGCTGAGCACCTTTAAGTGCTATTCCGTAGCCGCCTTGCTGAGCCAGAGACTCCTTTGTTACGTATTCGGAGTATTCCATACCCTTTGATTCCATACCGATGTCGTTCACGAAACCCGGGTCAGCACCGAAATGCTCCACGAAATATTTTTTCATGTACCGTATGCCCTTACCCGCAATAAGTCCGAAACCTTCCCCCCGGGCTATCCGGTGGAGGAGCTCAAGGGCCGCGTCACCTGCGCCGAAGGGGAGGACAAGACCTCCGGTCTTTTCCCGGTCGAGAATACCTGCTTCGTAACATTCCATTATGAATGCTGTCATCGTGGAGAAAGATATGGTATCCAGTCCATACGTATCGCAGTAGAAATTGTACTCGGCTACGAAATAAGGATCGAAGATTCCCATGTTGGAGGATCCGCCAGCGGTTTCGTATTCGGGGCCGTCTACCAGAACTTTCTGACCCTTGTACGGGCCTGTTTTAAGTTCGAATCCTTCAATGGCCTTGGCGCATGCCATGGTGCATCCAAGCCAGCATCCGTCCGGCTTGCCCTGCGTAAAGTGTTCTCTGAAAACATCTGAGCTGATCTTGGGTGTTTCCTCGTGTCTTCCAAAGCGGTAATTCGTGACGGGAAGAAGATCGTAATCGTCCATTATTTCGACAAGATGTGCTGTCCCCACTCCACGCATGTCGCATTGCTCTTTGTCATACTTAATTATTTCCCTGGTGATTCTCATACCGGCTTTTCTTATCATTTCGGCATCGTATGGTTGATTGGGATCTTCCACCATGGTTATTGCCCCGGTAGGGCATATCTCGGCGCATGCGCCGCATCCGACGCAGTGAGGCTGTTCGGAATCGTAGGGCATTCGAATCGCCCTCTCAGCGCCTCTGTTCGTGAAGTTGATGATGTTCTCCCAGATTCCCTGCTCGCAGATTCTCGCGCACAGACCACACAGGATACAGGCGTTGGGATTCAGGTCGACAGACGGATGCTCGTATCGTGGTTTTCCTACTCCCGCGTTCCTGGCCAGATCTTTGATAACCTGCACATTAGGCCATCTGGAGAGCATCATTTCGAGTGTTATCTTCCTGTTTTCGAGCACACGCTCCGTAGAAGTGTTGACCTTGATAGGCTTTCTGACCGGATAATTACATGAAGTAACAAGCTTTGTTTTTCTTCCGTCACTCACTTCCACCATGCACAGTCTGCATGCCCCGTAAGGTTCTACCAGTTCACTGTTGCATAGAGAGGGAATGAAGATATCGATGCTCTGCGCGGCTTCAAGAATGGTTGTGTCCTTCGGTACCGATACGGAATTCCCATCAATTTCAATCGTTACCATATCTTTGTCGGCCATTACCGTACCTCCACAGCGTTGAAGTTGCATACTTCTCTGCAGACTCCGCAGCGTATACATTTGTTCTGGTCTATCACATGTGGCATCTTCAAACTGCCTTCAATTGCGTCCACGGGACAGTTTCTCGCGCATATCGTGCAGCCGGTGCATTTCTCGGGGTTTATATGGTACCGAATAAGTTCCTTGCATTCAAGCGCCCGGCATTTCCCGTCCGTTATATGTTCTTCGTACTCATCCCGGAAATATTTGATAGTACTAAGAACAGGATTTGCCGCGGTCTGTCCCAGCGCGCACAGGCTGCATTCGCTCATATTCTTACCGTATTCCTCAAGAAGTTCTGTATCACCCTGACGCCCATCACCCCTGATTATTCTGTCAAGAATGGTACCAAGGGCGATAAGTCCTTCCCTGCAGGGCGTGCATTTACCGCATGATTCTCCTTTGAGAAAATCGACGAAGTACTTCGCGATCTGTATCATGCATGTAGATTCGTCCATCACGACCATACCGCCTGACCCCATCATGGAATCGGCTTCGGTAAGAGTATCGAAATCCACATGAAGATCGAGTTTGTCGGCAGGAAGTACTCCTCCCGAAGGACCTCCTGTCTGCACCGCCTTGAATTTTTCTCCTCCGGGTATGCCACCGCCGATATCGTAGATGATTTCACGCAGAGTTATTCCCATAGGAACTTCGACAAGACCTATGTTGTTCACATCACCCACAAGGGAAAAAACCTTTGTTCCCGATGATCCGTTCCAGGGATTTTCGGAGACATCGCCCGTTCCGATGGACGCGAACCATTCTGCACCCTTATCCATAATGAGCGGGATGTTTGCCCAGGTTTCAACATTGTTCAGAACGGTCGGCTTATCCCTGTATCCTCTTTCAACGGATCTGACATATTTCGCTCTTGGTTCGCCGGGGTTTCCGGCCATGGAGGCCATCAGAGCGGATGACTCACCGCACACGAAGGCTCCCGCGCCCCTGTGCACGACTATGTCAAAATCGAACCCCGTATCGAAAATGTTCTTTCCCAGGAGATTGTTCTCACGGGCCTGTTCTATCGCGATTATCAGCCGCTTCATGGCAAGAGGGTATTCCTTTCGGATGTATACGTACCCTTCCGAGGCTCCCACCGCGTAAGCACCTGTGATCATTCCTTCTATAACACTGTGAGGATCGGCTTCAATAATACTTCTGTCCATGAAAGCTCCGGGATCTCCTTCATCCGCGTTGCAGATTACAGATGGAGGATTACCGGTTTTCTGAACGGCTTCAACACAGGATTGCCACTTTATACCCGTTGGGAACCCGCCTCCCCCGCGACCCCTGATACCCGAACGGATGATTTCAGTGATAACCTCGGCTGGTTTCATTGAAGTTAACGTACGATGAAGGGTTTGATAGCCTCCAAGCCTGAAGTAATCCTCGATTTTTTCGGGATTGGTCATTCCCTTGTGCCGGAGGGCAAGGAGTTTCTGCTTTCCGAAGAACGGGATGTTCTTCATTTTCGGGACGGCTGCTCCATCATGGTGATAGAGAAGTCTTTCAACCGGTGTGCCACCCTCGAGATGTCTGTCCAGTATTTCAGGTATATCATCCGATGTTAATCTCTGATAGAATATTCCTTCAGGTTGAACAACCATGACAGGACCCTGGGCGCAGAACCCGTTACATCCGGTCGGTACAACAAGATATTTATCCGAGAGATTACGTTTTTCAAGTTCCTCCTTCAGTACTTCAACAAGGCTGAAGGATCTGTTGGCAACACAGGCGGTACCGGTACAGACCATGAGAGCTGAATTGAAACTGTTGTAGTCTGTGAGAGCCTTCTGCTGTAACTGCCTCAGGTGGTCAATAGTCATTCCAGACCCTCCTTAACTGAATCTCTTGATGATATCGGGTACTTCGCTGGATTTAACTCCACCGATTACCTCATCACCGATGACTACAACGGGAGCAAGGCCGCACGCACCTACGCACCTGACTTCCGCAAGGGTGAACTTGCCGTCCGGGGTAGTCTCTCCGCTTGAAATACCCAGTTCCCTTTCCATAGCCGCGAGAACGTCAGGAGCCCCTTTTACGTAACACGCGGTACCCATGCAAACCTGAATTTCCTTTTCACCTTTTTGTTCGAGACTGAAAGCCTTGTAAAAGGTTGCTATGTGGAATAATTTTCCACGCGGCTTTTCTGTTCTGTCAGCTATTCTTTCGAGAGCTTCTTTCGGGATGTAGCGGAATTCATCCTGGATATCCTGCATCATTTCAATAACGAACTCGGGATCGGTATTCCACTTCTCAATAATCGAGTCAACTTTTTTCATGTCAATCATTGGAAACCTCCAGCGGAGTGTTATCCGGGTGTGAAATAGTCCATACCGGCCTGGTATGCGGAGCTTTCACAACAAGTGCCTTGAGCCCCTTGTTGCGGAACACAGTACCGGTTCCTCCTCTTCCGGACTGTTTCAGTCTCATTGTTCTTCTTCTCCAGTCCCACCAGGAAAAATTAAGGCATCCGATCCAGGCGTGATCCGCTCCCGCCCCCGATGAAACCGTGGAGATATGTCTTTTGTCGTCATCGTTATCCGAATACATTTCGGCAAGTTCCTCAGCCACAAGGTGTGAGTTCACGGAAAGAAGGGGTGATTCAATTACCTGGACTTTTCCGCCCATGCCGTCAATGAAAACAATTACTTCCATTTCTGATTTTCCCGTGATGACAAGGGTGTCGAAACCGGAGAATTTCAACAAAGGGCCGAAGTGTCCGCCGACATTAGAATCAACCGCGGAGCCGGTGGTTGGAGATATAGTTGTTACGATGGATTTACCGGAACCGGAAAAGGAAGGGGTACCTCCAAGAGGTCCCGCGGCGATGCATATTGGATTCTCAGGGCTGTCCCACCTGGTTTCCGATGTCACTTCCTGCCACATCATCCAGAGATCGAACCCTTTTCCTCCGGTGAAGGTTTCCTTCATCTTTTCCGTTACAGGTATAATTCTGAAAGATGGCTTCGATATATCAACTCTCAATATTTCACCCGTGTACCCTCTCAGTGATGGTTTGGGCTTGTATTTAAAAGTACCGAGAACTTTCTGTCTGCCAAGAATTTCAGTGGTGTCTGTCATTGCCATGGAAAACTCCCTGTGTTAACGCCAGCATGTATGCCATAATCCATATCCCGATAGTAAACGAAAGAATCAATAATATAGTACGAAAGCTACAAATTGAAGCGGTTTGAAACAACCCTGCAAATAGCTCTGGTATTTTGGAACCGGGTTGTTTAGAATCTTAGATATGGTTAATGAAGAAAACAGTACTTTCCAGAAGAATCCGCCCGGTATAACACAGCTTCTAAGCAAGTCATCAGTTGGTATCGCAGGTGCCGGTGGCATAGGATCGAATGTAGCCACCTTACTCACCCGTGCAGGAATAGGCAAACTTGTTATAGCCGATTTCGATTCGGTCGAGCTTTCCAATCTGAACAGGCAGTTCTATTTCACCGATCAGATCGGATATCCCAAAGTTGAAGCTCTGAGGCGGAACCTGATGCTTATAAATCCCGAAGCGGAAATTGAGATACACAACAGGCCTATAGACCATGAAAACGCACGCGGTATTTTTGCCTCTTGTGATATACTCGTCGAAGCCGTGGATAGAGAGGAAACCAAAGTAATGCTCCTCGGATCCTGGCTTGAGGGGTTTCCGAATAAACAGGTTTTTTCCTGTTCCGGCATCGCCGGTTACGGAAGAACCGATCTGATAAGGGTGGATAGAAGAGAGAATCTGACGATCGTGGGCGATCAGAAGAGTGATCTTTCCCTGGGTACGCTTTCATCAAGGGTTTCAATTGTGGCCGCAATGATGGCCAACGAAATCATCGATTACATAATTCAGCGGTAACCGGTGCCGGGCCGCTTCCGAACATCAGGAATTACATGGTGTATTTCCGGCGTCCCTGAAAGATCGGGAAAGATATGTACCGGGTATCATTGGTTGTGTCGAGTAAACATAACGAATATATTACCACCTGAAAATAAAAACTGACAGGGAGGTATTAATTGAAAAACAGCGCAGCCGCAATTTTTGTACTGTCCGCGATTTTGCTTGCCGGAGATATTTCAGGGATCGTTACAGTATTCCATGCGGGAAGTCTGACGGTTCCTTTTGAGATTATCGAACGGCAATTCGAAGAGATGTACCCCGATGTTGACGTAAGAAGAGAATCCGGGGGAAGTGTTGCCTGCGCGAGGAAAATAACCGAGCTGGGCAGAGAGGACTGCGATATAATGGCTTCAGCGGATTATCGGGTAATAGACAACATGCTGATTCCCGAATTCGCGTCGTGGAACGCCATATTCGCGACAAACAGGATGGTACTGGCGTACACACCGGAAAGCCGGTACGCCGGAGAGATAAATACGGATAACTGGGTAAAAGTATTGCAGAGGGATGATATTGAGTGGGGGCATTCAGACCCTGATGCTGACCCATGCGGGTACAGAACATTGCTTCTGCTGCAGCTTGCCGGGAAATATGATGGAATTGAGGGACTTGCGGAATCACTTATAGAGAACCGTGATGAACGAAACATAAGACCGAGATCCGTTGAGCTTATTTCACTTCTTGAGAGCGGTCATCTGGATTACGCGTTTGAATACCTTTCAATTGCCGTTCAGCATGATCTGGAATACGTGGATTTTCCTCCGGAAATTAATCTTGGAGATCCTGATATGTCGGGCATATACGCTCAGGTTTCCACCGAAATTGCCGGCAGCGCTCCCGGAGAAACGAAAGTTGTAACAGGTGCTCCAATCGCATACGGTGTAACGTTACTGAATCAGGCACCGAACAAAGAAGCCGCAGAGGCATTTATTGAATATCTATTGTCTCCTGAAGGCGGGCTGGCAGTACTGGCGGCGAAAGGTCAGCCGCCGTTCGTTCCATGCAGAGTTTCCACAGGGACCGACGCACTGCCGGACTGGCTTCACGATCTGGTGATTCAGCAGTGAAATCAGGTTACTTTATCGGGATATGTGTAGTCTTTGCGGTAATTGTACTGGGTTTCCTTGCTCTTCCGCTTCTGAATGTCGCTACGGCACCGTCACCGGGTGTAATCTGGGAATCACTCCATGACGGGGAAATAGTAAACGCGGTTCTTCTGAGCCTTTACACGGCGGGGATGGCAGCCGGAATATGCCTGATTTTGGGTACACCGTTTGCTTACCTTCTTGCAAGAAAGGAGTTTCCCGGAAAGAAGTTCGTCGAGAGCATTGTTGATATTCCCATAGTAATCCCGCATCCGGTGGTTGGCATAGCAATTCTGGCGGTAACCGGCAGGAATCACTGGTTCGGTAGAATCCTCGCTGACCTTGGAATAAAAATAATGGGAAGTTCCACCGGAATAATCACAGTTCTTGTATTCGTATCGATACCATTTTTCATAAACGCTGCCAAAGAAGGTTTTGCGTCCGTTCCAGAAAGGCTGGAAAATGTTTCGATGACCCTGGGTGCTTCAAAACTGTCCACTTTCCGTCGGATCACTTTCCCTCTGGCGAAAAGAAGCATGCTCACGGGAACCATAATGAGCGCCGCGAGGGCTCTCAGTGAATTCGGAGCTGTTGTTGTTATAGCCTACCATCCTATGATTGCTCCCGTTCTGATGTACGAGAGGTACCAGGCGTACGGTCTCGAGTATTCCCAGCCAGTGGCTTTCATTCTTATAGCGATGAGCCTGATGATATTTGTATCACTGAGAATTCTTACTTCCGGAAGGCGGAGGCGGTTTGATAAAGCTTCATGACCTGAAAATCGGTTTCAGGGATTTTCAACTTGGTCCGCTGAACCTTGAAGTACCGTCAGGCGGATTCTTCATGCTCATGGGGCCGACAGGTTCCGGAAAGACACTTATTCTGGAAACTATCGCGGGTGTTGTAAGACCTGACAGCGGAACAATTGAAGTAGAGGGCGAGGATATATCGGACAATCCTCCCGGACGGCGGAGAGTTGGCATAGTTTACCAGGATACCGCACTTTTCCCGCACCTGTCGGTAAGAGAGAACATTAATTACGGCGTACGCTACAATAAAATTCAGGGCAAATACGATTTTGACAGGCTGGTTGAAATGCTTGACCTGAAGCGGCATCTGGACAGATTCCCCGGGAAGCTCAGCGGCGGGGAAAAACAGAGAACAGCACTTGCCCGCGCCCTTATCAGGAACCCCGAAGCCATACTTCTGGATGAGCCTTTAAGTTCTCTTGACCAGATGTTCAGAGAAGAGATAAGAAACGAACTGAAACTGCTTCAAAGAGAAACGGGTACAACCTTTCTGATGACAACCCACGATTTCGCCGATGCCCTTTCATTGGGTACCCACGGAGCGGTAATCAGGGAGGGAAAGATAGAACAGGCAGGTACCATTGATGAAATATTCTACAGTCCTGCGACACCGTTCATGGCTTCATTCACGGGAATGAAAAATGTTTTCCCGGCGGAATTCACCGAGGATGGAGCCGTAATTGAAGGGATGCTGATCAGGCATACCTCGGGCAGGAAAGAGCATGGTTTTCTGGCAATCCCGCCCGAAGCAGTGGTTGTATCCAGGAAAGCTGTGGTTACAAGTGAACGCAACCGTTTTACCGGAACTATTGTTTCCATTGAACGCGCCGGATCAATTTACAGTATCTCCATAAGTTGTTGTAATTTGACACTAATATCATCTGTTACAGGAAGCGCTCTTTCAGAGCTTGAACTGGTTCCCGGCCAGGATGTGTACGTATCGTTCAAAGCCAGCGCTGTTCATGTATTCTAAGAAGGAGATCCCATGAAATGCCTTAAAATCACCGGTGCCGACAGCCTTGCAGATGAATTCATATCCAACTTCAGCAGAACAATGCGGAGAAAAATCATCTGTGTTGTATCAGAAAACGAAGGTGGAGGGGTCAATGTATCGTTTCCGGGAGCGTCATCTGCTTTGAAAATAATGCGTTCCTTTCCTCCCGATATAGTTCTGCTGCGTTCTCAAAGGCTTATTACGGCTCCAGTCGTACATTGCGGCAGCGATATTCCGGAAGATAGTTCACTTCTTCTCAAGCACTGCAGTGGCGGGGATTCCGATGTGGATTATGAAGATATCTACAGAAGAACAATAAACTTCCTGCCTCAGAAAACCGCTGAAGAATGTGGAAGATGCGGCCTTGACTGCAGGCGTTTTGCCGAAGCGGTTCTACGGGGAAAAAGAAAGGAGGACGACTGTTTTTACGCTCCCGGCAACGTGGAGGTCAAACTGGGTGGTCGTTCCGTTGAACTGGGCAGATTCCCTGCCGGGATGATCGAGGGTGCTGTAAGAGGCATGCTGTCTTCACTTAAAGGGTACAACAAAGAGAAGAGTGTTTCAATAACAATTCGGCACTGACTTCCGCGGATTAAAGCCTTATTACCACCTCTTCGGCAAGGTTCATGTTCCGCAACGTACCGGCAAGATCTTCGAGGTATCTCCTGGGATAAGCGGATGCATCGGTAAATTCAGGTGAAAGGGTTTTGCCCGAATGAAAAGTCTGCAAAACGTACCGTTTGATTCTGCCCGTTTTCTGCAGGAGTTCGATAACATCTTCCCTGTCCACGATACCCGGAACCATAGTAGTCCGGAATTCGTACGCTGGCAGTGATCTGATAATCTCAATTGATTCGCGAACATCCTGGAAAAGAGCTTTTTCGCCGGTAGATTTCATGTACTTTGAAGGGGAACTTTTCAGATCCATCGCGATGTAATCAAGGTAATGCAGTACTTTCTTCAGCGTGTGCGGCTGTGTTCCGTTTGTGTCCAGTTTCACGGAGAGATCCGTTTCAGACTTTACACTTTTCAAAAAATCTGTAATACCACCGTAAAGAAGTGGTTCGCCGCCGGTAATTGAAACCGCTTCGATGAAGCCTTCACGCTGCCGCAGTTCATCTATCACTTCCTCATGAGTGAGCATGAATTCCGCATCGAGCAAATCGGGTCTTACGAGTTCCGGATTATGACAGAACGGGCAATACAGATTGCATCCGGATATGAAAACTACCGATGATATTTTTCCCGGGTATTCAATCAGGCTGGTGCCTGTGAGAGATCGAATCAACTATCAGCCTTCGTGCCGGTTTCGTTGATTGAAATATATTCACGTTGAGAGAATTCTTCCCTTTTTCCCTTGTTCCAGCTTTGAACCGGTCTGTAGTACCCGACGATTCGTGAGTAAACCTCTGTTTTTATCGCTTTGATATTTTTCACGTTTCCTGTTTCAGACATTTGTTGAAACCTTTCCAATGTTCAGGAAGAGATTGCCCTGATCTTCTGAATCAGTGCTGTTAATTTCAGCGTAGCTGCCTTCGGGCAGTTTATCGTATTCATCCGCATTCACAATTTCACCGAATTCCGCGAGTTCTTCCCGGGTATGTGGATAAGGGCACAGGAAATGTTCTCCCGCTATATATCCGTGTACGGGACAGATAGAGAACGTGGGGGTGAAACTGAAATAGGGAAGATGGTACCGAGTAACAATTGATTTCGCAAGTTTTCTGACCATCTTCCAATCGGTTATGGCTTCTCCGATATACACGTGAACAACCGTTCCTCCGGTGAATCTTGTCTGAAGAGGATCCTGGTGTTCAAGAAGTCCGAAAATATCCTTGTGTTCAGTAACCGGCAGGTGAACCGAATTGGTATAGTACGGATCGGAACTCCCCATGCAGTAGGCGTCAGGGAATTCATTCTTATCCTGTCTCGCAAGGCTGTACGAAGCCCCTTCGGCAGGGGACGCTTCAAGGTTGTAGAGATTCCCGGTTTCCTTCTGGAATTCAGTCAGCTTTTCCCGCATGAAATCGAGAACCGTGAGAGACCATTTACGGCTCTTTTCGTCGGCAATACTTTTACCCAGAAAATTCACGCAGCATTCGTTCATTCCGATAAGCCCTATCGTAGAGAAGTGGTTACTCCAGTAATGCCCCTGTTCGGCCTTGATGCTGCGCAGATAGTAACTTGTATACGGATAAAGCCCTTTTTCCGTAAGCTTCTCTATCAGATCACGCTTGAGTTCCAGAGATTCCCTTGCAGCTTCCATTACAGCCGTAAGACGATTGAAGAATTCATCCTCGTCAGCCGATGTGTATCCGATTTTCGGGAGATTGATGGTGACAACCCCTATTGAGCCCGTGAGAGGGTTGGAGCCGAAAAGACCGCCGCCTCTGCTTCTAAGCTCTCTATTATCAAGGCGGAGTCTGCAGCACATGCTTCTGGCATCGTCCGGATCCATGTCCGAATTCACGAAGTTGCTGAAATACGGAACTCCGTACTTTCCGGTCATTTCCCATAACGGCTTCAGGTTATCGTTATCCCATTCGAAATCTTTTGTCAGGTTGTACGTGGGTATTGGAAACGTGAAAATTCTTCCTTTTGAATCACCTTCCATCATAAGCTCGGCAAAGGCCCGGTTTATCATGTCCATTTCTTTCTGGAAATCGCCATACGTATCATTTTTCGGCACACCGGCGATTATTACTTTTTGATCACGGAATGTTGCCGAAGGCTTCAGATCCATGGTTATGTTCGTGAACGGAGCCTGAAATCCAACGCGCGTAGGGATGTTGACATTGAAAAGGAATTCCTGAAAAGCCTGCTTAACCTCGGGATAACCCAGTCCGTCATATCTTATGAAAGGAGCCAGCAGAGTATCGAAACTTGAGAAAGCCTGGGCTCCCGCAGCTTCCCCCTGAAGTGTGTAGAAGAAATTTACTATTTGCCCGAGAGCGGTTCTAAGATGCGCTGGAGGAGATGATTCGGTTTTCCCTCTGGCTCCCCTGAAACCCTCCTTGAGGAGCGTAATAAGATCCCATCCCACACAGTAGGGTCCGAGTATTCCAAGATCATGGATATGAAAATCACTGTTTTCCTGAAATTCCCTTATCCTGGGAGTGTAAATTCTGCTGAGCCAGTATTTTCTGGTTATCGAAGAGGAAAGGTAAAAGTTCAGACCCTGAAGCGAATAGTTCATATTGGAGTTTTCCTTGACGCGCCAGTCAACTTTCCCGATGTAATCTGAAACTATTTCTTCCATTCCGCCCAGCAGATGGTCCATATCCCTTACTTCGTTCTTCTTTTCACGGTAAAGAATAAACGAACGCGCCGCGGCAGTCAGTTTTCGCAGAACAAGTGTTTCCTCTATGAAGTCCTTGATATGTTCAACGGTTGGTATCGAACCGGTTTTAAAGTAGTTCATGTAAAGAGAGGCTTCAACAAGGTCCGCTATTTCACCGGCTTCGGCAACAGTGGAACTGGACTTGAATGTTCGTTCTACCGCTTTCTCGATTTTCAGCTTGCTGAAGTTTACTATCTTACCGTTGTGCTTGCGAATCAGCCAGTCCATGATATACTCCGAATAATTGGTTCCGGTTAAATAATCTGCGGGCTTCCGATACGGATTTCCACCGTTCGAGTATATTTTCTTCACTTGTTATGTCAAGAGAAAAAGCACAATATCTGGTATTAAGGTGATTGCTGAATGTCCATATATTGAGCTATATGTATGACAATGAATAGTCTGACAAAATCGGTATTTGCGCTGCCGTTATATACGGAAAACATCCCGGCCGACAGCGGTTACTTTGTAACATACTGCCGCAGAATAAGAAGAACCTTCCGTCAATGAAATGATCATGCTTGAAACCTGGAGTACCGACTCCGTGGCCGGACTTCTTTTTTAAGACGGAGAGGAGAAGAGATACCTGAAACGGCTGTTTGCCCGTTTGGATCGGATTCTATATCAACCCATTTGCTTCTTCATCGATCGGGGAAAAGTTCGTGAAGCATCT